>CAZBYB010000017.1:23336-24953 GCA_964496225.1 uncultured Yersinia sp. | reverse complement strand
ATGGAGCTGGACTGGCTCCCTGCACCCTATAGTTTTGTCGCAGAAGGTGAAAGTTTACGTAATCTTCTCGTCAGTTTTGGGGCCAATTATGATGTTTCAGTCATCGTCAGTGACAGGGTGACTGATGTCGTCAGTGGGCGCTTTGAGCATAATGATCCCCAAGTATTATTACAGCAGCTGTCTTCACTGTATAACCTGATTTGGTATTACGATGGTGCGGTACTTTATGTTTTTAAATCAACGGAAACACAGTCACGTTTATTAAAACTGGATCGGGTGAGTGAAAACGAGTTAGTTAATGCACTCAAACAAGCAGGGATATGGGAACCCCGTTTTAGCTGGAAGACGGAAAAGGGGGGCAAGATAGTCTATGTATCAGGCCCACCGCGCTATCTGGAGTTAGTTGAACAGACCGCAGCGGCCCTGGATCAGCAACACAGTCTACGCAGTGAGAAGCAGGGTGATTCTGTAGTAGAAATCTTTCCTCTTAAATACGCTACGGCGGTGGACAGAAATATTCAGTATCGTGACAGTACCATTGAAGCACCTGGAGTGGCGACAATTCTTTCCAGAGTGCTTGGGGGTGCCAGTATTCGTACCGTAGGGAAAACACCCGTGAATGCCAGCCAGGATAGCGCTACAGCACCCCCGCTGGGAGGGGTTGTGGTACAGGCAGAGCCTTCAATAAATGCCATTATTGTCAGAGACAGCAAGGAGCGGTTGCCTATGTATCAGCGCCTTATTGAGGTGTTGGATAAACCTTCCGCGCGTATTGAAGTGGCATTATCAATCATTGATATCAGTGCGGAAAATATGGCAGAGCTGGGTGTTGACTGGCAGTTATCGGTTAATGCGGGTGCGGGTAAGCGGGTGGATATTCGTACCTCAACGGGATCCAATACTGGACCGCAATCAGCAAATCTGGTGAGCAGTTTACTGGATCGCCGTGGTCTGAACCATTTGTTAGCGCAAGTGAATTTACTGCAAAGAAAAGGCAATGCGCAAGTCGTCTCCCGGCCTACGTTGCTCACTCAAGAAAATAGCCAGGCGATCATCGATCACAGTGAAACCTATTATGTCAAAGTTTACGGCGAACGTGTCGCTGAACTGAAATCCATCGATTATGGCACCATGTTGCGTATGGTGCCGCGCATTATCCAGCGTGGGGAACAGGCGGAAATTAATCTCAGTTTACATATCGAGGATGGCAATCAGAAACCCAACAGTTCCGGGCTTAATGGTATCCCTACTATCAGCCGTACTGTGGTGGACACGATTGCCCGAGTTGGGCACGGGCAAAGTTTGCTGATAGGCGGTATCTATCGTGATGAACTTAACCAATCAGTCAGTAAGATCCCGCTACTGGGGGATATACCTTGGGTGGGTGCCCTATTCCGTAATCAGTCTGATGTGGTACGTCGATCAGTACGCTTGTTTATCATCGAACCCCGGTTGATTGATGACAATGGCAGCCTTGCTCAGTATCTGGCGGTGAGTAATAACCGTGATTTACGCTTACTGGAGGCCGACGAATATTCCAATCAAAGCCCGATATTTCGGAAAACGACCACCGGCTGGGCAACTGCGCACGGGTCGGTTACGACTCGCTGGTGAGCG
>CAZBYB010000017.1:7124-23326 GCA_964496225.1 uncultured Yersinia sp. | reverse complement strand
CTGGCATTTGAACAGGCAAAAAGTGTGCAGCAACAATTAAGCCTGCAGGGCCAGGCATCAACATTAGTGGCATGTCACCGTGGCCGCAAGCCAGGTTGGCGCGTCAGGCAAGGAGAATGTGAACCTGACAGGGATTTTTGCCGAGAAGCGGGTACCACCAGGACGTCACAATGAGTTGGAAAATTCGATTTTATACCGGGCTGAATCAAGGCATCGATATTCCTCTGGAAACGGGCCCTGTTAGGGTGGGGTCCGATCCCCTTTTGGCCGATGTGGTGCTCATTGATGAGGGCATCGCTGCCGTACATCTGACTTTGAATGTCAGTGAAGAGGCGGTGGTGCTGGCGGGTTTTGCCGACAATATCGCCCCCTGCCAGAATGGTTTTCCCCTTGCAGTGGGCAACAGCCTGGAAGCATTGGCCTGCCAGCAAGCCGGGCCGTTGATCTGGGCATTTTGTTCCGGCCAGCAATCCTTTCCTGCCCGGCTGGAACAAAAATCGCCCGTCATGCCGATAACTGCTGCGCAGGGCAGATCAAGACGTATGGGTTATCTGATGGTTGGGCTGAGTGTGTTACTGCTGATCATCATCCTTGGGTTGCTCAGTGAAGGGCTATGGCGAGGAAAAGGGGGAACAACCGCAGAATTGTCCATAGACAGGATCAATAGCTTTCTTAAAGAACAGGGTTTTGATCAGGTCTACCTTGATACTCAACCGGATTCCGTCGAGCTGGTACTCCGTGGCTGGCTTGATGAGATTCAAAATCGTCTGTTACTGCAACGTTTTCTGACACAGGCAAAATTACCTGTCCGGCTTGATATTCGTACTCAAGAAGAAATTAAACAGCAAGTTGATTTTATTATACAAAAATTGGGTTATGACCAGATTATCTCGTTGCGTGGTGCTAAAGCAGGTTGGATTCAATTGACAGGAAAAGTACGTGAAGAAGACACACAGTGGCCTCACCTGGAGGAACGACTCAAACGTGATGTACCCGGTTTACTGGGCATTGAAAACCATGTACAGGTGATCACCGCACAGGAACATATCGTGCGACTGGAACAGTTATTAGTCAGTTGGGCTTTAAAAGAACACCTGAGCTATCGTGATAGGGGCCAGCGTATTGAGTTACAGGGGCAGCTGAATGATGCACAAATGCGTCGTTTTGCGTTGCTGCAAACTGAATTTAATCGCGATTTTTCGGGCACCTATACCTTGGAATTGATTGCGCCCTCCAGCAAACCAACACTGACATTTGTTGTGCGCGCCATATCTCTCGGGAAGGTCCCTTATATTGTGCTGTCGGATAATCGCAAATACCCGGTGGGTGCAACCACCCCTGAAGGTATCAAAATTATCGCTATCTTAGGTGACCGGATCGTACTAAACAAAAACAAACAGCAATATATTGTCAATATTAAAGGGAAT
The DNA here is from genome assembly GCA_964496225.1 of uncultured Yersinia sp. Classification (GTDB taxonomy): domain Bacteria; phylum Pseudomonadota; class Gammaproteobacteria; order Enterobacterales; family Enterobacteriaceae; genus CAZROT01. The sequence goes on along the minus strand of CAZBYB010000017.1, from coordinate 21,899 downwards.
GAATGGCATGATGACCTTACTGGAAGAGCAGCTGGTTAGTGCTAATGATGAACTGGTACAACGCATCAGTCGGCAGCTTGAAGAAAAATTAATGGACTGTCGTCGTCGGTTGTTACGGGGTGCAGGCCCCGGGCAATATAAGCAATGGCAACAGGAAGCAGAAGCCATTCAGGCTGCACAGGATATTTTTAATACACTGAGAAGGTGATCACTATTATGTCAACAGATACATTTTTGTCAGGCACCAGTGTTAATACGCTTGACACAGTAAAAGATCAGTTACTGAACCATGCCAATAAGGCCAATCAGGATGTCAGTGATGCAATAGCAGAGTTGAAAAAAGGACCTGATAACCCGGCATTATTAGCTGATTTACAGCATAAAATTAATAAATGGTCGGTGGTATACAATATCAACTCAACCGTTACCCGTAGCATGAAAGACCTGATGCAGGGTATTTTGCAAAAGATTTAGTGATGATAAAAAATTTTAACGCATTGCTGGCTGAGCTGGCACTGGCAGGTACCGGCAATCATTGTTATGACCAGGCTGAAACGATTGCCCGATGGCTGGATGAAACGCAGGGCTGTCATGAAGTTGCTATGATGATTCGGTTATTCAGCCTGATGAATCAGGGCCAGTATCAGGAAGCCATGGCGTTACCGCAGGTGGAAAAATGGCCTTCCCTTGGACCCTTGCTGGCATTTTGTGAGTGGCGTCTGGGCCGGGGTTGCGCGTTTGATGCCCGTATACAGGCGTTACGTGCCAGTGAACATCCGTTATTCAGGCATTTTGCTGATGCCATGGATTCACCGGAGATCTTATGACGTCAGTAAATCAACGGAGCCAGGAGATAAGGGTCATCGCGGTGGCAGAACCGATAATGACCAGGGAAACGCCACTTTCTCAGTCAGTACAGCGATTTGATGAAGCAATGGCGTTAACTCAGGAAGATATCTCTCCTGCCAGCACGTCGGTTATGACTCAGGTATCGGATTTGCACAACATAACTGAAACCCGGTTATTAATGCAACGCAGTCTGTTGTGTCAGCTGATTCAATACGGTGTTAAACCGGAAAACGAGGAATGATCATCATGGAAGTCAGCGAACAGATGCTAAATGCAGTGTCAACCGATCTGGCAGAGATCAATATCTCTTCTGCAGATGTTGAGCAGGTTGCACGCTTTGAGCAGGCCATGGAATCCAACCCCAGCATGGCAGGAATGGGTGATGACATACTGCGCTCAATCAGTGATTTTAAACACCGCTATCAGGAAGTGAAGTTGGATCTGCAAACGAAAATAACACAGCCAGAAATGACGGTGAATCAACTGATAGAAACACAGTACGCCCTGCTGAAAACCACCATGATCATAGAGCTGACGGCTAAAATGGCCGGACGTTTGACTCAGAATGTAGAAACACTGATGAAAACGCAATGAGGGAAGTTTACGTGTGAAAAGACCGTTATTTTGCCTGCTGTTGGTTCTTGTCTTAAGCGCCTGTAAAACGGAGCTGTACATCGGCCTTAACCAAAAAGAAGGGAACGAAATGCTGGCACTGTTACAGACAGAGGGCTTGGCAGCAGATAAAGAGCCAGACAAGGACGGCAATATAAAATTATTGGTGAATAAATCTGATATCAGTCGTGCCGTAGAAATACTGAGACGTAAGGGATACCCGCGTGAACACTTTTCTACCCTGTACGACGTATTTCCCAAAGAGGGATTAATTTCCTCCCCGTTGGAAGAACGCGCACGCTTGATCTACGCCAAAGAGCAGGAAATTTCACGCACGCTTTCCGAAATTGATGGTGTACTGGTTGCCAGAGTTCATGTGGTATTACCTGAAGACTGGGATAATTTTGGCAAAAAATTGTCCCCGGCATCCGCGTCGGTATTTATTAAACATGCCGCAGACGTACAAGTACATGCTTATATTTCGCAGATAAAGCAACTGGTTAACAACAGTATTGAGGGTTTAAGTTATGATCATATCAGTGTGATTTTATTACCCTCCACAGAAGTGCGCCAACTCGCTGTGTCTGAACAGTACGCCAGCCTGTTTTCCATACAAGTGGCACAAAGCTCACGGGGTAGATTAATGATTCTGGTCAGTTTACTGGTCGGTTTACTGATCCTGACGAATTTTGCCCAATTTTTCTGGTTCAGATACCGGGGACGTTCGTGAGCCCTTTCCTCACCGCTTACCAGTTTCGTTTCTGCCCGGCGCGTTATATTCATCCGGATCATCTGGTTTTTCCCTGGGCCAGCATAATGATAGCAATGCCAGACTGGCGATATTGCCCGCGCAATAATAGCCTGTTATTGCAGGAACTGGCGTTGAATATTGATTATGCCAGCCCTGGCGAGTTGGCAGGCATTGCTGCCTGTGATCCAGAACATTTCAGGAAACTCACTGGCTGGTTAGGTGCCATCCTGCATGCCAGATCCCTGCGTGCCAACCTGTCAGCCTGTACCTTACGGCATGTACATCATGCCATTGGTGTACAGGGACACCGTTTTTGCCTTTCTCAGCATGATGTCTTGATAGGAAAATGGCCGGATGAATGGCAATATTCGTTACCTGAAGGTGTGCTGGCGGAGTATGTTTCACGCAGGGGTTTAAGTTTCTGGTGTGGCGCGCTGTGCGATGCGGAGCCGGGATTTATACGGCGTCTCTGGCTAAGATTACCCAAAGGGAGTGGCGGTATTGATGCAGGTGCTGTGCAGAACCATGCAACATTGGCGCGGGTTTTATGCCATAAAATAGCCAAAAAAGTGAGCGCAGCATGTTACCCTTTATTGAAATAAAGCCCACTGAAATCCGTTTACAGAGTGGGCAGTTGGTACTGAAAAAAGCGCAATATCAGCAGCATCTGACGGCAGCTGAATTGATAGCAGCGGCGCAGGCGGAAGCCCGGGAAATTGTGCTGGCAGCCCAAGCCATCTTTGATCAACAAAAAGCGCTGGGATGGCAGGCAGGTATCGAAGAAGCCAGGATACAACAAGCAACTCTGATACAAAAAACCTATCATCAATGTTACCAATATTACCGTCAGGTCGAATTGCAGCTGGCACAGGTTGTGTTGCAGGCCGTGCGTAAAATACTGCACGATTATGATGATGTTGCATTGACATGCTGTATCGTACGCCAGGCTTTTGCGCTGGTGAATCATCAGAAACAGGTTATTTTCCACGTTCATCCCGATCAGGTGGCCAGGGTCCGTGAGCAAATTGCACAGATCCTGAAAGCGCATCCAGAGAAGGATTACATCGAGGTGATACCGGATACCCATCTTGCACAGGGGGGCTGCATTATTGAAACGGAAATGGGTATCGTTGACGCCAGTGTAGAAGGGCAGCTGGCAGCACTGGCCAATGCCCTGAAACCGGATAATCTTGCATCAGCAGTTTAGTGCCGGTGAGAGTGCATGATTTTCTTCTGTGATATCGTGCATTATTTTTTAGCTCCCCTATTTAATCTGGCCAAAGCGCTTTTTGACTTATGCTTGCCCGCGCCATTGCCAGGAAAATAAACATCACCTTTTGCAACAAAGTGGTATCAGGCAGCTATACTCTGGTTGATTAATAAAAATAGCGTGATGAAACGCAGCAACAGCCGTTGTCGATTGAATTGTGGTCGTTGCTGACCCAGCTTACAGAGACAAAATCGATGTATCCTGACCAGGCAATATCATTTTTAAATAGTAAAATAAGCCAATCCAGCGCTGTTTCCGGTTACTTGCAGACGATAAACACTCAGGCAGCCAGTAATGTGGCGGTATTGAAACAATGCAGCGGCAGCGCTAACCTGCAGACGGCAATCACCAATTGCACCGCTATTCAAAGTGGCAGTGGTCAGTAAGCACAGGAAGGGATACAGATTCGGGAGAGATAAACCCGGTTTTCCATCACGACTTACGCCGCCAGATTGTGCCCTGATTACTGTCTTCCAGTTCTATGCCCATGCTATTGAGCTGATCACGCGTAGCGTCAGCAAGGGCCCATTTTTTAGCCTGGCGTGCATCATTACGCTGTTTAATCAGGGCTTCAATCCGGGTAATTTCGTTGACGATGTTGTCGGGCTGTGGAACATGATGCAAAAACTGTTCAGGATCCTGCTGCAGCAAGCCTAATGCGCCCGCCAGTTGACGTAATTCCGCTGCCAAGTGATTGGCTGAAATAAGGTTATTTTCATTTTTGAGCCGGTTTATCTCCCGGGCGAGATCAAAGAATACAGAATACGCTTCCGGGGTATTAAAGTCGTCGTCCATGGCAGCCCGAAAGCGGGCTTCAAAAACCGTTTTTACCGGAGTTTCACGGTTAATTTGCGTCCCGCGCAACGCCGTATACAAACGTTCAAGGGAGGCTCTGGCGTGTTTTAGATTTTCTTCGCTGTAATTCAGCGGGCTACGGTAGTGGCCGGACATCAAAAAATAACGCACGGTTTCAGCATCATAATGGCTTAACACGTCACGAATAGTGAAAAAATTATCCAGGGACTTTGACATTTTTTCTTTATTTATCATTACCATGCCAGAATGCATCCAGTAATTGACATAGGGGCCATCATGAGCACCATGTGACTGAGCCATTTCATTTTCATGGTGTGGAAAAATAAGGTCTGAACCCCCACCATGGATATCAAAGTGTGAACCCAGCTGTTTTACATTCATGGCTGAGCATTCAATATGCCAGCCAGGACGGCCCATACCCCAGGGAGATGGCCACCCCTGTTCGCCGGTTTTGGCGATTTTCCACAACACAAAATCCATGGGATTGTGTTTGGCATCGGTTATTTCAACCCGGGCCCCGGCCTGTAACTGCTGTAGATTTTGACGGGATAACCGACCGTAAGCAGGATCACTGTTAACAGAAAATACCAGATCACCGTTAGCAGCAACATAGGCATGTTGACGTTCAACGAGACGTTGAATTAACGCGATAATCTCCTTGATATGATGAGTGGCGTGGGGTTCAGCATCCGGACGTACCATGTTCAGTGCATCAAAATCCTGGTACATTTCTTGTAACATACGCTCGGCTAATTGTTCGCAGGTTTCATTGTTTTTGGCCGCACGATATATGATTTTATCTTCAATATCGGTGATATTGCGTACATAGTTTAGGGAGTAGCCTAAATAACGTAAATAGCGGGCCACAACGTCAAACACGACAAAAGTACGCCCATGGCCAATATGACAGAGATCATAAACCGTAACGCCACAGACATACATACCCACTTTCCCTGTATGAATAGGTTTGAATACTTCTTTTTGACGGCTCAGGGTATTAAAAATTTTTAACATCAGGGATTCCATCATCACTTTCTTGCTCTCGAAAGCGTATTGGAGCGCGATCATCACGACTTTGCAAGCGTGGATTTTATAGGATGACAGTCATTTTCTCTTCATTTTAGGGTGATCAGGATGCTGACAGGTTCACGATGTGATATAAAAGCTACCTGCTAATCCAGTATTGACACTAAAAGCCTACAAACAGGGATCTTAATGATTACTTTTCATACTAATTATGGTGACATTGTTATTGACACTTTTGCAGACAAAGCGCCAGAAACCGTTAAAAACTTACTAAAATACTGTCAGGATGGTTTCTATGACAACACGATATTTCATCGTGTTATCGATGGTTTTATGATACAGGGGGGCGGTTTTAAGCCCGGTATGATACAAAAATCCACGACTGAAGCACCCATCAAGAATGAAGCTAACAATGGCCTGAAAAATAGCCGTGGGACTGTGGCAATGGCACGTACCCATGATCCGCATTCAGCAAATGCACAGTTCTTTATCAATGTCGTTGATAACAACTTTCTCAATTTCAGCTCGGAATCTGTGACTGGCTGGGGATATTGTGTATTCGCTGAAGTGACTGAAGGCATGGATGTGGTTGATAAGATTAAACAGGTCACTACGGATAGCCTCCATGGACATGAAAATGTTCCGCACGACGATGTTATCATTGAAAAAGTCACTGTCCGCGAGTGATTTTATTGCCCAATGAGCACCTTTTTTGTCGCAGATGTGCATCTTAGTGAACAGCAACCGGCAATTACTGCCAGCTTTCTGCAGTTTTTAGCCAATGACGCCACGCAGGCAGATAGCCTGTACATTTTAGGTGATTTATTTGAAATCTGGGTTGGCGATGATGATCCTCATTCATTGCACCGTCAGGTTGCTACGGCACTCAAATTGTTACACCAGCAAGGTATCCACTGTTATTTCATGCACGGTAATCGGGATTTTCTGCTGGGTGCAGCGTTTGCCAATGAAAGCGGTATGACCTTGCTACCAGAACAAAAAGTACTGGAATGCCATGGACATAAGCTGCTTATCTTACATGGTGATACCCTGTGTACGGACGATATTAATTATCAAAATTTCAGAAAGATAGTCCGTAATCGGCTGGTTAAGAGACTATTTTTATGGTTGCCGCTTAAACTGCGTTTATCCATTGCCACCTTAATGCGTCAGCATAGCCAACAAACCAGCAACAGGAAATCTGAACACATTATGGATGTGAACACGCAAGCCGTGATCACGCTGTTACAACAGCATCATGTTGACGGGATCATTCATGGTCATACACATCGCCCGGCGATTCATGACATAAAATACCACACACACCCTGCTCAGCGTGCAGTCTTGGGAGCCTGGCATACACAGGGATCGGTGATCAAAGTCAGTGCTGATGCCATTGAACTGGTGCAGTTTCCTTTAGGAAGCTGATGCCATAGTCATTCCCAAAAATAATACTACATGTATAAAATGCACTTTTAAAAAATTACTCCATGATGAATTAGCGCATGTCGGATTTCGTGTGTCCTGAAATGGCTCATCTTAATCGTCGCTTGATTGCTCCGGGGTTATGCAGGGGTCACTGTAATACCGGTGTATTTAACACATGGCTGGAGCAGGAATTGTACCGTTTGAAAGTGTAAAAGTAACAAGGAGAATTTAATTTAAGGCAATAAAAAAGCCTGGCATGATACATGGCAGGCAAAAACTACACACAGCAACTATTGAAAGAGATTTATGGCTGCATCAATAAAATTGTAAACCGGATATTGCTATTGAAACTAACAGCGCCATTTTGAAGTTTCCCGTCATTAAACACAATAGTCTGTCAGGAAATTGAGCGTTTTTTACAAGTATCCTATCATGCTCATTCAATCGCTGTGATTATAAAGAAGGGCGACTTGCTGCATCAGTTTTTCTGTGGTTGTTGACATCAGAATCTGGCTGTGGCGCAGGAATTTCGTTGATCCAGGCAACAATCAGTCGATAAGAAACGGCCAGTACCACCGGCCCGATAAACAATCCAATCATACCAAAAGACAGTAATCCGCCAATTACACCCGTCAGGATTAGGATCATAGGTAAATTGGCGCCTCTGCGGATTAATATTGGGCGCAAGACACCATCCAGGATACTGAGAAGCGCACTCCAGATCAGCAGTACGGTACCCCAAGTAGTGTCTCCATACCAGTATAACCAGATAATGGCAGGCACCAATACCAACAAAGGTCCCAACTGAGCAACGCAGCAAATGAACATCAATACCGTTAACAGAGTCGTGTATGGAATGTCGCAGATGGCCAAACCGATGCCACCCAAAATGGCCTGAACCAGTGCAGTAATGACGACACCGAGCGCGACAGCACGAATCGCTTGTGCAGTCAGAATTACAGCAGAATCACCGCCTTTATCCCCCAGGCGAATGGCGAAATGGCGGATCTGCAGGCTCATTTTTTCTCCATGGCAATACAGGATGATACTAAATAAGACCATCAGAGCAAGATGTATCAAGAAACGGCCAATATGAGCTGCCTGAGCGACAAGCCAGGAGGCGGTCGCGCCAATATAGGGTTGAATTTTAGCAAGTAGCATCTTGTCTTCGCCCGCAATCAGTGAATTCCAGCTACGATAAAATTTATCTCCCACCATGGGTATGTTGTTTAACCAGAAGAGATCGGGCAGATGAAGGGGTAATGGGTTTTCGGCCCATTGTACTAATGGCCTACTGTTATCCAGCAGGCTGTTGATCAATAGAGCAATGGGAATCACAAAAAGCAGGATCAACAGCAATGTCATTACCGTCACGGCAAGATAACGTTGTCCTCCGAGCAGAATTTGTATTTTGATTAATAGTGGCCAAGTGGCAATCACGACCATGCCTGCCCAGGCAAACCCGAGAATAAAGGGCCGTATGACCCAAAAACTGGCGATGATCATGATAAAAATAAATAACACGCCAAAGAGAAGTTTAGCTAGATCATAAGGTTGCTGCGGATAATTCATGTTTAAGTTCTCGTTATCCAAAGGCAAGATAAAATCACAGAGTCTATTATGCTTATATCGTGGTGAATTTGCTGGTTTTTTGACATATTAGCCTGTGTATTAATACGCGATATAATGCACTGTAGCTGTAACCTTGCCGAACTGTTTCAATAACAGCGGTAAGACGTAGTCTAGTGTACATGTCAGTGACGTATATTTCAGATAAATATTGACAGGATCCCGGCCATGATCCCACGACTTTCTCAAGCACCCGGTACTACCAGAGTTGTATTGGACTTTTTGGTTGTCTTGAAGCAAAAAGGTTTTCAGGGTGATTTATCAACCCGTTATGCTGATCGGTTGATGATGGCGACGGATAACAGTATCTATCAATTGTTGCCTGACGCGGTGGTTTTTCCTGTTACAACAGCAGACATAGCGTTAATGTGTCGCCTTGCGAGTGAAGATTGTTTTAAACAGTTAACATTCACTGCACGGGGAGGAGGTACCGGTACCAACGGACAGGCTTTAAACACGGGTATTGTGGTTGATTTGTCCCGTCATATGAATTGTATTCTTGACATTAATTTGCAACAGGGTTGGGTACGAGTGCAGGCTGGGGTGATCAAAGATCAGCTTGACCAGTATCTGCAACCTTTGGGTTATTTTTTCTCACCAGAGCTTTCAACCAGTAACCGTGCAACACTGGGGGGTATGATTAATACGGATGCTTCAGGCCAGGGATCGCGGGTTTATGGAAAAACCTCGGATCATGTTCTTGGTTTACGTGCCGTTTTGATTGATGGAGAAATACTGGACACTTACGCCATGCCCATCACACTGGCGCAAAAAATCGCCGATGAAGATTCAGCCACTGGCCGGGTTTATCGCACTGTACTCCATCGTTGTCGTGAGCAGCGCCAGTTAATTTTAGATAGATTCCCGGAACTCAATCGTTTTCTGACCGGCTATGATTTGCGTCATGTGTTCAGTGACGATCTGCAGATGTTCGATTTAACACGTATCTTAACCGGCTCAGAAGGGACCCTGGCTTTTATTACTGAAGCCAGACTGCATATCACGCCTTTACCTCAGGTACGGCGTTTGGTGAATATTACCTATGATTGCTTTGACGCTGCGTTACGTAATGCTCCGTTGATGTTGGAAATCAAGGCATTATCCATTGAAACGCTTGACTCAACTGTGCTCAATCTGGCAAGAGAAGATATTATCTGGCATGGTGTGCGTGAGCTGATTGCTGATGTGCCGGGTCAGGAGATGCAGGGGATCAATATTGTTGAATTTGCCGGTGACGATGACAGGCTGATCGATGATCAAGTGACACAGCTGTGCCATAAACTGGATAGCTTAATCGCCAAACGGCAGGCGGGGGTGATCGGTTATCAGATCTGTTATGACCTGAGCGAGATTCAGCGTATTTATGCTATGCGTAAGAAGGCCGTGGGTTTGTTGGGTAATCATGAAGGTCCGGCTAAACCCATTCCCTTTGTGGAAGATACTTGTGTTCCTCCACAGCATCTGGCTGATTATATCAGGGAGTTCCGCCAGTTACTGGATAACCATAATCTGGTTTATGGCATGTTCGGTCATGTGGATGCTGGAGTACTGCATGTACGCCCTGCCTTGGATATGACGGATCTCAGGCAGGAATCCTTAATAAAACAACTGTCTGATCACATTGTGCAATTAACTGCCCGTTATGGTGGCTTGTTGTGGGGCGAACACGGTAAAGGATTTCGCTCAGAATATGCGGTGGATTTCTTTGGCACAACATTGTATCGCGAATTACAACACGTCAAATCCGCCTTTGATCCTGATAACAGGTTAAACCCAGGTAAAATATGTGCACCCTTGGACACTGATGCTGCTGTAATGACAGTGGTGGATGCGCGCAAGCGTGGTTTTTATGATCGTCAGATTTCAATAAACGTACGTTCTTCATTTCATGGTGCACTGGATTGTAATGGCAATGGTTTATGTTTTAACTTTGATGTTCACAGTACCCTGTGTCCGTCCATGAAAGTGACCGGTAACCGGATCCATTCACCTAAAGGTCGCGCTACCCTGATCAGAGAATGGCTGCGTTTGTTAGCAGCACAGGGAGTGGACCCAACAGAGGTAGAAAAAAATCTGGTACAAAGGAAAACACGTGTCATGGAAAACATCGGTAAAATCATTAACAGTGGGCACGCCCGCAGGGGTCAGTATGATTTTTCCCATGAAGTTAAAGCGGCAATGTCAGGTTGTCTGGCATGCAAAGCGTGTGCAACGCAATGTCCTGTTAAGATCGATGTCCCTGGATTTCTCGCACGTTTTCTTCAACTTTACCACACGCGCTATCTCAGGCCATGGCGGGATTATCTGATTGCGGCGGTTGAAAGTTACACGCCGTTGCTGGCCAAAGCGCCCCGCCTGTTTAATGGCTTACTGAAACAGCGCTGGATACGCGCGTTGAGCCGTAAAACGATAGGGCTGGTGGATTTACCTTTACTCTCTGTGCCAACGCTGATGCAACAGTTATCCGGTCATTATTCCTGCACGATGACACTGGAAAAGCTCGAACAGTTAAGTGATGCACAGCGTAGCCGGCATCTGCTGATTGTGCAGGATGCTTTTAGCAGTTTTTATGATGCACAGGTAGTGGTAGATTTTATCAGATTGGTTGAAAAACTGGGTTTTTACCCGGTATTACTGCCATTTTCACCCAATGGTAAGGCTCAGCATATTAAAGGATTCCTGCAAATGTTTGCCAGAACGGCAGCTAAAACGGCTGATTTTCTCAACCGTATTGCCATACTGGGGATACCGATGGTGGGGATCGATCCCGCACTGGTTCTTTGTTATCGTTTTGAATATAAAGAGATACTGTATAAAAATCCTGGTAATTTTCAGGTTCATCTTATTCAGGAATGGTTGTATCATGCGCTGGCGGATCAGCCAGTACAACAAACTTCTGGAGAACCTTGGTATCTGTTCGGTCACTGCACGGAAATGTCGACATTGGCGGAAAATCACCAACAATGGGCCGCGGTGTTCCTACGTTATGGTGCTAAACTAAACAATATTGATGTGGGTTGCTGTGGCATGGCGGGTATCTATGGCCATGAGGCAGTCAATATTAAAAATTCATTGGGTATTTATGCATTTTCCTGGCAGCGGCAGCTGTGCCAGTTGCCGTTTGAACGTTGTCTGGCAACAGGTTATTCGTGCCGCAGTCAGGTAAAGCGCACAGAAAATAAAATACTTAAACATCCACTGCAAGCTTTACTGGAGATTATGGAATGCTATGGAAAAGAGCAACAACAGTGGCTGAATTAAATCAGGCGGGCCAAAATTCTATGGTAGCGCACTTGGGGATCAGCTTTACCCGGCTTGAGGATGATGAAATAGAGGCAACCATGCCTGTTGATCAGCGTACCAAACAGCCTTTTGGTCTATTGCACGGTGGTGCCTCCGTCGTTTTGGCTGAATCTTTAGGATCAATGGCCGGATATCTCTGTACTGAGGGAGAACAGCGGGTTGTGGGGATAGAAATTAATGCCAATCATGTACGTGCAGTGCGCGAAGGTCTGGTGCGTGGTGTATGCCGGGCTATACATTCAGGTAGGCGTAATCAGGTTTGGCAAATAGAGATTTTTGATCAACAACAACGCTTGTGCTGTGTTTCGCGTCTAACGACTTGTGTTATTTAAAAGTGTAGTTCTGGGCTGGCTGATACCCGGAAAATAGCCTAATCAATAAAGCAACAAAATCATTTTCAGTATTTCTTACATAGGGTTAGTTAACTTTATAGCAATAATTCAGGAATCAGGTATGAAATTTGTACGATGCTTACCAATCTTATGTTTTTGCATGCTCTATCTGGCTGGTACGGTGTCTTCTGCTCATGCAACAGAATATACTTTGCCACCCGCCAACAGTCGTTTGATTGGTGAAAATATCACTTTTACAGTACCTGGTGATGGTCGCTCGTTAGAGGCTATTGCAGCGGATTATAAAATTGGTTTGCTGGGAATGCTGGAGGCAAATCCAGGTACTGACCCTTGGTTGCCAGAGCCGGGATCAGTACTGACAATTCCCGGGCAAATGCTGTTACCGGCCAATACTCCCCGTGAAGGAATTGTCATTAATCTGGCTGAATTGCGTCTTTATTACTACCCCAAAAACCGCAATACCGTTATTGTCTATCCTATCGGTATTGGCCAGTTAGGCAGTAATACACCTGTTATGACAACATCAGTAAGCCAGAAAATTAAAAATCCGACCTGGACACCGACAAAAAATATCCGCAAACGCTATCTGGAGGAAGGAACTGAACTCCCGGCAGTGGTGCCGGCAGGACCCGATAATCCCATGGGGCTCTTTGCCCTGCGCCTGTCGGCAGGGCAGGGTCAATATCTGATTCATGGCACTAATGCTAATTTTGGTATAGGCATGCGTGTCAGTTCAGGGTGTATTCGTCTGCGGCCTGAGGATATTCAGGCACTATTCCAGATGGTTTCCCCAGGGACGCGCGTACAGATAGTTAACGAACCCGTAAAATTTTCCATTGAACCGGATGGAAAGCGCTATATGGAAGTGCACCAGCCGTTATCACGCACAGACATGGATGATCCGCAAACAATACCGATAATCCTGAGTAACTCAGTAAAGAAATTTATAGTAGATAGCGGTACTGATTACTCCAGAGTCGAAAGCACCCTTGTACGTCGTGCCGGAATGCCGGTATGGGTTAATCACGATAGGGATTAAGGCCATTATCGTTACCGGTTATCTAAAACCGGTATTTATTAACAAACAGACATTGAACGGGTCAGCAGAAGGGGATTAAACAAAACAGCAGTAATACCTGATAACATAGATAACATAAAAAAACGCCAGTCGGTTTTAAACGACTGGCGTGGTACACTGGTATCAGTGTGTTGAAGTATTACTTCTTGTAAGAGTGGGCCATGTTATCCAGACGTTGATTAGCACGTGCTGCATCGTCTCTGGCTGACTGAACTTCAGAACGGATTGCATTCACATCGTTATTCAGTTGGTCAACTTTTGCATTCAGAGTCTGAACTTGAGTATCAGGAGACACTTTTTCAGTCTTGCTTTTACTTGAACAACCAGCAAGCATAGTAGAAACCAGAATTACCGCGCCCAGTACGATTTTAGTACGATTCATTGTAACATCCTCTATATTAAGTTAATGGCTGTGTAGCCTGACAAGATTACACAAAGCTTTTTCGAAAGAGAATACATTTTGTGTGCAATAACGCTTTATTTTAATCAATAGTTCAAAGAAACGCCTTGTTTTACAGAATTTTTAAGAAAACAAAATGGCTGAATCTCATGAACCAAGATTGCTCTTAATGCATAACAAATATTAACAGCATCACCATACATTATAACAGATTAACGGCATGATTCAGAAAAAATTGTAAGAAATGCCCGCAGGGTTTTTCTTTTCATCGGGGGTATTGGTTGAATATAGGCCATGTATTTGAAGAAAAGTGCCATGCCATAGCTGACAGATAGGGACTTTGATATATGAGACAGTGGGTTAAAATATCTGCATATGGTGCGTCCGAGTGGACTTGAACCACCGACCCCCACCATGTCAAGGTGGTGCTCTAACCAGCTGAGCTACGGACGCGTATGAACTTTTAAGCTGTGAATATTAACCAGCTGTCTAACTGCTGGCAAGGAGAAAACACGATTTTGTCAGTAATTTTTGTTCTGGAAAGACACGGGTTTTAAACGGTTATCGATCATACGACGGGAGTATATGAAAAATACGGTTAACTCAATGTGCACAACGTTGCAGTATGAATGCTGCTGGTTGCTTTTGTATCCAATAAACACGAGAGATGATCATAATGGCCGCGGTAGTTAATCCAATGATAAAACCCACCCAAAAACCCCCTGGTCCCATGGCAGGCATTACGTAATCTGTCAGAGCCAGCAGATATCCACTGGGTAAACCTAAAAGCCAGTAGGCTGTAAAGGTAATAAAGAAGATTGAACGAGTATCCTTGTAACCACGTAGTACACCGCCGCCAATGACCTGCATGGCATCAGAAATCTGGTATATTGCAGCCAGTAACATCAAATGCGACGCCACTGCAGCTACTGCGGGAGTCGCATTATACAATAAGGCGATATGCTGACGAAAAATGATAATCAAGGCCATGGTAAAACCGGCAAGCACCAGCCCGACAAAAAGACTACTCCAGGCAGAAATCCAGGCATTCATGACGGATCCTTGGCCCAAACGATAGCTGACTCTGATGGTGGCCGCGACACTGAGCGACATGGGTAATATAAAGGTTAAGGAACTAAAATTGATTGCAATCTGATGTCCTGCTACTGCAATGACACCCAATTGAGAAACCAGTAAGGTTACAATAGTAAATGAGGTCACTTCAAAAAACCATGCCAGCGCAATGGGAAGACCAAGTTC
>CAZBYB010000017.1:0-7114 GCA_964496225.1 uncultured Yersinia sp. | reverse complement strand
GGCTAAGGCTCGGATTTATAAACGTTATCCCACATAACACATTGGCATATTTTACATACCCTCTTATTAATAGAAACATGACCCAATAAACTGCAGCAGTCGCAATACCACAACCCACTCCACCCAGTGCAGGAGCACCCCATTTACCGTAAATAAAAATGTAATTGATGGGGATATTCATCAACAGTCCAATGAAACCTATCACCATACCTGGTATGGTTTTGGATAAACCTTCACACTGATTGCGTAATACCTGAAAAAATAAATAACCGGGTGCTCCCCACAATATGGCATGGAGAAATTCAACGGCTTTCCTGGTCAGTAAAGGATCAATACCTGGCATTTGAGCGATCAGAAATTTGCTGTTATAGAGTACGCCCATCACCAGTACCGAGGTGATTAGTCCAAGCCAGAAACCCTGCTGTATCTGATGAGGGATTTGGTCGCGTTGGCCAGAACCATTTAACTGCGCGACGACTGATGTAAGAGCCAACAACAAACCATGGCCAAAGAGAATTGCCGATAACCAAAAAGAAGTGCCTATAGCAACAGCAGCCATATCTGTGGTGCTCACTGATCCGGCCATAATGGTATCGATAACGCTCATGGCTGTTTGAGAAATTTGAGCAAAAATGATGGGTATGGACAGTTTTAATAAACTGCAGACTTCCTGTGTATATTTGTGCACATAGGTACCTTAATAGACTTAATAGGGATGAACGATATTCTGTCAGGCATCACGTTTATTGAAAATCGTGATATTGATGCAGGAGAATTGTACCTGTTCACGGATGTCAGGCAAGTTCCCGAAGGCAGTCATATGTTTCAAAAGCGGTCCGGACCATTCAGCATGATCAAACAGTCGAGTAGTAATATAACTTTTTTATTTATTTTATGTTGTAATATACACTGACATGATAATTATCAATTAAGGGAGTTATATGTTTACCGGCATCATTCAATGTGTGGCACCGGTGGTCGCTATCAATGAACAGCACCATTTTCGCACACAGATTGTTCAGTTTCCGCCAGAGTTGTTGCCACAATTAAAGTTAGGAGCGTCTGTTGCTCACAATGGTTGCTGCCTGACGGTAACGGCCATTGATGAAGACAAAATCAGTTTTGATTTAATAGAGGAAACCTTGCGCCTTACCAACTTGGGTGAACTGGTACCGGGAGATGAGGTTAATCTGGAGAGATCGGTCAGATTTGGCGATGAAATAGGTGGACATATGATGTCCGGGCATATTACTTGTACGGCAGAAATTGCCAAAATTTATACTTCAGAACATAATCGGCAAATCTGGTTTCGTTTACCTGTGCATCTGATGAAATACGTGTTGCATAAGGGATTCATCGGCATTGATGGTATTAGCCTGACCATAGGCGAAGTGGTGGCAAATCGGTTTTGTGTAAACTTAATTCCTGAAACTTTGGCCCGGACGACATTAGGTAAAAAACGATTTGGCAGTAAGGTTAATATTGAGATTGATCCTCAAACCCAAGCGATCGTTGATACGGTAGAACGTATATTAACTGAACGCAGTAGCGCGGTAGCGCCATTAATCCCCGCAGGAAAATAAGGCCAATGCCCTGGCGTGCAATCGATGCCAACCAGAGGTTGGAGAAGGATGATGCTGAATATGCAAAGTAGCAAGAAGCCCGAATTGCCGGGCTTTTTGCTACAAAAAAATGGCTTAGAACTTATAGCCAATGCTCACGAGGCCAGCAGTACTTTTAAAACGTGTGCTGGTATCGCTATTTTCAAATGTCTTTTTGCTATAATCAACCAGATTTGCTTCCACCTGTGCATAGAGGTTATCAGTAATCAGGGTTCTAAGACCAAGTCCATAGCCCACGCCATTCATTTTCTTCGCAACAGTGGTTGTTCTCTTAAAAACCGCTGTTGTCATTGACCCTTTGATTGAATGATAGCCAATTTTTGCAAAAAAGGCGGTGGTTGGCGTGATGGCATAGAAAGGCTGCAGATAAACAGAATAGTGATTTTTACCTTCGAATTTCGCATGATCTTCCAATGCCATGATTGATTCTCCGACTATACTCATGTCCAGGGCAAGGGCTGTTTCGCCAAACTTTGTTTTATTCAGATCATAGGTTACACCCAAGCCGATACCCCATTGCGCATCAAACTGCTGGGTATAAGCAAGATCAATGATACCCACTGCTGATCTTTTCCCGGTGGTGCTATTGATCTTTAAACTTATATCTGTGTCCGCACCCTGAAAGTTAACTACTCTGCTGGCATCAGCGGACGTTTTTGCTTCAGCCCCCACAGCTGCAATACCAAGACCGGCCGAAAACCCGGTGAAATTCCCTTCTGATGCGGCCGGAAATACAATAAGGGACAGGAGGATACCAGAAGCGATAAGTGTTTTTTTCATGAAGATTGAACCTTGGATTAAATAATTTAAAAAACCCAAAGGATGGTATTCGTATAAATTTACACAATCAATATAATTTATAATTATATATTATTAACTATATAAGTTAGCGACCACTATTTCTGACAGGTGTTGCCGGGCAGAACAATGTGCTACTGGCGAAGCACTGGAAAAATGGAGATTGAGGCTTGCTGTACAGGTATCATTAATTCAGAGCCACCAGGTAGCCTCAGTCCGTTCGAGGTCCCGGTGGTTTATTTTTTTACGGATGTTGCCTGAACTGTTCTGCTAACAGGACTATGGTAGATACCGCGCTCCTGGACACTCCCACTGTTGGTTTATCGTCAGTCATTATCGATTTTGAATCAGGATACACCGTTATGTGACGGTACTGGAGAGAGTAAAAAAACAGGGGCAGCAGG
The DNA here is from genome assembly GCA_964496225.1 of uncultured Yersinia sp. GTDB lineage: Bacteria > Pseudomonadota > Gammaproteobacteria > Enterobacterales > Enterobacteriaceae > CAZROT01. The sequence continues at coordinate 4,290 of CAZBYB010000017.1, read as the reverse complement.
TAAATAGTGATTTACATAGCTGATAGCGTGGCTGGCTGGATTGAATCCTGCCATGGCATCAGTGAGCAGATTAGTGGCAGTAAGATTGATTTCTTCTCCGTCATTCGTTACCAGATGTTTGATGGTACTGGAATCTTGCGCATAATGATCACGGATCCTGAGACTATCAGAAGTGCCAGCGCTATTAATGACCAGATCCTGATGATCACGTTCCAGTTTGACATCCGTTGCGGCGATATTTTCACCAAGCTGTACAATATCGGTATCATCAGCCTGATTTTCGTCTAAGAGGATGGTGTCATTACCGTCACCTCTGCGGAACAGATATGTATCACTCCCCGTTCCACCTTTTAGAGTGTCATTACCTTCTCCCCCCCAGAGCCTGTCATTACCTTCACCACCCGCCAGAGAATCATTCCCCTTACCCCCCACTAAAAGGTCATTTCCCTTATCACCGAACAGAACATCATAACCTTCATCACCGAAAAGACGATCATCCCCATTACCGCCATACAAGGTATCATCGCCTTCATCACCGAACATCAGGTCATCTCCATTATCACCATGCAGGATATCATTGCCTTCATTACCACATAGGGTATCATTACCTTCAAAACCATACAGAAAGTCATTTCCATCACCACCAGAGAGAATATCATCGCCTGTACCCCCTGCCAGAAAGTCAATTCCATCATGACCCATCAGTGTGTCGTCACCAGAACCGCCAAACAGTACGTCATTGCCTGTATAACCATCAATAGTGTCAGAACCCGCCAGTCCGGTTATAAAATCATCTCCATTACCACCAGAGATAACGTCATCGCCTGCATCACCTTCCAGATGGTCATCGCCATCATTACCTATCAGAATGTCGTTACCATCACCACCAGAGATAACATCATCGCCTGCATCACCTGCCAGGTAGTCATTGCCATCATTACCTATCAGAATATCGTTACCATCACCGCCAAACAGTGTGTCATTGCCTGCATGGCCATAAATAGTATCAGAACCTGCCCGCCCGGTTATAAAGTCTTTATCCGGTGAGCCGAAGAGAGTGTCTGCATCTTTAAGCCCCTTAGTGACAGGGGGACGGGAGAAAAAATGATGTGTAACGGTGGTGTTAGACTGTGTTGTATCATCAGAATACATTGTGTAGCTGCTCCATTATTTAACATCCATAATAGATTACAATTATGCCACACTTAATTTATTAGCTTGATACATCATCAAAGCATTTTTTCTAAAATTCTACCGGTAAGCCCCGGTTTTCAGCCAAAAAGAAAAGAGGGTTTTATCGCTATTGCTGTATAAACTGATATCCATATTCGATCTTGTAATGGTGACCAGCATGCTTTCCATAATTACTTAATTTTATAATAGCTGCTTTCATAGCTTCTGCTGTATTAAATAAAAATTCTCCATGGTTGGGATCAAAGAATTTAAAAATGGATGCTGAGACATCAATATAAATGGCTACACCATGATTACCCCCGTTATCACCTTTTTTTGATGAAGAGAAGATTACTTCGTATTTCCCTGTGTGCTCTGGCAGCAATTGATCAGTATCCAGTTTTGTCATTATCAACTTATTACCGGCGTACATCTGCATATATTCCAGTGCCACCCTGTCTGTGCCCAGAGTCAGTTCATCCATAAATTTTATAGTATCCGCTTTAAATGATTTCTGTTCTTCAAGCGTCATGTTTTTCACTCTGTTACGTACTTCATCTTCACTGGAAGCAAACGTCATTTTTTTGGGGTATGAAACATCTGCATTCAGATTTTCATAAAACCGTCCCATGGCATTATAGGCAATTGAAAATGTAAAAATTTCTTCACGTCCAGCGGGTATTTCTCCGGGATTTTGAGGTATCAAATCGGTAAAAATAGTCTTTTCTAAAGGTGTACCCTGTGCAGCTAACCATTTTAGTGCCAACGCATGACACATTCCTTTCTTTCCATAAGTTATTTGTGTGTTCGCTAGCTCGTAAGCGGCAATGAATTCCTTTTGAGAAAAAACAACATGATAATTACCATGGTGCTGTTGCGCGATCATCCCCAGATTGAAAATATCGTCCTTTTTCAGAAGGGATGTACCAAAATGAATGCGGGTGATGTTTTTTAAAAAAGCGTTTCGCTGTGGTTCCTCTGCAGAAAATAGCGCTTCTGAAAGGCAGACATGTGCCCTGTTGTAGTGAGTATGTTGTGCATTTCTTGACAGTTTATCGGCGATATTTATTTTTTTATGCGTAACATGCTTTGTATGCGGATCGTAATAAATAAAGAAGGAATTACCTGGCGTAGTATTGCTGTTAAATATCCTTTTTATCTGGTCAATCATGACCCCTAACCCTGTTCTTTGAATGAGAGTACCACTCACAACTTGTCCGGTAATATGCAGGTTATGAAATTCACCTATTTTTCTGTTGGTCAATGTGGGTGGTTTCATTAATAATCTTTCCTGGCTGTATTTTTATACAGAATAGCGGGCAGGGTTAATATCTTTTATTTTCATACCATAATATGAAAAAATTTCTTATTATATTTTTTGTTCTATTTATACCCCCTGTTAATGGGGCAGCATCGAAATCAGGGATGGATCCAGCTGAAATAATCGACAGAAGTTACTGCTGGTAGCCTGAGCCAGAGTTTCAAGACTGACGCTTTTCAACATCGCTATGCATTGCGCCACTTCACGCACATAAGCGGGTTGGTTTTCTTTACCACGGTATGGAACAGGAGCCAGGTAAGGGGAGTCCGTTTCAATTAACAACCTGTCCAGTGGCACATAACGAACAACATCACGTAATTGCTCAGCATTACGAAAAGTAATAATACCGGAAAATGAAATATAAAAACCCAAATCCAGTAATGCTGCCGCTGTAGACTGATCTTCAGTGAAACAATGCAAAACACCACCGCATTCCTGGGCTTGCTCTGCTCGTAACAGTGCTAAGGTATCGTCCCTGGCTGCGCGGGTGTGAACAATCACGGGTTTTTTTAGTGCACGGGCTATACGAATATGCTGACAAAAAACGGTCTGTTGCCACAGCATATTGTGTGGTTGATGATGGTAATCCAGCCCGGTTTCCCCCAGCGCAAGTACCCTGACGTCCTGTGCCAGCATATGCAGTTGCTGAAAATCACAGCCGTCATCCACATTCAATGGATGTACACCACAGGAAAAAGCGACATCCCTGCGGTGCCCCAGCAATGTCATCATCGCCGTGAAACCTGTCAGGGTGGTTGCTACTGCCATGATGAATCCTACCTCCCTCGCCTGCGCTTTTTGCATCATATCGTCCACGCTGGCATGCTTTGTACGGTAGTCAAGAAGATCAGGATGGCAGTGAGAATCTATTAACAACATAATGGCTAACCCTCCGGGAAACCTGATCACGCTTTGTTTTGTTAAGAAAATGAAGCAGCACAAGGCATGTTTGCGCCGGATAGCACATCAAACTCAGTTACACTGGCTTGCAGATGATATGAAAAAATCTACTATGTCAGTGCATGTTCCCAGCGCATGAGCTGCTCAGTCAGTAAGAGTTCGCGATTAATACCTGCAATAGCAAGCAACTGATGCCGACAACGCAACCCCTGATCCAGTAACCTGAATAAGGCTATCACACTGAGCGATTTGGCCAGATGCTGCACCAGTGATTGTTGATCCTGATTAACAATAGATTCCCTGGCCTGCTGCTGCCATTTGAGCGCATCCAGTAGTACCGAACACAACCAGTACAACCGCTCGGCAACATCTTCATCATTTAATAATGGCATCAGACCGGACAGCAAATCCCGCTGCTGCAGCCCATTAATTAGAGCGTGACAGATTGCACTGCGCTGCTGCCAGCGTTCGGCCTGTAACAGATGCCATGCGGCTACTGGCGCGCCATCACTCAGTTTAAGCGCTGTCATCACTTCAACATCCGTTGCCATCCGGGAATTTTGGTCCATTTGACGGCCAAGCCAGGGTAAACTTAAGGCAATGGGTGGACAGGCCAGTTGCCAGAAAAAACAACGACTGCGCAGTGTTGCCAATAACCGGCCAGGTTCATGACAGGTCACTAAAAAACAGGTTTTCTCCGGCGGTTCTTCCAGCGTTTTGAGTAATGCATTAGTGGCAGCATCGGTGAGCCATTCTGGCTGAGGTATCCAGACCACTTTTTCGCCGCCCTGTTGTGCATGAGAATACAGCTTATCGTTCAGTTGCCTGACCGCATCAATACCAACAACGGTTTTTTTCTCTGTAGCAAGAACATGCCAGTCAGGATGATTACTGGC
>CAZBYB010000016.1:0-26098 GCA_964496225.1 uncultured Yersinia sp. | reverse complement strand
GTCTGGTGTCTGATCTGATAGTCTATCTGGGCAGTATTGATTTTGTCATGTCTGATGTGGATCGCTAACCATGAATAATCAACAATCAGCACGATCACTGCAAATAACCAAAGATACTTTTGTATTAGGTATTGAAGAGCGGGATGCCATTTTGCATGAAAAACAGCATTATGAGGATGCGCGGGCAGTATCCATTGAAGCGCTGAAAATTGTGCAAAAGAAACATGGCTGGGTACCTGATGGTGCTATTCAGGCTATTGCCGATGTTTTGGGTATTTCCGCCAGTGATGTGGAATCTGTGGCGACGTTCTACAGCCAGATTTTCCGTCAGCCCGTTGGCCGTCATGTCATCCGTTATTGCGATAGTGTGGTGTGCTATATCACGGGTTATCAGCATATTCAGGCTGCCATTGAAAATAAGCTGGGTATCAAACCTGGTCAGACTACGGCAGATGGTCGCTTCACTTTGCTGCCGACCTGTTGCCTGGGTAACTGTGATAAGGGGCCGACCATGATGATCGACGATGATACGCATACTGAATTGAAACCCCAGGAAATTGAATGGTTACTGGAGCAGTACCCATGACAACTGGAATACTGTCAGGCAGGCAAGTAGTAGTCCGCACGCCGCAAATGCATCCTTTGACCTGGCGGCTGCGTGATGACAAACAGCCTGTCTGGTTGGATGAATACCGTAGCAAAAATGGTTACATTGGCGCACAAAAAGCCCTGACAGGTATGGCACCAAAGGATGTGGTCACGCTGGTAAAAAACGCCGGGTTGAAAGGGCGGGGTGGTGCCGGTTTTTCCACTGGCCTGAAATGGAGTTTGATGCCAGAAGATGAGCATATCAAGGTGCGTTATTTACTCTGTAATGCGGATGAAATGGAACCGGGTACTTACAAAGACCGGTTATTAATGGAGCAATTGCCGCATCTACTGATAGAAGGGATGTTGATCGGTGCGTTTGCACTAAAAGCTTGGCGTGGTTATATTTTTTTGCGTGGTGAATACATTGAAGCTGCAGTGAATTTGCGCCGGGCCATTGATGAGGCAGCTGCCGGAGGTTTATTAGGCAAAAATATCATGGGGAGTGGCTTTGATTTTGAGTTGATCGTACATACCGGCGCAGGTCGCTACATCTGCGGCGAAGAAACGGCACTGATCAACTCCCTTGAAGGCAGGCGCGCTAACCCTCGTTCAAAACCACCGTTTCCTGCCACGTCAGGCGTATGGGGTAAGCCCACTTGTGTAAACAATGTTGAAACCCTTTGTAATGTACCGGCAATCCTCGAACATGGTATTGACTGGTATAAAGGGATAACAGCGGGTAAAAGTAAAGATACGGGGACTAAATTGATGGGTTTTTCTGGTCGGGTAAAAAATCCTGGCCTGTGGGAGCTTCCTTTTGGTATTACTGCCCGTGAGATCCTGGAAGACTATGCCGGGGGTATGCGTGATAATTTACGCTTTAAAGCCTGGCAACCTGGTGGTGCAGGGACGGATTTTTTGACCGCTGCGCATCTTGATCTCCCTATGGATTTTGAACATATCGCTCAAGCAGGAAGCCGTCTGGGGACCGCGCTGGCTATGGCGGTGGATCATGAGATCAGTATGGTTTCCCTGACGCGCAATCTTGAAGAGTTTTTTGCCCGAGAATCCTGTGGTTGGTGTACGCCTTGCCGTGATGGTTTGCCATGGAGTGTCAAAATTCTCAAGGCACTGGAATCAGGTGCAGGGCAACCGGGTGATATTGAGACACTGGAGCAGCTCTGTCGTTTTCTGGGGCCGGGCAAAACCTTTTGTGCTCATGCCCCTGGTGCGGTTGAGCCATTACAGAGTGCCATTCATTATTTCCGTGATGAATTTGAAGAAGGGATCGCAAAAAATCAGGGGAATACCCGCAACATCCGTGGGATTCAGGCCAATAATTTGCTGAAAGAGCGCTGGTAACAACGCGATATCTCGGGTGGTTGCCGTACCTTTTATTATCAGGTCGCTGGGATGCTATGACCTTTTTTAATTTCCGGGGATCTGAATCTCGTAATGAAAAAAGGGCAGACAGCTAAAATTGTTTATTAACAGCCTTACCGCAAGGTGAGCAACCTGGAAGTATACTGAGATGGCTACAATATATGTAGACGGCAGGGAATATGATGTTAACGGGAGCGATAATCTATTACAGGCCTGTCTTTCACTGGGGCTCGATATTCCTTACTTTTGCTGGCATCCTGCCTTAGGCAGCGTCGGAGCCTGCCGCCAATGTGCGGTAAAGCAATATCAAAATGCCGATGATACCCGCGGGCGCTTGGTGATGTCCTGTATGACGCCGGCTACCCAGGGGACGATCATTGCCATTGATGATGTGGAAGCCAGAGAATTCCGTGCCGCGGTGGTAGAGTGGTTAATGAACAACCATCCTCACGATTGCCCAGTCTGTGAAGAAGGGGGTAATTGTCATTTGCAGGACATGACTGTGATGACCGGCCATCACAAACGCAGATACCGTTTTAGTAAACGCACCCATCATAATCAGGAGCTGGGGCCCTTTATTTCCCATGAAATGAACCGCTGTATCGCCTGTTACCGTTGTGTGCGCTATTACAACGATTATGCTGATGGAACCGATTTTGGCGTTTATGGTGCTCACGATAATCTTTACTTTGGTCGTCCTGTGAGTGGCACGCTGGAAAATGAGTTTTCAGGTAATCTCGTTGAAGTATGCCCGACAGGTGTCTTTACTGATAAAACCCATTCTGAACGCTATAACCGTAAATGGGATATGCAATTTTCCCCCAGTATCTGTCAGCAATGCAGTATTGGTTGTAATACCAGCCCGGGTGAACGTTATGGTGAATTGCGCCGTATTGAAAACCGTTATAACGGCAGTGTGAATCATTATTTCCTCTGCGATCGTGGTCGTTTTGGTTATGGTTATGTCAATCTGAAAGACAGACCCCTCGCGCCCCTGCAGCGGCGTGGTACTGACTGGATCACTGAATATCGATCAGGCTATGCAGGGCGCTGCAGATATTCTGCGTCATGCCAGAAGAACCATTGGTATTGGATCGGCACGTGCCAGTCTGGAGAGTAACTTTGCTTTGCGCGAGCTGGTAGGGGCAGAGAATTTTTACTCTGGTATTGCCCATGGAGAACAGCAGTGCCTGCAACTGATGCTGAAGGTACTGCGTGCAAGCGGGATCCCTACGCCGTCACTGCGCGACATTGAAAGTCATGACGCAGTATTGATCTTGGGGGAAGATATTACCCAAACAGGGGCACGTATTGCATTATCCGTGCGCCAGGCCGTCAAAGGTAAAGCTCGTGCCATGGCAGCAGCACAAAAAGTGGCAGACTGGCAAATTGCGGCGGTACGCAATATTGGGCAGCATGCCAGACAGCCCTTGTTTATCACCAATGTTGATCAGACACGCATGGATGATATTGCCGCATGGAGCTATCTGGCGCCGGTTGATGAGCAGGCTCGTTTGGGTTTTGCGATTGCTCATGGTCTGGACAATACAGCTCCTGCAGTACCGGATCTGGCCTCTGAATTAAAAGGGAAAGTAGATATCATCGTACAGGCATTAGCCGGGGCCAAAAAACCACTGATTATTAGTGGTAGCAGTGCCGGTAGCGAAGCGATGATTGCTGCTGCGGCTAATGTCGCCATGGCCCTGAAAGGACGGGGATCGGCAGTGAGTATCACTTTTATCGCCTCTGCAGCCAACAGTTTTGGACTGGCAATGATGGGGGGAGGATCACTGGATCAGGCGCTGGAATTACTCATAAACGCAGAGGCAGACAGCGCCATTATAATGGAAAATGATCTTTACCGTCATGGGCCTGCGGATAAAGTGGATGCAGCGCTGGCAAAAGCAGATAACCTGATTCTACTTGATCATCAACGTACGGCCATCATGGATAAAGCCACCCTGATTCTACCTGCTGCCAGTTTTGCGGAAAGTGACGGTACATTGGTCAATCAGGAATGCCGTGCCCAGCGGTTTTTCCAGGTATATGATCCGGTTTATTACGACAACAATATCATCATGCTGGAAAGTTGGCGCTGGTTGCATTTACTGCAGGCGACATCGCACGATTGTCCTGTAGACTGGACGGATCTCGATCATGTTGTTGTTGCCTGTGCTACGGCTTTGCCTCAATTCCAGGGTATTATAGCTTGTGCACCGGATGCCCGTTTCCGTATTCATGGTCAAAAATTGGCCCGTGCGCCTCATTGTTATAGTGGGCGTACGGCCATGCGTGCTGATATCAGTGTACATGAACCCCGCCAGTCGCAGGATCCCGACACGCCTTTTGCTTTTTCCATGGAAGGTAATAATAGTCCGTATGCAGATCGTCAGCAGATCCCTTTTGCCTGGGCACCGGGTTGGAATTCACCTCAGGCGTGGAACAAATTTCAGGCTGAAGTTGGCGGCCCGTTGCGTTTTGGTGATCCGGGCGTGCGGCTCATCGAAGCGGGAGAGGGTTTATTAAGCTGGTTTGCACAGATACCTGCTGCTTTTCATGCCAGGGCACAACGCTGGCTGGTCGCACCCTATTATCATTTGTTTGGCAGTGAAGAACTGTCTCAACGTTCACAAAATATACAACAACGAATGCCAGAGCCCTATGCCATGGTCAGTGCCGCCGATGCGGCACAGCTTGGTGTTAATGCTGGCACTTTGGTGGAATTCAGTTATGACGGGCACGTGTTACGTCTGCCTGTGCGTTTAAGCACTTCTCTGACACCGGGCCAGATTGGTCTGCCCTTTGGCTTGCCTGGCATCTCACCGGTTCTGACAGGTGCACTCATCGAAAATTTACGCGAGGCGGTGTTATGACTTGGCCTGCTGTGGAAGTCATGGCTATCTTGAGCGCTGTAGTGAAAGCAGTGGTGATCCTGTTGGTTGTCGTGGTATGTGGTGCTTTGATGAGCTTTGGTGAACGTCGCCTGTTGGGACTGTTTCAAAACCGTTACGGGCCAAATCGAGTCGGTTGGGGAGGTTCTTTACAGCTGGTGGCCGACATGATCAAAATGTTCTTTAAGGAAGATTGGGTACCGGATTTTTCCGATCGCGTGATCTTTATCCTGGCACCGATGGTCGCTTTTACCTCCCTGTTGTTGGCTTTTGCTATTGTGCCAGTGAGCCCGGGATGGGTCGTGGCTGATCTCAATATTGGTATTTTGTTTTTCATGATGATGGCGGGGCTGTCGGTTTACGCGGTGTTGTTTGCAGGTTGGTCCAGTAATAACAAGTATTCGCTAATGGGGGCCATGCGTGCTTCTGCACAGACGCTGAGTTATGAGGTATTTCTTGGTTTGTCACTGATGGGAGTGGTGGCACAGGCGGGTTCTTTTAGTATGCAGGATATCGTTCAAGCGCAGTCCCATCTTTGGAATATTATTCCTCAATTTTTTGGTTTTGTGACTTTTGCCATTGCGGGCGTAGCCGTTTGCCATCGCCACCCTTTTGACCAACCAGAAGCAGAACAGGAACTGGCTGATGGTTATCATATCGAGTATTCCGGTATGAAATTTGGACTGTTTTTTGTCGGTGAGTACATTGGTATTGTGACTGTTTCTGCCCTGATCGTGACGTTATTTTTTGGTGGCTGGCAGGGTCCTTTCTTGCCACCTTTTATCTGGTTTGCGCTGAAAACAGCTTTTTTTATGGTGATGTTTATTTTAATCCGTGCATCCCTGCCACGCCCGCGTTATGACCAGGTCATGTCTTTTGGCTGGAAAATTTGTCTGCCGTTAACGTTACTGAATCTACTGGCCACAGCGGCAGTTATTTTGTACCGCGCATCATGAGGGAGGGGTGAGGCATGAATTTAAAAGAGCTGATACTTGGCTTTGCAACCCAATTGCGTAGTTTGTGGATGATGGGTCTGCATGCCTTTCATAAACGCGAAACGCAAATGTACCCTGAAGAACCGGTGTATTTACCACCACGCTACCGTGGTCGTATTGTATTGACCCGTGATCCCGATGGAGAAGAGCGCTGTGTTGCCTGTAATTTATGTGCTGTTGTTTGTCCGGTAGGTTGTATTTCACTCCAAAAGGCTGAGCTGCAGGATGGTCGTTGGTATCCTGAGTTTTTTCGCATTAACTTTTCACGCTGCATTTTTTGTGGTTTGTGTGAAGAAGCCTGTCCGACTACAGCGATTCAGCTAACGCCAGATTTTGAAATGGGTGAATTCAAACGCCAGGATTTAGTGTACGAAAAAGATGATTTATTAATCTCAGGGCCGGGTAAATATCCTGAATACAATTTTTACCGCATGGCTGGTATGGCCATCGATGGCAAACAGAAAGGTGAAGCTGAAAATGAAGCCGCGCCGATCGATGTTAAAGGTCTGTTACCTTAAAGGAACCCTTGATCATGCAATTTGTATTTTATATTGCCGGGTTTATTGCCATAGTGGCGACAGCGAGTGTTATCGTGCACACGAATCCGGTACATGCGTTACTGTGTTTAATCGTCTCATTACTGGCTATTTCAGCGGTATTCTTTTCACTGGGGGCCTATTTTGCGGGAGCGGTAGAGATTATCGTTTACGCAGGTGCCATTATGGTGTTGTTTGTCTTTGTGGTCATGATGCTTAACCTTGGCAGAACAGTGCAGGAACAGGAACGTGCATGGCTAAAAACCCCGTTGTGGGTTGGACCATGTCTATTATCACTGGTATTGCTGACGGTACTGATACCCGCTATCCATACGCTAGCAGATCGTGGCATTACGGGTGCTGTGATGGATAGCCGCGCAGTGGGTATTAGTCTTTTTGGACCTTATTTACTGGCAGTGGAACTGGCCTCAATGTTGTTATTAGCCGGTTTGGTGGTTGCTTTCCATATTGGCCGGGAATATAAGAGCGAGTCATCGCGTGGTGAGCGGCTGAAAAAAAAAGGGGAGGAACAGGCATGATTCCGTTACAACATGGCCTGATGCTGGCCGCTATTCTGTTTGCCTTGGGATTGACCGGGTTAGTAATGCGTCGCAACCTTTTGTTTATGTTGATTAGCCTGGAAATCATGATTAATGCATCGGCACTGGCCTTTGTGGTAGCAGGGAGTTACTGGGGTCAGGCTGATGGTCAGGTGATGTATATTCTAGCCATTACGCTGGCCGCCGCTGAAGCCTGTATTGGTCTGGCACTGTTGCTGCAGCTTTATCGCCGTCGGCACACCCTGAATATCGATACATTGAGTGAGATGCGTGGATGAATCTATTGTATTTAACTGTGCTGTTGCCGCTCTTTGGTTTTCTGTTATTGGCATTCTCCCGTGGGCGCTGGGGTGAAGATATCTCGGCGCTGATTGGGGTAGGATCACAAGGTTTGACCGCTCTGGTGACCTTGTGGATTCTGGTGGATTTTTTTAACTCAGGCGCAAACGGTACCATTGTGTTTAACCAAACGCTCTGGAACTGGATGGTCGTGGGGGATTTCAGTATTCCGCTCACGTTCACGTTGGATGGTCTGTCGCTGACCCTGCTTTCAGTAGTGACTGGCGTTGGTTTTCTGATTCACTTGTACGCTTCATGGTACATGCGTGGAGAAGAAGGTTATGCCCGTTTTTTTGCCTGGACCAACTTGTTTATTGCCAGCATGGTAGTTTTAGTTCTGGCAGATAACCTGTTACTGATGTACCTCGGTTGGGAAGGTGTGGGCTTGTGCAGTTACCTGTTGATTGGTTTTTACTATACTAATCCGGCTAACGGTGCTGCGGCTATGAAAGCCTTTATTGTTACCCGGATAGGTGATGTTTTTCTGGCTTTTGCGCTGTTTATCCTTTATGAGGAGCTGGGAACATTGAACATCCGTGAACTGGTAGCGCTGGCTGGGCAAACGCTAGAGCCGAATTCAACGACTATTAACTGGGTGACCTTGATGTTGCTGGCAGGGGCCGTAGGTAAATCGGCTCAATTACCATTACAGACATGGCTTGCCGATGCGATGGCCGGCCCGACACCCGTGTCGGCTTTGATCCATGCTGCCACGATGGTCACCGCAGGTGTTTATCTTATTGCCCGTACTCATGGTTTATTCCTGATGGCCCCAGAGGTGTTGCATTTGGTGGGGATGATTGGTGCAGTGACCTTAGTACTGGCAGGCTGTGCCGCACTGGTTCAGACTGATATCAAACGCGTGTTAGCCTATTCCACCATGAGTCAGATTGGTTATATGTTTCTGGCATTGGGTGTACAGGCTTGGCATGCGGCTATTTTTCACCTGATGATCCATGCCTTTTTTAAGGCATTGTTATTCCTTGCCTCTGGATCAGTGATTCTCGCCTGCCACCATCAGCAAAACATGTTTAAGATGGGTGGTCTGCGTAAAAGTATCCCCTTTGTGTATCTTTGCTTTTTGGTGGGAGGCGCCGCGTTGGCTGCGTTACCCGTGGTGAGTGCTGGTTTTTATAGTAAAGATGAAATCCTGTGGGGCGCTTTGGCGGGGGGATATCATGACCTGTTGATTGCAGGTCTAGTGGGTGCTTTCCTGACGGCGCTTTACACATGCCGTATGATTTTGATTGTGTTTCATGGTAAGCAGCAAACCCAACCTCATCCACCGAAAGGGTTAAGTCATCATGTGCCCTTAATGGTTTTATTGCTGTTATCGACCTTTATTGGTGCACTTATTACACCCCCGCTGGCAATGGTATTGCCCGAAAATCATTTTATCGCAACAGGTAAAATACAACTGGAGATTTTGTCAGGCGTGATTGTGATTGCCGGTATGGTACTGGCGATCCTGTTGTATGCGGGTAAGCGTCGATTCGTCAACCTTATGGCACAAAGTATTCCAGGTCGTATTTTAGCGTTGGTCTGGTTTCATGCTTGGGGTTTTGACTTATTATACAAATATATTTTCATTAAACCTTATCTTGGCGTGGCACGATTAATTCAGTCGGATCCTTTAAACTCAGTGATGAATACTCCCGTGATGCTTTCCCGCTGGGGCAATCGTGTTTTGACGTTGAGTGAAAATGGACAGGTGCGTTGGTACATTGCATCTCTGGGTGTGGGTACAGTAATCGTACTGGCGCTGTTACTGTTAATTTAATTTAGGGATACCAAACGCCATGTTACTACCTTGGCTCATTCTTCTCCCCTTTATCGGTGGCTTACTGTGCTGGCAGTGTGAACGTTTGGGTACTTGGGTACCCCGTTGGGTGGCACTAGTAGCCATGGGGATCACCTTAGTATTTTCCCTGCAACTGTGGTTACAGGGCGAGTATGCCCTGCTGACACCAACGGATATGCCTCAGTGGCAGCTGGAGTTTGTGCTTCCCTGGATCCCGCGTTTTGGTATTTCTTTTCACCTGGCGCTCGATGGCTTGTCCCTGTTAATGGTGGTACTGACTAACTTGCTTGGTGTGTTGGCCATCCTCTGTTCATGGAGTGAAATTGAGCGTTATCAGGGGTTTTTTCACCTGAATCTGTTATGGATCCTGGGCGGTGTCATTGGGGTTTTTCTGGCCATTGATCTGTTTTTATTTTTCTTTTTCTGGGAAATGATGCTGGTGCCCATGTATTTCCTGATTGCCTTATGGGGACACAAAGCCTCTGATGGTAAAACCAGGATCACGGCAGCCACTAAGTTCTTTATTTATACTCAGGCTAGTGGTTTGTTGATGTTAATTGCCATACTGGGCTTGGTTTTTGTTCATCAGGACGCAACGGGTATCTGGACCTTCAATTACCATAATCTATTGAAAACACCAATGTCTTACGGAATTGAATATTTACTGATGCTGGGTTTTTTTATTGCCTTTGCGGTAAAAATGCCCGTGGTACCCTTACATGGTTGGTTGCCTGATGCTCATAGTCAGGCGCCTACTGCGGGTTCAGTTGATTTAGCCGGTATTCTGTTGAAAACAGCCGCCTATGGTTTATTTCGTTTCAGCTTACCCCTGTTTCCCAATGCATCGCAGGCATTTGCACCTATTGCTATGTGGTTGGGAGTAGCGGGCATTTTTTATGGCGCCTGGATGGCATTTTGTCAGACGGATATTAAACGGCTTATTGCTTATACCAGTATCTCCCATATGGGGTTTGTTCTCATTGCCATCTATACCGGTAGTCAGCTGGCCTGGCAGGGTGCTGTGGTTCAAATGATTGCCCATGGTCTGTCTGCGGCGGGGATGTTTATTATTTGTGGGCAAATTTATGAACGCCTGCATACACGTGATATGCGTCAGATGGGCGGCTTATGGGGGCGGATAACATTGATCCCTGCGCTGTCATTATTTTTTGCTGTTGCCACTTTGGGTATGCCGGGTACGGGTAATTTTGTGGGTGAATTTATGATCCTGTTGGGGAGTTTTAAGGTTGTTCCGGTCATTACCCTGATTTCAACCTTTGGTTTGGTGTTTGCCTCGGTGTATTCATTGATCTTAGTACAGAAAGCCTATTTCGGTGCACCTGCATCAGAAAAACAGTTGCGGGCAATGAATGCCAGGGAACTGTCTGTCATCCTGCTGTTGGTAGTACTATTAGTGCTTTTGGGGATTTACCCACAGCCGGTTTTAGATACCTCCTCTGCTGTGATGAGTAACTTGCAACACGGGTTTCGCGCTTTATTAATTTCAACAACAGGGCCGTAATTTGCCATGATAATAACTTTTCAACAACTGATCGCACTGTTACCTCTGTTGATCATTGGGTTGACGGTGGTAGTGGTGATGCTGTCGATTGCATGGCGCCGTGATCATTTCTTAAACGCAACCTTGACGGTTACAGGCCTCAATCTGGCGTTGATATCTCTGTATTTTGTAATACAGGTTGTGCCCCTGGAGGTCACGTTACTGGTACGTATGGATGGGTATTTTCTATATCGGGCTCGTGCTGGTGGCCAGTCTGGCGACCTGTACTTTTGCTTACCCGTGGCTTGCAGGTTATCCGGATAATCGTGAAGAATTTTATTTACTGGTACTCATTGCGGCCATGGGGGGAATTCTATTGGCCTGTGCCAATCACATGGCTGCATTATTTCTGGGTATTGAATTGATTTCTTTGCCATTGTTTGGATTGATTGGTTATGCGTATCGTCAGAAGCGGTCCCTGGAAGCCAGCATCAAATACATGTTGTTGTCAGCGGCAGCATCGTCATTTTTACTGTTTGGCATCGCATTATATTACGCCCAATCGGGTTGTTTATCATTCAGTGCCTTGGGACTCAGTCTGAGTGGCGACATAATACAGCAACCTCTGATTCTGGCGGGGTTTGGCCTGATGCTCGTTGGTCTGGGTTTTAAACTGTCACTAGTACCCTTCCAGCTTTGGACACCGGATGTGTATCAGGGAGCGCCTGCGCCTGTATCAACATTTCTAGCCACAGCGGGCAAGATAGCGATTTTTGCTGTAATCATGCGTCTGTTTTTGTATACCACAGGGAACGAAGCGTTACGTTTTTTGCTGTCGGTGATGGCCCTGTGCTCAATTCTGTTTGGTAATTTGATGGCAGTCAGCCAAAACAATATCAAACGTCTTCTGGGTTATTCTTCTATCGCGCATTTGGGTTATTTACTGGTTGTGCTGGTGGCTGTACAGTCGCATGAGCTGGCACTGGAAACGCTTGGCGTCTATCTTGCCGGATATTTATTCAGCAGTTTAGGTGCTTTTGGCGTGGTCAGCATGATGTCCAGCCCTTATAGTGGTGCGGATACTGATTCGTTATTTTCCTATCGCGGCTTATTCTGGCATAAACCGATTCTATCTACCGTAATGACCATTATGATGTTATCCCTGGCAGGGATTCCGATGACACTGGGTTTTATCGGTAAATTTTTTGTCATTGCCATGGGTGTCAGTGCCAGTTTGTGGTGGTTAACGGGTGCTGTTGTGTTAGGAAGCGCCGTTGGTCTTTATTACTATTTGCGTGTCATGGTCAGTCTGTTTTTACCTGCACCACAAATGTTACAGCGTGATACGCCTAACAATTGGGCCTTAACAGCGGGTGGTGTGGTGGTATTGATTTCCTCAGCCTTGGTTCTGTTGTTAGGGGTTTATCCGCAACCTTTAATCTCACTGGTACAGTTGGCTCAGCCGATGCATTGATCAGCATGGTAATAAGGCATTGTATTTGATTGTAAAGCTTTCTATATAAATTTATCACGATTATCGTTAATTAAATGTAAATAAATGATTTTTTTCTGTGAAAAAAAGAGCGATTTTTTATATATTATGTTATGCCTTTAGAGCGATAATTCTCACCAATATTGAATAACGGGGATTTTTTATGATCGATAAAATAGTAAGAACGGGTGGTCCAGTGAGGTTGAGTTTTGATATTAATGGCGAGGACCCGGATAAGCCACTTCAGGCGCGTGTCAAGATTGCTGGAATTGCTACTTCTGCTGACATGCCAAGGATTATGGAGCGTTCTGGTTCGTCAGGCAATAATCCTGCAGCAGTCTCAATGAGGTCAGCGTTATTGCAAATAACAACGTCATCTGATGAAGTGGATTTTTTTAGTAATAAAGATCCTGTTTGATGGTTAATCAGGTGCTGTTGCAGGCCTGTTTTCTGTCTAATGAGTACACCATAGCCTGTCAACCGGACTGTGGCATTTGAGTTAAGCTGTGCAAGTAATTCATGCAAAATGTTTTTGCCAGATGGTTTAGCTTCTGCCTTTCCCGTTCTAATATTTAATACCTCTTGAAGATATCCTCGGCCAATACCAGCATATCCCTGCCAGGGTGGATTAAGTATTAATTTAATAATTATCTGCCGCTGCTGCATTGATTAGACTTGTTCGGCGTACAACTGTACGCTAAAGTATGGCAAAAACGCAAAATGCTTAAGGTTAAGTCTCAAAAGAGGTATTGAATGAAGCGTGCAGTAATTACTGGTTTGGGTATTGTTTCCAGCATTGGTAATAACCAACAGGAAGTCCTGACATCTTTGCGCACAGGTCGTTCTGGCATTACTTTTTCACCCGAATTTGAAAAAATGGGGATGCGTAGCCACGTATGGGGTGCGGTAAAGCTTGATACCACCAGTCTTATTGATCGCAAGACATTACGCTTTATGAGTGATGCATCAGTTTATGCTTATCTTGCCATGCAGGAAGCCGTTCTGGATTCCGGCCTGAGGCCACAGCATATTTCTCATTACCGTAGTGGTTTGGTTGTAGGATCTGGAGGGGGGTCTCCCCGTAGCCAGGTTGCTGCTGCTGATGGTATGCGGGACCGTGGTCTGCGCGGTGTGAGTCCTTATATGGTGACTAAATCAATGGCATCTGGCGTTTCAGCCTGCCTTGCGACCCCTTTTAAAATTAAAGGTGTAAACTATTCCATCAGTTCTGCTTGTGCGACGTCCACCCATTGTATCGGTCATGCTCTTGAGCTAATTCAGTTGGGCAAACAGGATATTGTTTTCGCCGGTGGTGCTGAAGAATTGTGTTGGGAAATGGCCTGTGATTTTGATGCGATGGGCGCACTTTCCACTCAGTATAATAGTACACCGGAAAAAGCTTCCCGTACTTATGATATCCGCCGTGATGGTTTTGTGATTGCTGGTGGCGGGGGGATGGTGGTGGTTGAAGAGCTTGGACACGCGCTGGCGCGCGATGCGCATATCTATGCTGAAATTATCGGTTATGGCAGCACATCTGATGGTGCTGATATGGTGGCGCCTTCAGGTGAAGGCGCGGTGCGTTGTATGAAAATGGCCATGGAAGAGAGTAATAACATACCGATTGACTATATCAATGTGCATGGTACTTCCACGCCAGTGGGTGATGTCAAAGAGCTTGAGGCCATCCGGGAAGTATTCGGCGATGAAACGCCCGCCATCTCTGCAACCAAAGCGATGACGGGTCATTCTTTAGGCGCTGCCGGTGTGCAGGAAGCCATTTACTGTTTATTGATGATGGCACACAGTTTTATTGCACCAAGTATTAATATTGATGAGCTGGATCAGCAGGCATCCGGAATGAATATCATTACCCAGCCTACTGAACGCGTATTGACGACCGTAATGTCTAATAGTTTTGGTTTTGGTGGTACCAATGCCAGTCTGATGGTGCGTAAGTATGGATAATTTATTATTGCTTTTCCTGTCGGTATTATGCGCGCCAGTGTGATTAGCTGCATAAAAATGATGAAACTAACATAATGGATATAAAAAAAAGTAACTTTTCTCATATAAAATTGACTTTTGTGACTCATTTTTATTGTAATCAGAAAAATATTAATTCAGTCATTGATCTTTTCAAGAAATATGAAAAATTTTCTGACAGTTTACTGGATGTTATCTATTTTGTGATCGTTGATGATGGCAGTCCTATTGAATATTCACTTCCTGAATTTAATTTGAATAT
The DNA here is from genome assembly GCA_964496225.1 of uncultured Yersinia sp. Lineage (GTDB taxonomy): Bacteria > Pseudomonadota > Gammaproteobacteria > Enterobacterales > Enterobacteriaceae > CAZROT01. The sequence goes on along the minus strand of CAZBYB010000016.1, from coordinate 11,761 downwards.
GACCTGGCTTAAAATTACCGATGATATTCCCTGGAATCAGTCGGGAGCGAGAAATTTGGGTGTCACCTATGCTAAATCTGACAAGATCGTGATGAGTGATCTGGATCATGAATTTTACGAAGAAACCTTATGGCATATGGTTAACAGATCTAATCCGGGGAGATGTTTTTATAAAATTTACCGTGATGCTGTTAATTCGTCAGGCCTTCAAAAGGGTCACAGCAATCTTTTTTTCATGTCGCGCGCCCGTTTTATGCGTCATTTTGGTTACGATGAGGAGTTTTCCGGTCATCACGGTGCCGAAGACTACCGTTTTGTCAAGTATCATAAATATCATGGTTCAAAACAGAAATATTTGCCACGTCGCTTCCGTTGCCGGGAAAGAGAGCTGGACCGTGAGAGCTCATGGCATTCTCTGGAACGGGATACTGGATTGAGTACCTTTATGGATACAAAAAAGCAAGAGGAGATAAAACGTTATGGTGCTGAGCATGGACACAGCAGGCAATTTTTAAATTTTCACTGGATGATTTATGCCACTTTCTCAAGGGCTAAACCAGTGGAGCAGAAACATCCTTTATGGCAACCTTTATGGTGGTTCCGCTATCTTATTCCTTATCTGGCAAAGTAAAAAATTAGCACCGGGTGCGCTGACTGAATTAAAGGTATCTGCTGGAGAGCAATATGAGAATTCTTGTCGATGAAAATATGCCCTATTCCCGGCAACTTTTCCAACAGAGGGGTGACGTCCAGTTAGTATCCGGTCGAGCCATCCCTCATGAGTTATTGTCCCGTGCTGATGCGCTCATGGTGCGTTCGATCACACAAGTCGATGCTCAATTGTTACAAGGAACACCCATCAGATTTGTGGGTACAGCGACTGCCGGGACGGATCATGTCGATAAGGCATGGTTAAATCAGCAGGGCATCCGTTTTGTTGCTGCTCCTGGTTGTAACGCTATCGCGGTGGTTGAATACGTGCTTTCTGCATTACTCCTGATGGCTGAACGGGACGGCTTTCAGTTACAGGATAAGACCGTTGGTATTGTTGGCCTCGGTCATGTGGGATCGAATTTGCAGTCCCGTCTGAATGCCATGGGTGTGTGTACTCTGTCCTGCGATCCACCCCGTCTTGAACGAGGCGATGCAGGTGAGTTCTGGCCACTGGACAAGCTGGTGCGTGAAGCGGATATCCTGACCTTCCATACACCACTGAATAAAACAGGGGCACATACCAGTTTACATCTAGTGGATGCACAGCTTCTGGCGGCACTGCCAGATAATCGTATCCTGATTAACAGCAGCCGGGGTGCTGTGGTGGATAACAGGGCACTCTTACAGGCTTTGGAAAAGGGCAAAAAACTTCGTGTAGTGCTGGATGTATGGGAACCTGAACCAGAATTGTTGTTGCCATTGCTGGACAGGGTTGATATTGGGACACCTCATATTGCTGGTTATAGCCTTGAAGGAAAGGCCAGGGGGACAGTAGCCGTTTTTGAAGCTTTCAGTCAGTATATGGGTCAAGAGCAACAGGTGGCGTTGTCTACATTATTACCCCCAGCTGAATTCAGCTATCTGCGTTTCAAAGGTCCTCTGGATGAAAGCAAATTTAAACGATTAATAAACCTGGTGTATGACGTGCGTTCTGATGATGCTTCATTGCGGCGCGTTGCAGCAACGGCGGGTGAATTTGACCGACTGCGCCGGTATTATCAGCAGCGCAGGGAATGGTCTTCCCTCTGCGTACAGGCTGATGATGAACCCAGTGCTGGATTATGGCAAAAACTGGGCTTCGCCAGCACATGGCATTAATAATTTCAGGGCTACGTGACTGATGCCTGGTGAGTTATCCCTGCCTATGTTTGCCGACGTGACCTTAAAAATGGCACTGGGTATTGAATACGACGGCAGCCGCTACTGTGGCTGGCAACGTCAGAATGAGGTGACCAGTATTCAGGCCTGTCTTGAATCTGCCTTATTTAAGATAGCCAGACAACCCATTAGCTTGTGTTGTGCCGGGCGCACCGATGCGGGGGTACATGCCACGGGGCAGGTTGTGCATTTTATGACCACAGTACTGCGTCCAGACACAGCCTGGACTTTGGGTATGAATGCACATTTGCCCCCGGATATCGCCGTACGCTGGGTAAAAAGAGTGGCACAAGATTTTCATGCCCGTTTCAGTGCGACGGCCAGACGCTATCTTTATATTATATTTAATCATTCTCACCGCCCTGCCGTGCTGGCAAGGGGGGTGACGCATTATCATCGGCCATTAGATGCAGTGCGTATGGCAAACGCAGCCCAATGTCTGGTGGGAGAACATGACTTTACGTCCTTTCGTGCTGTGCAATGTCAGTCCAGAACAGCGTGGCGCAATATCAAACATATCAATGTTACCCGGCAGGGGGCTTATGTTATTGTTGATATTAAGGCCAATGCTTTTGTCTATCATATGGTGCGCAATATTGTTGGCAGTTTACTGGAAATAGGTTGTGGTAAGCAGGATGTACACTGGATTTCTGAATTATTGGCGCAGAAAGATCGCACTTGTGCAGCAGCGACGGCTAAAGCAGAAGGATTATATCTGGTATCGGTGGACTACCCGGATCATTTTGATTTGCCTATATTATCGACGTGGCCTCAATTTTTAGTCGATAGATAAAAGTGACAGGCAAGTAATGCAATAGAAAATGCTGAGAACCGTTATGGAATTTATACAGTTTGTGATCGATTTTATCCTGCATATTGATGTTCATCTGGCCGATCTGATCGCGCGTTATGGTATCTGGATTTACGGCATCTTGTTTTTAATTCTATTTTGTGAAACAGGCCTTGTCGTGACACCTTTTCTGCCAGGAGATTCCTTGCTCTTTATCGCAGGAGTATTGGCAGCAATGCCCTCAAATAACCTGAATATTCATTTAATGGTTGCGATAATGGTGGTTGCTGCTGTTCTCGGTGATGCCGTTAATTACAGCATAGGACGTATTTTTGGCGAGAAACTATTCAGCAATCCGGATTCCAGACTATTTCGCCGTCGTTATCTGGAGAGAGCTCACTGGTTTTATCAAAAACATGGTGGTAAGGCCATTATTCTGGCGCGTTTTGTTCCTATTATCCGCACATTTGCGCCTTTTGTTGCAGGGATAGGAAAAATGTTCTACCCCCATTTTATGCTGTATAACCTGGTAGGCGCTTTAGTTTGGGTTTTATCATTGACGTATGCAGGTTATCTGTTTGGTGATTTACCTGTGGTACAGAATAACCTGAAGTTGTTAACGCTGATGATCATTGTGATCTCTCTGTTACCGGGCGTGATTGAAATTTTACGCCACAGCAGAACATCAGGTTGTCAGAAAAAGCAGTAACATATTATTTTTTTTGATAAATACATATATGAATGGAAAGGTTATCAATGAATTTGGGCAGGGTATTTTAAAAAATAATTAATTCAGAGTGTGACTGTAAATGGTTCAACATCATTTTTATAAGCACAAGTTTCGTGCTGAACTAACCGGGATGGATAAGAACTAATTGAATATGCTCAGTAATGGATGCTTTGATAACATACCAGCCGGGTATTGCGATTAACAATCCACATGAATTGCCGTACTCATCCCCCTGCCGGTCGATTGCATCCCTTTTGAAACAACAATGGATTCGCTAAGCCTTTTATTAATAAATGATATCGCCCCGCTATAGTCAGCTGATCCACATCAGTGCACCATAGTGATTGAAATCACTGATTCATTGTGGCAGGGTTTTTCGTGGTTAAATGTTGTTAAAAGTAGACTTTTTACGTCACCTGAAACATTCATAAAGTACGGAACCTGATTATTTTTTATCAGGTTACTAACATCTTCGAAATTACCATTTTTAAAATCATCCCATTTCTTCCATCTTATCAATCTAAATTTATTGTAATCTTGTCCTGATGAGTATGATTTTGTGAAGTAGTTACTTGCATAATAGTAACCATTATAATATTCAATATCATTAATTACCGGGCCCGTAGTATCAAATGATCCAGCAGGACCATCTCTTTTATGTGCAAGTGTTTTTATTACTTCGTACCTCCTATTCTGAAAGTCCACTATTCTGATTACACCTCCTTTGCTTGAATTTATTATAAATAATTGGTTTTTTAGAAATTTTATTGAACGTGCGTAACCCCAAATCTCTGGTGGAAACTTCATTTCTCCTGATTCTTCATAATTTCTATTCAGGCGAATTAATTTATCTGACGTAATGATGAAAATAAATCCGTCATCTGATACAGCAATATCATGAGGCCGATTAAATTTTTCACCTCCAGAGTAGGATAATATTTTTATTATATCTTTTTTATTCATTGTTTTAGATACTATCACCCTGCCATTTTCTGTGTCATCAATAACAAAGTTTCCATTCATATCTTTCACCAGAGAGTGTGAACCCTGCAAATCTAGTGTTGACTGAAACCAATTTCCATTTTTTGTATATACGTACCTGTTATTTTTATAATCGGCGATATAATAATCATTATCTATTTGTGTTACCTGAGTCGGCCAGCAAAGATTACCCAATTCGTTTTTATATATATCGGTTATTTTATAATCAATTTTATCTGATTTTCCATGGTTTTTATCCAGATAAAATAATACGGTGAACGATATAATAAGTAAGATAATTGTGCTTTTTTTCCTGTTAATCAAAATCAGCCCCTATTTCTTTCATTTCACCAGCTGCCTGAACCAACCTGCCATCCAAAAATACCATCACGCATAATAATACAAAATACATAGGGCGTGTACTCTGCACTTTATATACGCCTGCTTTATGTAAAATACAGGCCAGACTCTGAATTTTATCGTTCGACAGGGTGAAGTCACTCATTGATGAATATGTAGCGCGATGTTGTGTTTTATGGTGTAATATCGCCTAATTTTCAGGCAAAAATATGTGTTAACTATCTGATTTATTACAATAAACAACATAACAGGTCATCAATGAGCTGGATTGAGCGAATTCTTAATAAAAGTAATATCACCCAAACTCGTAAGGCAAATATTCCGGAAGGCGTCTGGACTAAATGCAGCAGTTGTGGGCAGGTCTTGTACCGTGAGGAGCTTGAGCGTAATTTACAGGTTTGTCCAAAGTGCGATCACCACATGCGTATTTCTGCCCGTGAACGTTTGCATGCTTTTCTGGATGCGGGTACTGAAGTTGAATTGGGTAGTGAGCTTGTGCCCAGGGATATCCTGAAATTTAAGGATTCCAAAAAATATAAGGACCGTCTTTCCAGCGCACAAAAAGTGACACAAGAAAAAGACGCACTGGTCGTGATGAAAGGTATCCTTCAGGGTATGCCCATTATCGCTGCTGCTTTCGAGTTTGCTTTTATGGGGGGATCGATGGCATCGGTAGTAGGGGCACGTTTTGTATGTGCAGTTGAGCAGGCGTTATGTGATGGTTGTCCATTGATTTGCTTTTCTTCCAGTGGCGGCGCTCGCATGCAGGAAGCACTCTTCTCACTGATGCAAATGGCAAAAACCAGTGCAGCCCTGGCAAAAATGCAGGATCATGGATTGCCCTACATCTCGGTAATGACCGATCCCACTATGGGAGGCGTTTCTGCAAGCCTGGCTATGTTAGGTGATATCAATATTGCTGAACCTAAAGCACTGATTGGTTTTGCAGGTCCAAGGGTCATTGAGCAAACAGTCAGAGAGAAGTTACCTGCGGGTTTTCAGCGCAGTGAGTTTTTAATTCAAAAGGGCGCCCTCGATATGATCGTACATCGATTGAAGATGCGCCAGACATTAGCCAGCATTCTGTCAAAGTTAACGCATCAACCCCAACCTGTCAGCGCTGAATTTACGGGTGATACCCATCAAAACTGATGAAACATATCTTCCGGTAAGGTTGGCTGAAATAAGCCAGGAGCCTGTAAACGTGAATCATTGTCAAACTGCCCCATCATCTCTGGCTGAATGGCTTGCCTGGCTTGAATGTTTACACATTAAGCCCATAGAACTGGGGCTTGAACGTATCGGGAAAGTTGCTGCCGCTATTGCGTTGCTTAACCCTGCGCCGGTGGTTTTTACTGTTACCGGAACCAATGGTAAAGGTACCACCTGTTGCGTGCTGGAATCTATTTTGCTCGCTGCAGGTCTGCGGGTGGGTGTGTACAGTTCACCGCATTTACTGAATTACACTGAACGGGTGCGTATTCAAGGTCAGGTGCTTTCAGAGGCGGCACATTGTCAGGCCTTTGCTCACATAGAAGCAGGACGTGATACTGTTTCTCTGACTTATTTCGAATTTGGCACGTTAGCTGCATTATATTTGTTTAAGCAAGCCCAGCTTGATGTTGTTATTCTGGAAGTGGGTATGGGGGGCCGGTTGGATGCCACCAATATTATTGATCCTGATGTTGCCGCCATTACCAGTATTGCTCTGGATCACATAGAATGGCTGGGTGTTGACAGGGCGAGTATCGGTCGTGAAAAAGCAGGGATTTTTCGTGCCAGTAAACCTGCGATAGTCGGGGAAGCAGACATACCACAGACGGTTAGTGAGGTGGCAAAACAGCTTGGCGCTCCGCTTTATGGTCGGGATGATAGCTGGTTTTTCGAACGCCATAATGACACTTGGTGCTGGCAATCGGGTGCCACGCATTTAACTCTATTGCCAGTACCTGCTGTACCTTTGCAGAATGCGGCTACTGCACTTGCAGTATTGCATTATTCATCATTAACGGTGAGTGAAGCGGCAATTCGTCAGGGTTTAGCCAGTGCCCGCTTACCAGGTCGTTTTCAGATTGTCCGTCAATACCCCTTACTCATCCTTGATGTGGCTCATAATCCACATGCAGCATGTTATCTGGCAGATCGTCTGTCTCAACTACCTGATTTTTATGGTAAAATATATGCAGTTATTGGCATGCTGGCAGATAAAGATATTGAAGGTACACTGGCATATTTGTCTGTACAAGTTGATGAATGGTATTGTACCTCGCTGCAAGTACCACGAGGTGCCAGTGCACAGGTATTAGCCAGACACCTGGCAGGAGCGCGTCTGTTTGATGATGTCGAAAGTGCATGGCGTCAGGCTATGCAGGATGCGCGAAGAGAGGATGCAGTCGTTGTCTGTGGTTCATTTCACACAGTGGCACCTGTAATGGCCGCCGTAGAGTCCTGGACATGGGAAGGATGAAGAAATGGCAAGTCAGTTTCAAAATCGTCTGATTGGGACCTTGATTCTCGTGGTGCTCAGCGTCATTATTTTGCCAGCATTGCTTAACGGTAAAAAAAAACACGATGAAGATGAAAATGTGTTTTCTGCCATTCCGTTACTACCCGAAACGGAGGATCATCACAAGGGGATAGCAGCAGTGGATCAGCCCTTACCGGCACGACCGCAACAGACAACATTATCGACCCCTCCTGCTTTGCAGGTTATGGATGATGCTCCGTCCTTACCCGTTAAACGTCAGCCAGATAAACCAGAGGATATTAAACGTGATACTCAACGCGTTGATGTCGTGCGCGAAACAGCACCTTCTGTGCAGGCCTTTGTTGTTCAGCTGGGTGCGTTGAAAAATGCCGTGAGAGTGAATGAGATTGTGGCAACATTACGTAGGTCTGGTTATAAGGCCTTCACAGTACCTGCCGTGCCAGTTAACGGGAAGATTACGCGTTTATATGTCGGTCCGGATACCTCCAGGCAAAAATTACAATCGGTATTACCTGAGCTTAATTCGCTCAGCGGGTTAAACGGTCAGGTAAAAATGTACAGTATCGGTCGTTAACAACACTGCGGTGAACGTGATGTCGTGATGATCCTGTGACCATGGGGATATGACTGAAATGGCGTTTTATGATTTGGATTGATTACTGCATTATTGCGACCATCGGATTTTCCGCATTAATCAGTATCATCCGTGGGTTTGTGCGCGAGGCACTATCGCTGGTCGCGTGGGGCTGTGCCTTTGTTGTTGCCAGCCGCTTTTATGCTAATCTGGCGGTCTGGTTCACGTGGTTTGATGATGCCCTAATCCGTAATATTGTAGCGGCTATTAGCTTATTCATTGCTACCCTGATCGTTGCTTCAATAGTAAGCCGCGTGATGGGGTCATTGATTGAACGTACCGATTTATCAGGGATTGACAGAATGTTAGGTGTTTGTTTTGGAACAGTGCGTGGCATTTTGATTGTTGCTGCTATATTATTTTTTTTAGATATTTTTACTTCTTTTTCACAACATTCCGACTGGAAACAATCACAGCTGATTCCACAATTCAGTCGCCCTATCCAATGGTTTGCGCAGTACCTGCAAAGCACATCAAATTTCCTTTCTCATGCTGCATCCTTTCAATCCGGTACAGCCGCTGATTAATGACCTGCCAGTGCGGATAAAAGGTATTAACAGGCGAGATCGGTCTTTTAAGTATCAGAGAAGCTGCAAAATCGGTTATATAAGCTATTCTGCTTATATAATGCATTCAACCACATAATGGACAATCCTATTTCAATATGTAATAGTAATTATTAAAGTTAATGTAAAAATTTGGAGATCTCTGTTATGTCAATTATTAGAACAGGTTTGCAACGCAAAACAACGAATGTTTCTGTACGCAGTGATTTGCTTAAGGAAGCAAAGGAGCTAAACATTAATTTAACAACAATCTTTGATAATGCATTGGCAGAAGAAATTAAAAAACATAAAAGCCAGCAATGGCGCAATGAAAATAGGGCAGCGATCGCAGCATGCAATCAGTTTATAGAGGGTTCTGGCTTATTGTCAGACGATGAAGAACTGAAGGTTTTATAATGTCACAATTTGCAGTTTATAGAAATATATCAACCAGCAGCAAGGGTACTTATCCGTATTTCATTGATGTTCAAAACGAAATGATGAGTGATTTAGGTAGCAGGGTCGTTATTCCATTGGTGAGTTATGATGCCAAAGCTCAGCTGAAAAAACTAACCCCTATTGCAGTGATAGAAAATAAAAGATATATGGTTATGACTAATTTAATGACGACCATTTCTGTAAAAAATTTGAATTATAAAAATTTTGTTTGTGAAGTCCAATATATGAGGGACGAAATTTTTTCTGCCATAGATATATTAATAACTGGTATATAAAACGAATCACTGTATCCTGATAGGCTCCTTATTTTTTGTTTTGATCCTGCATGGCAGAGCTTCATGAAGCGGCTTATTATCGGCATTTCTGGTGCCAGCGGCGTGATTTACGCTGTACGGTTGTTGCAGGTCCTGCAGGGTATGGCCGGGCTTGAAACGCATTTAATTATCAGTAACGCGGCCAGGCAAACTCTGGCTCTGGAAACACCATTGCGCGTACGGGATGTGCAGGCACTGGCTGATGTGGTTTACGATACGCGCGATATCGCTGCCAGTATCGCTTCCGGTTCGTTTAAAACAGCAGGCATGGTGATTCTTCCTTGTTCTATAAAAACCCTATCAGGTATTGTTCATAGCTATGCTGATAATTTACTTATTCGTGCTGCAGATGTTACGCTCAAGGAGCGGCGATCTTTGCTATTATGCGTGCGGGAAACGCCCTTTCATTTGGGCCATCTAAACTTAATGGTGAAAGCAGCAGAATCAGGTGCTGTTATTATGCCACCTTTACCGGCCTTTTATCATTGGCCACAAACGGTACAGGATATTATTGATCAAACCGTTAATCGAATCATCGATCAGTTTGATATTGAATTACCCGAGGATTTGTTTATACGCTGGCCAGGCCTGCGTTCGGCTGGCATCAACTAACCCTGTGGTTTTTTCAGCAAATTTCTCAGTGCCTCTTCCAGCCAGGCATAACGAAAATGAAAGCCTGCTGCCACCAATCTTATGGGTAGTGCCCGCTGCCCGGTCAGCATCAATATACTCGATTCACCCATGAGCAGGCGGAGGATACTGGCCGGCATGTGTAACACAGCCGGGCGGTTAAGCACATGGGCCAGCGTAGTGCTAAACTGTGCATTGTTTACCGGATGGGGGGATACCAGATTAAAAGGACCGTGCAGTTCATCATGGCACAGCAGATAAAGAATGCTGCCCACCATATCATCCTGATGTATCCAGGGAAAATATTGTTGGCCATTGCTGACATACCCTCCAAGGCCAAGGCGAAATAGAGGGAGCATTTTCGCCAGTGCACCACCATTGATAGCCAAAACCACGCCAGTACGCAGCAGACAAACACGTGTCTGGCCGCCGGCTACCAGTGCCAATGATTCCCAACGTGCACACAACTGATGAGTAAATTCGTCATGGGGTAGTGTTTGTTCCGTAACGGGTCTTTGGCACTGGTTGCCATAAAATCCCACCGCAGAGCCGGAAATAAATACCTTGGGCGGTTGGCTGCTGTTATTAATCAGGCGTGCTAATTGTTCAGTGATGGTCCAGCGGCTCTGGCACAGACGCTGTTTTTGTGCTGATGTCCAGCGCTTATCGGCTATCGGTTCACCCGCCAGATTCACTACGGCGTCGAGATGATTGAGATCGCTTTTATCAGCCAGGGTAGACCAGTAACTGACGCGATCCTCAAATATGGCTCTCGCACGCTCAGGAGAGCGCGTGAGTACTGTCACCTGATGAGCGCGTGCCAGCAATTGTCGGGTCAGCGGGTGCCCGATTAAGCCTGTTGCGCCTGTGACCAGAATATGCATGGTTCAAACCTTTATTGCGGGATCATGATAGCCAGGAGAAGATGCCTCTCTCCCGGCGCTGCCGATAAAATCATCTATTATGCAGGCAGTGTCACCCACCCGATGTCAAAGGTCTCAGCAGGGACTTTTGATTGCGGATGTTCCTGCACATCCAGTGAAAATCCAGCCATTGCGTCAGTCAGTTTGTCAATGGCGCTGCCACTTAGCTGATATTTCCCCAGCCGGATATGTTCCATTTTTCCGTTACCCTGAGCACTGTAGTGATCTGCAATCACTATGCTGTCATCACCGGAACCTTCAACAGTTATGTGCAGGTCTTTTCCCCTTTTTCTGAAGAAAAGAGCCTCTGGTTTGAGTGTATGCGCTGCCATAGTCAGGGTATCTTCCCCGCCGCTGTCCTGTATACGCACGTGCCCGCTGCCTTGTGAAAAGGTCCACTGATCATTACCCTTTGCGCCATACCGAATGCCATCCGTTGCCGCTAATTGATGCTGTTTCATCGGAGGCGCATCACCGATGGCAAGCCGCAGGCCCTGCCCTGCATCACCGCCGTTGCCCTGCATCAGCAATACATCTGCCCCGGTGCCGGACAGTACCGTGTCCCCGTCCGTGTGCCGTACCGTAAAGCGTTCTCCATTAGCCGGAGTGATACGTACGATGCTGCCTGTACCCCGGTCATCAATCACAATCTGCCGGTAATGCATCAGGTCTTCAGGAGCAAGCAGCCAGCTGCGCTGTTCCGGGGTGCTGCCGCTGATAATGAGGCTGTCCGCCTCCGCCAGCCGCGGCGGCCGGGTTTTCTGCCCTCCTGTCATCTGCAGTATCAGGGTCCGCTGGGCCAGCCGTACGGAAGCATAATGCCCCATCAGCACAGAGGTACTGTCATTGACCCGCCAGAGGGCACTCGTATTCTGGTCATGGATGTAGTAGCTGCCGGATTCTCCGGCTTCCTGCCCCAGAAAGTGCAGGAAGTGGGCGGCATTCAGGCGCGGGGGACGCAGGATGCGCGCTTCCTGCGTAAGGTACCAGGCCGGGGCCTCACTGGCTGCCCCCGTGAGCCTGACGGCCTCGGGC
>CAZBYB010000015.1:6796-26173 GCA_964496225.1 uncultured Yersinia sp. | reverse complement strand
TCTTCGGCAGGATAAAAGAGAACAAAAGGCTACCCTGCGTTTTGATAAACGGGATATTACCTTTTTCTCTTTCTTTGCCACCGCCTGCCTTCAGATCTTTACATTACTTTGTTAACAGTGCCATATTTCATTACTGACAGAGGATAATGGCATCTATTGGGATAAAAATGCGGCCAATCATCACTGAAAGACTGTTTATACAGGACCAGTGAATAAGGCAGCTGCGACAGGAAAGAGAACGACGCATTGCATTGCGCCTGTGGCTGAGCAGTCGCGATTGAACGACTCCGATATAATTTTCTCTGGTAATGTTTCTGGTAACTTCATGGTGCAACGCCCGACGTACGACTTACCGGCGGATATAGCTACCGACCAGCTACCACTGCGTGCTCTGCACCAACTATCTGCGGTCTTAAGGTCAGGTACTGCTTCGACTGGTAAAGAAATGTAACAGCTGCACATGAGGACCGCGTGACGCATATGGATGGAAATTCTGGACATACGATTTTCCTCTTTAGAAAACACAAAATATCCATATTGATTATAATACCAGTCTCATTAATTTTTATGATCATTGATATGGCACTGTTGCAAACAGCTAAGATCTATAATGTGGTATAACACTGTTAAAAATTAAACTCATTCTTTAAAAAACAATATCTTCTTGGATCCTGACCAATATACAGCATCGAGTTTTTACCTGCTTATGACGTCACCTGCGAGGAAAATACAATAAACTGTTGCCGCAACTGATGCATCTGATCGCGTAAATAAGCAGCTTGTTCGAATTCCAGATTTTGTGCATGCACATACATCTGTGTTTCTAATTCATGCATCTTCTGCTCAAACATTTTTGGTGTCATGGGCCTGTCATCGGTCATACTGGCGACCTGCTTACCTTTAATCTTCTTCCCTTCATGCAAGACAGGTTGCCTCAATGGCAAAATATCGCTAATTTTTTTGGTCAACCCTTGAGGAATAATGCCACGTTGCTCATTCCATTCTTGCTGCCGGACACGACGCCGCTCAGTTTCATTTATCGCTTTAGCCATTGATGCCGTTATTTTGTCCGCATACAAAATAGCTTTGCCATTCAGATTACGCGCTGCCCGCCCTATAGTCTGGATCAACGAGCGATCTGATCGCAAAAAACCTTCCTTGTCTGCATCAAGGATAGCCACCAGCGAAACTTCAGGCATATCCAACCCTTCACGCAACAGATTGATACCCACCAGCACATCAAAGTTGCCAAGACGTAAATCACGCATAATCTCAACGCGTTCAATGGTATCAATATTAGAATGCAGGTAACGGGCACGTTCACCCTGTTCTGTCAGGTATTCGGTGAGATCTTCTGCCATACGTTTCGTCAGGGTTGTTACCAACACCCGTTCGTTCATTTGCACTCGGATACGAATCTCAGATAATAAATCATCCACCTGAGTACTTACCGGACGTACCTCGATCGTGGGATCAAGCAAACCGGTGGGTCGTACCACCTGTTCAATGATAGTGCCAGCAGATTTTTCCAGTTCGTACTTTCCCGGTGTGGCAGAAACATGAATGGTCTGGGGTGTCCTGGATTCAAATTCTTCAAAGCGTAACGGACGGTTATCCAGTGCTGAAGGTAAACGAAAGCCATATGCAACAAGGGTTTCCTTGCGCGAACGATCGCCTTTGTACATACCCCCAATCTGGGGAATGGTGACATGGGATTCGTCAATCACCAATAGCCCATCTGCCGGTAAATAATCAAATAACGTCGGGGGGGGCTCTCCCTCTGCCCTGGCGGACAGATAACGGGAATAATTTTCAATACCAGAGCAGTAGCCCAATTCATTCATCATTTCCAAATCAAACTGAGTGCGTTGACTGAGGCGCTGCTCTTCAATTAATTTATTATTTTCCAGAAAAAAACTGCGCCGCTGTTTCAGCTCAACTTTAATTTCTTCCATGGCCTGCAAGATACGTTCCCGGGGCGTGACATAATGTGTTTTAGGATAAACAGTGAATCTGGGTACCTGATAATGTAATCGTCCTGTTAACGGATCAAATAATGACAGGCGTTCCACTTCTTCATCAAACAATTCTACACGTAAAGCCAGTTCATCCGATTCAGCAGGAAAGATATCGATCACTTCACCCCGTACACGAAAAGTGCCCCGTTGAAAAACATGATCATTGCGGCTGTACTGGAGTTCTGCCAGGCGCTGTAAAATGGCACGCTGGTTAATGATCATACCGCATGTTAAATGCAGCATCATTTTCAGATAGAGTTCAGGATCACCCAAGCCATAAATGGCAGAAACCGATGCGACCACCACCACATCACGCCTTTCCAGTAACGCCTTAGTGGCCGATAAACGCATCTGTTCGATATGCTCATTAATCGATGCGTCCTTTTCTATGAAAGTATCAGAACTGGGAACGTAAGCTTCGGGCTGGTAGTAATCGTAATAAGAAACAAAATATTCCACTGCGTTCTCAGGAAAAAAGGCTTTCATTTCTCCATAAAGTTGTGCTGCGAGCGCTTTGTTAGGTGCGAGAATCAGAGTTGGCCGGTTCAGATCAGCAATCACATTGGCGACCGTGAAAGTTTTACCTGATCCAGTAACACCAAGCAGTGTTTGATACGCCAGCCCGTTCTCCAGCCCTGTTTTCAATTGATGAATGGCTTCTGGCTGATCGCCTGCAGGCATATACTCAGCACAAAGTTTAAAGGGTTTACTCATGAACTTAACCATCAGATGAAAAAATGCACATGCAGATAAAAACCCGTTGATTATTTCCCCCCTGAAGGTGGCATCAGTAGAGAATAACGGCAAAAGGCATTTACACAGCGCCAGCGCTCAATTTAGCATACTTCTCTAAACCTAATGCACAATGTTATCCACAGGAATAGTGGATAACTGACTGCGTCCCCCATGCCATGGGCAAGAGACCGTTATTAATCACACAGGTTTCATTAATGCACTCAAATTAAGATAGCATTCAATATCACCCTCATCATTCAAATAAGGTAAATAAGGCACACACCCTAAAAGGGGTGCGGGTAACAAAGCGTTTAACGTTGCAATATATTCAGTATAGCGGCTCATGGCAGATTTGCTGTTATTGGCTATCCAACCCACCAGAGGCAAACCCTGTTGTAAAATGATCCGTGCCGTCATCAGGGCATGATTGATACAGCCCAATTTTATTGCCACAACCAGGATAACGGGCAATTTTTCCAGCTGTACCCAATCTGCAAAAGTGTGTTCCATTGAAAGGGGGGTGTACCAACCGCCTGCACCTTCAATGACTATCCAGTCAGACCGTTTTTCCAACTTTCTTAATCCTTGTGATAATTCATCCAGTTTAATAACCCGCCCTTGCGCATTACTGGCGATGTGTGGCGATGTTGCTTCCTTCAGAGTAACGGGATTGACCTCGTGATAACTCACGTTAATATTGCTATGTCGCTGCAATGCCAGAGCATCAGAATTGCGTAATCCATCCGGTGTCATTGCACTACCCGATGCCACAGGCTTATAACCGGCAGTACGATAACCCTGTCTGGCGGCTGCCTGCAATAATCCACAGCTCACCCGCGTTTTACCCACGCCGGTATCCGTGCCGGTGACAAACCAACGGTCAGTCACGATAAATTAATCCATAAGCCAATTGATACGGCAGAGGATAATACCCTTGGTAGCACACATGAGCCGCCGCAAGCGCTGACAGAGACTCCCTGCCCATAAACCCTGTTGACGATCTTTGATAACGATGGGTAGCGCCAATATTTTTTAACGAACGCATTAGCGAAACAATATCAGGAAATAATTGCCAACAGGATTGTGTCATTAATTGAGATCGATACGGGTTACAGAGCGTTTTTATCTGTGCCATCGATAAAAATTCATTGATATGCCGGTTACCATCAACCCGCTGCCAGGCATCCCCTAATGTGCTCAACGAGCCCTGCGTCAGGGTAGAAAATAAAATAATCCCCCCGGGCCGGGTTACCCGATATAACTCGGCCAGTACCACATTAAGCCGGCACCATTGCACCACCAAATTACTAAAACAGATATCAACGGAACCGTCCGGTAAGGGTAGCTGTTCTATATCCCCCATGACATATTGATCTGCTGAGTCCTGATGGCGGGCGTAAAGCAACATACCTTCCGCCAAATCGAGCGCGGATACTTTCTTACCTACAGTACGCCAGCAACGACTAAAATAACCGGTACCACATCCTGCATCTAAAACCTGCTTGCCGTAATGATGCAGACCGAGACGGAATAATAGCGTTCCCGTTTGTCGTTGCACCTGCGCCGCACTATCATAACTGCAAGCAGCCCGACTGAATGCCGTCGCAATTGCCTGTTTATGCCGGCAGGCAATAAAAGGGTTACGGATACTCGCAAACATGATGCAACGCCTCCAGTAAATCACGGATATCTGCTTCCTGATGAAGGGCCGTCAGGGTGATGCGTAATCTGGCACTCCCCTGCGGGACGGCCGGGGGACGAATGGCCGTCACCCAGATACCGTACTCACGTAAACGTTGTGTTAACAATAACGTACGTTGATTATCCCCCACTAACATAGGCTGAATTGCCGTATCGGAAGAAGAAAGTGCCAAGGGTAGCCCTTTTGCACCCCGGCGGAATTGCATAATCCGTTGTTGTAAGATCTGACGCAGCTCATCAGCCTGTTGAATACGCAGCAACGCTGCGCTCAGTGCACAAGCTTGAGCCGGTGGCATGGCCGTGCTGTATATCAGATGACGGGAAAACTGCACTAAATATTGCGCCAATGATGTATCACAAAGTACTGCAGCACCACTCACACCAAAAGCTTTACCAAAAGTCACCACCAGCAATTGTGGTTTGATACCCTGTTGCCAACAACTGCCACGGCCGCCTTCTCCCTGAACACCAATACCATGAGCATCATCCACTAAAAACCAGGCTGCACTGGCACTGGCCCGTTGCCATAATTCCTTCAGGGGTGCCCTGTCACCTTCCATACTGAATACGCCTTCTGTCAGAACCAGAGTCTGGCCGCTACAGGGCTTATCCAATAATATTTGCAGGGAATCGGGCTGGTTATGATGAAAACGTTTTAAGGTAGCAGGAGACCAGGCTGCTGCCTCCAGTAATGAAGCATGGCTTAAGCGATCAGCCAGTATCCTGTCACCCCTGCCAGTCAATACTGTCAGTAATGCCTGATTGGCAGCATAACCAGAAATAAATAACAAGGCTCTGGGATAACCCAACCACTCTGCCAACTGTTGTTCAAACCTGGCATGCGCTTCAGTAAAACCAATGACATGGCCTGAACCACCGCTGCCTACACCATATTGTTCTGCTCCCCATTGCCATGCAGCAATCACACTGGCATCCTGGCGCAATCCCAGATAGTCATTACCAGAAAAGTTGAGCCAAGTCTGGCCGTCCGTCTGTAAAAAACGACCGTGATTACCCTTGATCAGCGGGCGGCTACGCCAGGATCCCCCCAGGCGACGCTGTGCCAGCTGGCGCTCTATTCTCAGTGACCAGCTCATCAGATATTCCCGTGATAAAACGATATAGGATTGATATTCGCTTTCTGTTTTAGCCAGCAACAAACTGTTTGCTTAACCTGATCAGGATCAGGTGATTTTCTGTTGTGGATTCAGCCCTAATCGGGCAAATAATTTACGATCCTTATCTTCATGGGAATTGGGCGTCGTTAATAGTTTGCTGCCATAGAAGATCGAATTGGCACCAGCCATAAAACACAGAGCCTGTGTCTGTTCATTCATCTGTTCGCGCCCGGCCGACAAACGAATGTAAGAATCTGGCATCATCAAACGTGCAACGGCCACAGTATGGATAAAATCGAAGGGATCCAGGCTGGTATTCTTTTCCAGCGGTGTGCCTTTTACTCTGACTAACATATTTATAGGCACGCTTTCTGGTGGCTGTGGTAAATTTGCCAGCTGCACTAATAAACCAGCCCGATCAACGACCTTTTCTCCCAGCCCGATAATGCCACCGCAACACACTTTGATACCTGCAGCGCGTACATTATCGAGCGTATCCAGACGTTCCTGATAAGTACGTGTACTGATAATATTGGGATAAAATTCTGGTGAAGTATCAAGGTTATGATTGTAATAATCCAGCCCAGCCTGGGCCAGGCGCTGTACCTGTTGTCGATCCAACATACCCAGTGTCATACAGGTTTCCAGCCCCAGCGCTTTAACTCCGGTTATCATCTGCTCCAGGTAAGGTAAATCCCGCTGGTGCGGCGTCCTCCATGCGGCCCCCATGCAAAAACGGGTACTGCCTGCGGCTTGCGCTTTACGGGCTGAGATCAGTACCTGCTCAACGGACATGAGCGGTGCGTTTTTCAAACCCGTTTTATAACGTGCACTTTGTGGACAATATTGGCAATCCTCGGGGCAGGCTCCTGTTTTTATTGACAGTAAACTGCTTATTTGTATCTGCTGTGGATCGAAATGCTGGCGATGCACAAGTTGTGCTTCAAACACAACATCCAACAATGGCCTGTCGAATAATAACCGCGCTTGAGCCACCGTCCATGAACCTTTTCCTGACATCCTGGCATCTCCAGCCTGTAAAAATTTTTCATCAGTTTAAGTAAATCTGCTATATTGTCAACCAAAACTAAAACAATATGGTTGACAATAAAAATATCATGACACCTTCCGATATCACCTTCGATCATCAGCATATCTGGCATCCTTATACTTCAATGACCGATCCGTTACCCTGTTATCCTGTGATTGCTGCCAGGGGCGCTGAATTGCATCTGGCTGACGGACGAAAAATAATTGACGGTATGTCATCCTGGTGGGCGGCAATTCATGGTTATAATCATTGCCTGCTCAATCGAGCCGCACAGCAACAACTAAAAAAAATGTCCCACGTGATGTTTGGCGGTATTACTCATCCCCCAGCCATTGCTCTGTGCAGGCAATTGATTGCCATGACTCCCCCTGCGCTGGAACAGGTTTTTTTAGCCGATTCAGGCTCTGTTGCCATCGAAGTGGCACTGAAAATGGCCATACAATACTGGCAGGCAAGAGGGCAGAAAAGGCAACGCTTTTTAGCCTTACATCAGGGTTATCATGGAGATACTCTGGGTGCAATGTCAGTTTGTGATCCACAAAATTCAATGCACAGCCTGTATCATGGCTGTCTTCCTCAGCATCTCTTTGCCCCTGCACCGCAGTGCAAATTTCACCAGCAATGGGATCCCAATGACATCAGTGCATTTGCCAGACTCATTGAACAATACCGCACAGATATTGCCGCTGTTATCCTGGAGCCCATTGTGCAGGGTGCCGGAGGCATGCGCATGTATCATCCTATTTATTTACGCAACGTCCGTGAACTTTGTGATCAGCACCAAATCCTGCTGATTGCTGATGAAATTGCCACGGGTTTTGGTCGTACCGGTAAGTTATTTGCCTGTGAGCACGCAGAGGTCGTGCCAGATATTCTTTGCCTTGGCAAGGCGCTGACCGGGGGCTACATGACATTATCCGCAACACTGACCACTCGTGAAATAGCCAAAACCATCAGTTGTGGTACACCCGGACGTTTTATGCATGGGCCAACTTTTATGGCCAATCCACTGGCTTGTGCGGTAGCAAGTGCCAACCTGAAGCTATTAGCCAACGAGGCATGGAAACAACAAATCTGTAATATAGAAGCTCAATTACAACGCGAACTTCGGCCACTGGCAGATTTACCTTCCGTCACGGAGGTACGGGTGTTGGGTGCTATTGGCGTTGTTGAAATGCAGCATGCGGTGGATATAGCCCGTTTACAACATATTTTTGTTAAACAGGGCGTCTGGATCAGACCCTTTGGTAAACTGATCTATTTGATACCCCCTTATATGATAAGGTCAGAACAGCTTACGCAGCTAACCCAGGCCATCTCTGTGGCTATTTGTTAATCATTAACCTCAATTGATCTGTGCGTCAGATAATTCTTAGTCATGGCCTGATTTTTAGTTTGTTGTATGACTTTCACTTTCATAGTCTGTTCTGGAGTTGATGGTGCATAATGCAACAAAGCTGAAAATAGTATCTGGCCTGCGGTTATCTCTGAATTGTTAAGTTGCAGAAAAAATGAGCGATCCAACAGGCCTGATGTCATGTTCAATCCTTTAACGCCAGGACACTGATCCACATGGCGCCTTTACCCACAGGATAACG
Organism: uncultured Yersinia sp.; assembly: GCA_964496225.1. Lineage (GTDB taxonomy): Bacteria > Pseudomonadota > Gammaproteobacteria > Enterobacterales > Enterobacteriaceae > CAZROT01. Next base: position 17,952 of record CAZBYB010000015.1, on the reverse strand, counting down.
GGCCAGCATAACTAATTGACCTGACTCTTGTTCAATGCGGTACAAGACAATGTGATCAGACTTCTGACCCGATGCTATCAAAAATTTTCCGCTATGATCAATGTTAAAGCCCCGCGGCTGAGCTTCCGTTTGGTGATGCCCTATCAGGGTTATGACCTTCCCATCCTGAGTTATCCTGAAAACACTCAGGATGCTTGCCGTACGATCACTGGTATACAGGTAGCGGCCATCGGGTGTGATATGAATATCTGCCGCCCAGCGGGTATCAGTAAAATGGGTCGGCATGGCATCCAGAGTTTGTGTCAGGCGATACCTGCCATTCTTGCTGATTTGGTAAACATCCACAGAGCTATGCAATTCATTAACACAATAAGCCGTAGCATACTCAGGATGAAACACCATATGTCTGGGCCCAGCCCCTACAGCAGTATTCACAGCCATGGGAGTATGTGGCTCAAGTCTGCCATCAATACTCAGATTAAACACTCTCACACGATCTTCTTTCAGGCAGGGAACCCACAATAATGAGTTATCCGGATTAATATTCACTGAATGGGGTGCTAATAACCCCTCTATTTGCTGGATCGGTGAACAAACAAGACCATCGTGATCGACCGGGCTGACACTGATACAATTACCATTGTATGACGCACAAAACAAAAAACGTCCGTGTAAATCAGTTGTAATATGCGTGGGGCTGGCAGGTAAGGGTGCCCGCGCGCACTGTTCCAATTGGCCATCCGCCATAATACGCCAACTAATAATGCCAAACTCCGGACGAATACCTACGTATAAATAACGCGAATCCGGACTGATGACCATTGGCTGTACCTGACCCTGGATAGCCACCTTCTGCAATTCATTCAGTTCTCCCCGGTCTGACAGTTGCCAGACATGGATCTGCTGACTTTCAGGATTTGCCACATAAACGACTTGTTTCATTATTATCACTCTTACAAATTCAGGAAGAATGGATACCTGCTATTCACTGAATAGCGTTGCTAAATAACCTACTTTATTAATTTTTGACGAACTCACTCCCTCTTACTTAGGGTATATTATTTATCCCACACCGTTTTTATAACACGAGAAAATCATAAGCCCAATACAACGATTTTCACGTAAGTAAACCGATCATTAAGGATTATTTTTATGTGGAATACTCTTGCCGTTTCCTTATTTTTATTACCTTTTAATTCGATATGGGCTTTGCTATTACTGACCTGCGTCTCAGGCATTGCCATGTTTTATCATGTATTAACATTACCAGCGGCCATTTTTTTATTACTGATGCTTATTGCCGGCCTGTTTTTACACAAATGCCGAAAGAGATTGCACTGGCTGGCTTTTGGATTAGAGCTGGTGTTGGTTACAGGCGCAGTCGCCTTATTTATGCATCTGATTCCTGGAATTTATAACCTCAAACTTCTTGATAAAGTACAGGTGAGCGCATCAAGCGCCCCCTTTACCATGTACTATAACTTCGATAAGGCACTGGTACCTTTTATTTTACTGGCCTGCTTACCCACTCTGTTTATTACTAAACACCGTAAACCTGCTGATAAAATGGCATGGTTGATACTGATACTCTGCATACCTTTATTATTGCTACTGGCTGTCATACTCGGTGGGCTTAAACCCGAATTTCATGTTCCTTCATGGTTGGGATCTTTTATTATCGCTAACCTGTTTTTTGTCTCTCTCGCAGAAGAAGCGCTGTTCCGTGGCTACTTGCAACAACGATTGCAACGATGGCTGGGTATATGGCCAGCACTCCTCACATCAGCCTTGCTGTATGGTGCCAGTCATTTTTCTGCTGGCCCTTTATTAATGATTTTTGCGACGCTGGCAGGCATTATTTATGGCTTGGCTTGGATGTGGAGCGGCTATCTGTGGGTTGCAGTACTGTTTCATTTTAGCCTGAATATGATACATCTCTTATTCTTTACTTATCCGTTTTATTACAAAATGTAGTTTCAAGACTGTGTACATCAGTACCTGTTTGAAACACGCGAACCATTTGTAAAAATGGTCGCAGATCTCAAACAGGTCAAAGGACGATTACCCACAAAAGCTAACAGTGATGACAGGGCGACACCGTCTTGATCCACCCATCTATACTGATAGTACAGTTATCATTAATATATAACCTAATATATAAGGAGTTTACATAATGACTGCCACTCAACTGGTACTGGTAAGGCACGGTGAAAGTGAATGGAACAGGGAAAACCGTTTCACTGGCTGGACCGATGTTGATCTATCCGATACAGGGCGCATTGAAGCCAGACAGGCAGGAGACTTACTTAAAACAGAAGGGTTTTTATTTGATTTTGCTTATACCTCAGTGCTAAAGCGCGCCATACATACCTTATGGCATATCCTTGATGAACTGAATCAACCCTGGTTACCAGTTGAGAAATCCTGGAGGCTCAACGAACGTCATTATGGCGCATTACAGGGTTTGGACAAAGCACAAACAGCCGCTAAATACGGTGATGATCAGGTTAAATTATGGCGACGAGGTTTCGCCATTACCCCACCGGAGCTGACCAAAGATGATCCACGTTTCCCGGGCCATGATCCGCGTTATAGTAAATTAACGGCGCATGAACTGCCACTTACTGAAAGTCTGGCGTCTACCATCGATCGCGTTATCCCTTACTGGAATAACATCATCAAACCACGCATGGCCAGTGGTGAACGCATTATTATTACTGCACACGGTAATTCCTTACGTGCTTTAGTCAAGTATCTGGATCATTTAAGTGAAAATGCGATTATTGAACTGAATATTCCAACCGGGGTACCGCTGATATATGAATTTGATGCACAACTGAAGCCTGCCAGGCATTATTATTTAGGTAACGCCGAAGAAATTGCCATAAAAGCCGCGGCAGTAGCCATGCAGGGCAAAGCCAGGTAGCTCTTGAATAATGAAGGTTATCCCACAGTCGCGTTTTGCAAGAAGCCTGAGACCTTCTAACAGGTTGAGTGTGTTCAATTTAACGCCAGCATCCGTCAAAGTAGTCTATCAAAATAACTATAATTATTAGCAATAACAATAGGATAATTATGACAGCCTCTTCTTTTTTTACACCAAACAGTAATAATAAACGTCTGTTAATAGCGTTAATCATCATCACCATTTTCATGGTAGTAGAAGTTATTGGCGGGCTTTTTTCAGGATCACTGGCACTATTAGCAGACGCCGGACATATGCTGACGGATGCTGCCGCGCTCTTTTTTGCCCTGATAGCAGTACATTTTGCCAAACGAAAACCGGATGCACGCCGTACCTTCGGCTATCTACGCCTGACAACACTCGCCGCATTTGTCAATGCGGCAACACTCTTATTCATTGTTATATTAATCATTTGGGAGGCTATAGGACGGTTTTTCACACCACAAAAGGTAGTGGGTGGCCCGATGCTTGTTATTGCTGTCGCAGGTTTGCTGGCAAATCTTTTTTCTTTCTGGGTATTACACAGGGGGACAGAAAAGAAAAACATGAATGTCGGGCAGCAGGACTGCATGTACTGAGTGATTTACTGGGCTCTGTGGGCGCTATTATCGCTGCTATAGTCATTCTGACTACCGGCTGGATGCCCATCGATCCTATTCTGTCAATTTTGGTCTCTGCTTTGGTACTGCGTAGCGCCTGGAAGTTATTAACAGAAAGTTTCCACGAACTCCTGGAAGGTACACCGCAGGAAGTGGACACTCAAATGCTGTACAGAGAGCTATCCCTCGCTATTCCGCAAGTATGTAATGTTCATCATGTTCATCTCTGGCAGTTGGGTGAACAACGTTTAATGACATTGCATGTTCAGGTCACATCAACAGGAAACCATGATGATCTCCTGCAACGCATTCAATACCACTTACTCCATCATTACAAAGTTGGCCATGCTACTGTTCAGATAGAATATCAGCATTGTGAAAAACCAGACTGTGATATTAATCAGGTCACTACTGAATGTCACAGGCATCATCATTAATTACCTTACTTATTTTTCAGGATAGCTGTCATGGACTAACATGCTGGCTGAATGAGCGGCTACAGCTGATATCAGGCATTGCTACTTCGTTGTTTCAACTGCCTGGCAAAATCCAGCATACGATTTAAAGGGATTAATGCCTGTTTACCTAATTGTTCATCAACCTGAATCTCATGCATATCACCCCCCTGCTCCAGACTTTCAACAATGGTTTTGAGGCTATTCATGGCCATCCATGGACAACGGGCACAACTACGACAGGTAGCCCCTTCACCTGCTGTAGGTGCCTCAAATAATTCCTTATCCGGACAGGCTTGTTGCATTTTATAAAAAATACCGCGATCAGTCGCAACGATAAGCTTGCTCTGCAATAACATTCTGGCAGCATGAATCAGTTGACTGGTGGATCCTACTACATCAGCCATATCAACCACTGCCTGAGGAGATTCAGGATGTACTAAAATGGCAGCATCGGGATGCAAGGCCTTCAGCTGAACCAGTGCCTGAGTTTTAAACTCATTATGGACAATACAAGCTCCCTGCCAACAGAGGATATCAGCACCCGTTTTCCTTGTAACATAATTACCAAGATGGCGATCCGGTGCCCAGATAATTTTTTCATCCAGACTGTCTAAATACTCTATCAGATCCACGGCAATACTGGAGGTCACTACCCAGTCTGCTCGCGCTTTTACCGCAGCAGAGGTGTTAGCATAAACCACCACGGTGCGATCCGGGTGGCTATCACAAAATAGGGAAAACTCATGTTCTGGACAACCTAAATCCAGTGAACATTCTGCGTTGAGTGTTGGCATGATGACCTTTTTTTCCGGATTCAGGATTTTCGCTGTTTCCCCCATAAAGCGGACTCCCGCAACGACCAATACCGTTGCCGGATGATTGTGACCAAAACGAGCCATTTCCAGAGAATCAGCCACACATCCTTGCGTTTCTTCCGCCAAGGCCTGGATATCAGGATCAGTATAATAATGTGCAACCAGAACCGCATTTTTTTGTTTTAGAAGATCTTTTATTCTCTCACGATAAAATATTTTTTCATTCAAACCTAATGGGGCTGGCCTGGGAGGAAAGGAATACACTTGGGATCTAACATCAAAGATTTCATTCATTGCCGGGATCTCCATCAACAAAACAGACAGGACACGACTGCAATTTCTGAATCAGAGTTCAAAGAGTGTGTTCATGTCATTTTAACAAAACAAAAATGACTGTAAGTTTTACAGGAAGTCTATCTACTTAGCTTTGATCTTAAACCTCCTGTGTACGTGTGACAAGTGCCATCCAGCGCTGCAGATTGCTGGTGTTTTTTGAGCAAAAAGCCACTGAATTTTTTGCTATTTTCTGTTATTATTGGGCCGCTTTAAGCGTCTTAAAGCAACCCGCTTTTACTATTAATTATCTGTGATGTTTAATATATCCAGTCCAAAATATCAGGTTTTTTATGAAACGGTTTATGACGTTAATGGTGCTAACACCAAGTTTGCTAGCTTATTCAGCCGCGAACGCTGAAAGACATACGATTTCACTAGGATACGCACAAAGCAAGACCAATGTATCTAAAAAATTAGATAATCCTTTCACAACCGGTTTATCATCATCTTCACAATTTACTGATGGTTTAAACGATTTAACAGGCATTAACTTTAAGTATCGCTTTGAGTTTACTCCTCAGGTTGGCATCATCGCTTCCTATACGTACAGCCATTCTGAAAATGATCTCAACATTAATGGTATCAATCTTGCGTCTGCTGAACTCGACTATAACTCCTTTATGGCAGGCCCGGTATTTCGTCTGAACGATCATATCAGTGCATACGCAATGCTGGGTCTTGCATACAGTGAATTTGATGTTGATCATGGTAATTATTCCAGAAGAAATTACTATAAGGATGATGCCGGTCTGGCTACGGGGGTTGGCCTGCAATTTAATCCTATCCCCAACATGGCAATCGATTTATCCTATGAACATGCAAACATGGATGAGTTAAAGTTTAATACCTGGGTTATTGGTGCAGGTTATCGGTTCTAAGTTATCACACTCGCCGGGATGCCTCACCGCTATCCCGGCTTTTTTCATCATCTAGAACCCTGACAAATTCTTCTTTGCCTGTGTGGCTGCATCCGTGTCCGGATAAAGCTTGATCAGCTGATGGTAGACAGCCCTGGCTTTATCCTTTTTGCCTTTTTCTTGCATAATTACACCAACTTTTAACATTGAATCCGGGCATTTTGGCGACTTTGGATAGTTTTTAACAACAATAGCATAATAATGAATAGCATTATCTTTATTGCCTTTATTATAATACAGCTGCCCCAACCAATAATTCGCATTCGGCTGATAATTCGATTGTGGATACTGTTTAACAAAACCTTGCAACGCTGTAATAGCCTGATCATACTGTTTTGTCTCAATAGCCAACGCAACTGCTCTGTTATAATCACCGCTTTCAATCTCAGATTCCGTTGTTACGCCAACAGAAATCGTTGCCCCAGCCTGTGATTCCGGCGCGGTGACAACAGGTACAGATACCGGTAACTCCTTTCCATGCAAACGGTCTATCTGCTGATAAATCTGCTTTTGTTGCTCAATAATCTGATTAATCTGGTATTGATTCTCCTGCATCTGTCCACGTAAAGTATCAATATCACGCTGTAAATCTGAAAATTGCTGCTGAAATTGCGTTAACAATTGCACGTGGGCATCAGAAATACGCTCCAGTTGAATGACCCGCCCTTCCAGGGAGCCACCACCAATACTATGAGTTGATGCTTTTGCAATAACAACCGACGAAGTTATTGCACCCAAGCATAAAAACAGGCTGAGGACCTGGCATTTGGAGTTATTTTTCATACAATTTGGTTATAACTAATACACCAGGACTGCACGACGATTCCTTGCAAAGGCAGACTCATCATGACCTAACACGACAGGTTTTTCTTTACCATAGGACACGATGGAAATTTGCTCTGCAGCAACACCTTTACCCTGAAGGTACATTTTTACTGCGTTCGCACGACGTTCAGCCAACGCAATATTGTATTCCGGGGTACCACGCTCATCCGTATGGCCTTCCACAACAACCTTATAAGACGGGTTTTCACGTAAAAATTTAGCGTGTGCATCCAGCAATTCAGAAAAAGCAGGCGCAATATCATACTTATCAAGACCAAAGTATACGATATTGCTTTTATTAAGTTCTTGTATCTCTGACTGTGCCTGTGCGCCTGAAGATATATCACGCTCTACAGCAGTCTCTACCGATTCTATAGCAGACTGATCACTATCAACACTTTTTTTCGAACTACATGCCATTACAGCCAACACTGACAGGGCCACCATGAATTTGTTCAGCTTATTAAATTGCATTTATTTGATCCTTTACTAGTTGATAACATTATAAATAAGGCGACCAGGCAGGAAACTTTACCTGACCATCAGTTGCCGGAAGACGTGCTTTAAAACGCCCATCAGTCGAAACCAATTGTAATACCGTACCTAACCCTTGTGATGAGCTATAAATCACCATGGTACCATTAGGCGCAATACTCGGTGTTTCATCCATAAATGTGTCCGTTAAAATTTGAGTAGTCCCCGTTTCCAGATCTTGTTTAGTAATATGCTGAGCACCATCATTCGAACTGACCATCACAGCAAATTTTCCGTCAAAGCTAATGTCAGCATTCTGATTCTGATGGCCTTCCCATGTTATTCTTTGTGGTACACCACCATGAATACTGACTTTATAAAGTTGCGGACGACCTCCTTGATCAGAGGTATAAACCACATGTTGGCTGTCTGGAAACCAGGCAGGTTCTGTATTATTACTACGTCCCTCAGTCACCTGACTTATCTGACCAGAGCCTATATTCATCACATACAAATTCAAACTGCCATTTTTGGACGACGCAAAAATCAGTTTTGTACCATCTGGGGAAAAGGCAGGTGCACCATTATGACGAGGAAAAGAAGCAATCTGTTTAATGGTACCATTGGCCAAGGTCTGTATCACCAGTGCTGAACGACCACTCTCAAAAGTCACGTAAGCAATTTGACTGCCATCGGAAGACCAGGAAGGCGACATCAACGGTTCAGAAGAACGATGAACAATAAATTGATTGTAACCATCGTAATCAGAAACTCTTAACTCGTATGAAAATTTGCTTCCACCGGTCTTAACAATATAAGCAATACGGGTACGAAAAGCGCCTTTTATACCCGTCAATTTCTCAAAAATTTCATCACTAACGGTATGAGCGGCGTAACGCAACCATTGTCCGGTTACTTTATATTGATTTTGTGCCAGCACAGTACCAGGAGCACCCACGGTATCAACCAGCTGATAAGAAACTAAATAACTGCCATCAGCACCTGGCTGCACCTGCCCTACCACAAGGATATCAATACCTAATGCTGTCCATTCAGCGGGGGTGACTTGTGCCGCAGTCTCTGGTTGTTGTGGCATTCTGGTGACATCAATGGGATTAAATTTACCACTGTTACGTAAATCTGCTGCAACAATATTACGAATGTCTTCTGGGGGAGCATTCTGGCCTGTCCACTTGAAAGGCACTATGCCAATAGGACGGGCAGAGTCAACCCCTTGCGTAATTTCAATATGCACTTGCGCCTGAACTGCATAACTCCATAATAATAAAATAGCAACCACAACACGACATACCTGCGTCATCATCATTTTTCCCTTAGCGCAGGAGCTCACCTGCAAAAACATTGTTATACCCACTACTCGGGTTTAAAAACCAGTGGAATATTCTTAAATATATCATAGAGTTCATCACTGGGAGGCTTTGGGATCCTGGCTTGCTTTGCAGCCATCAAAGCAGCTTTACATAAGGCAGGATCACCCCCTTCTGCTATGATATCAATGAGCATGCCATCAGGTGCCAGTTTAATGCGTAACTTACAGATCTGGCCTTTAAACAGTTTTGCATCATGAAATTTAGCTTCAATCGCCATTTTTATCTGTGCAAGATAACTGTTTATCTCAGTAGTGGAAGCCCCACTTTTCTTTCCCCCCCCCTTGCCAGCTGTTGCTGCATTAGATTGAGAAACCGGTTGGGATGACGCTAAACTATCAAATAAATCATCAACATCGCTGGATTCTTTAGCCGCTTGAATGGCTGTTTTTTTTGCCATATCTGCTTTCTTTTTCGCGGCAATGGCGGCTTTTTTTTGAGCTTCCTCTTCAGTCTTTATTTGTTTTGCTTCTGCCTGCATTTGTTTTTCTTCTGCTTCACGCTGCTTTTTTTTTGCATTCTCTGCTGCTGCTTCTGCCTGTTTTTGCTCTTCTTTAGCCTTTGCAGTCAAGGCCTGAGCCTGTTTTTGCTGCTCAACAATGCGCTTTTGTTGATCAACTGTCTGCTGTTTTACTTCATCAGCAGCTTGTTGAACCTGTAAACGCTCTTTTTCCAGATCTTTTAAACGCTGTTGCCCGGCAATGTATTTTTGCTGCAACTCTTCTGCCTGTCGTAGCGCCTTTTTTTGACGCTGCTCTTGGGCTCGTTGCATATCAATTTTTTGCTGTTGCTGCCGTTGGTATTGCTGCACCAGCACTTTTGGATCAACCATTACCGCATCTATAATATCGCCTTCAGCCCCACCTCCTCCTGTGGTTACCTTCTGCGTTAAGGATCCAAAGAGCAAGAGTGATATTAATAAGATGTGCAAAACCATTGAAAAAACAATAGAATAACCCATCCTGTCGCTTTGCTGCGTCTTTTTTCCCACAGTGATATTTCCAAAACGGGATTGCTGATACCTGACCCATTGAATTTCAATACAATAAAACCAATATCCATCTATATTGGCTGCGTCATCAAACCTACCGAAGCCACACCTGCTTTATGTAACATATTTAAAGCGCTAATAATTTCATCGTAAGGCACCTCTTTAGCCCCGGCAATTAAAAATACTGTTTTTGGGTTCGCTTTTAAATGCGCCTGCGCTTCAGAGACTATTTGTGACTTCAGCAATTGGTCCCTACGTTGGTGATCAGCGATAATGCTGTATTTCCCTATACCTGACACTTCGATGATAACAGGGGGATTTTCATTGCCAGATGCTGTTTTTGAATTAACCGCTGCAGGTAGATCAACCTCGACACTTTGCATAATAACAGGTGCTGTGGCCATGAAAATAAGAAGCAGGACTAACAGTACATCAAGCAAAGGGACAATATTGATTTCCGACTTTAATTCATAACGGTTACGGCCACGCCTTCGTGCCATCTTATCTTACCCTTTGCTTTCACCGCTGGCAAAAGCCTGGCGATGCAATATGGCAACCAATTCTTCCATAAAATTATCATAACCCTGTTCTAACCTGTTTATTTTCTGATTAAAGCGGTTATAAGCCATTACGGCAGGAATGGCGGCAAATAAACCGATGGCAGTTGCAATCAATGCTTCCGCAATACCCGGTGCCACCATTTGTAATGTCGCCTGTTTAGCCGCACCCAAGGCAATAAACGCGTGCATAATACCCCAGACCGTACCGAATAAACCAATATACGGACTGATTGAACCGACGGTACCCAAAAATGAAATGTGATTTTCCAGCACCTCAAGTCTGCGATTCATCGAAATACGCATGGCACGCATGGCACCATCCACTGCCGCCTCTGGAACATGACTATTGGCACGATGTAAACGCGCAAATTCCTTAAAACCTGCATAAAAAATGTGTTCGGCGCCAGTCAGGCTGTCACTGCGGGCTTGGCTTGCCTGGTACAAACGTGATAACTCGATGCCAGACCAGAATTTATTCTCAAACACATCGGTATCGCGGATAGCAGCACGCAAAATACGTGTTTTCTGAATGATAATAGCCCATGAAAAAACAGAAAAACATATCAATATCAACATAACAAACTTCACAACAAGGCTGGCCTTCAAGAACAAATCAAGGATGTTCATTTCTATCACCGCTTAAACGCTGCTATCATGGATTCAGGGAGAGCGACTGGCTTCAGTTTGCATGGGTTAACACAGACAACAAGCACATCAGCATCACTCAAAATATTTCCACGCGCATCGAGAATTCGCTGAACAAAGGTGAGCGCAGTTTTGCGCATCAAGGTAACATTACTCTGTATATCCAGCATATCATCAAGACGT
>CAZBYB010000015.1:2288-6786 GCA_964496225.1 uncultured Yersinia sp. | reverse complement strand
AGGCATTCGGTAATTTATTGTCATCCGGCGCACAACAAAAGCGATACCGTTAGTATGCAACAACTGCTGTTGGTAAAAATGGTGCTGTCGCAATATTTCAGTACGTGCCCGTTCATAAAATGCAAGGTAACGCGCATGGTAAACTACGCCGCCCGCATCGGTATCCTCATAATAGACACGTACTGACCATCGGAAAAATTGACCACTCACCCTGTATCTCAACAAGACCATTTAACCGACACACTATACGCAAGAGTGATAACCTTTGGAATGGTTTATTATTGCGTTAGCATCAATTGACTGACTTATAAACCTCTAAGATGGCCAACGCCTTAAGCATGAAAGTGATATCAGATGCCGGAGAATACATGAAAACCTAAGAAAATTAAGTGGGATTTAATACAAGGGATATTAACCAGTAAGGATTTGTTTATGAAAAAGTTCACGAAATACCGGATAAATATCTTCGGGTTCCTGAATATGCTGGATGGCAAAATTATCAAATTTATGAGGCAAGCTTTCGTATTCACTCCATAATGTTTGATGGGTACGACGAGTGATTTCAATATAGCTGTAATAACGCACGATAGGGAGTATTCTGTTTACTAACAGCTCACGGCATAACGGCGAATCATCGCTCCAGTTATCACCATCTGACGCCTGTGCAGCATAAACATTCCATTGTATTGGATTATAACGATTTTCAACGATTTCATCCATCAGCTTGAGCGCACTGGATACAATGGTACCTCCCGTTTCCTGTGAGTAGAAAAACTCCTGCTCATCCACCTCTTTGGCCTGAGTATGATGACGGATATAAATGACTTCAACATTTTTGTAACTTCGACTCAGAAAAAGATATAACAGGATATAAAAACGTTTAGCCATGTTCTTTGTTGCCTGATCCATTGAACCGGACACATCCATCAGGCAAAACATGACGGCCTGGCTGGACGGCTCCGGGCGCTGCTCGTAGTTTTTATAACGCAGGTCAAAAGTATCAATAAAGGGCACCCGTTCAATTCTTTGCTGCAATTCCGCAATAGCCTTACGCAGAGACTCCTGTGATAAACATTGAACCGGCTCAGTGCGCTCCAGTAAACTTAAACGTGCTTCCAGTTCATGCAGTTCACGCTTCTTCCCTGCAATCATTGCCATACGCCTGGCCAGAGAATTTTTTAGGGAGCGAACAACGCTGATGTTGGCTGGGACACCGTTTGAAGTAAAACCTGAGTGCTGAGTTTTATATTCGCTCAGTTGTTTATACTGATTTTTTCTTAAATTAGGGAGGGCCAAATCTTCGAATAATAAATCCAGATATTCATCGTTAGAAATTTGAAATACAAAGGCATCCTGGTCATAGCCCTCTTTACTGGGATTGCCTGTGCTGGTACCTGCATGCTGTGGACGCTGAAGCTGATCGTTAGGAATAAAGTGATCATTACCTGGTAATACCAGATTACGTAAACCGCCGGGACCCTGCTGAAAAACAGGTTCGTTAATATCGTTAATGGGAATGGATACGGTCCCTCCGCTATCGACATCAGTCACTGATCTCTTGTTTATTACATCAGCGATGGATCGTTTGATTTGTGCCTTATATCGGAACAAAAAGCGTTGCCGGTTAACCATGCTCTTATTCTTGCCATTGAGTCGTCTGTCAATAAAATAGCCCATATATCCTCCTAAACATAGTTACCAATAACTAATGATTACAGTCATATTTTTTTGCGTAAAACTGGCGGCAGGTTTATCGCCCGGCCAGCCAGGCTGCTGGCTATTTCAACAACGTTATCAAGGTCATGAAGATTTTCTGACCCGCAGATACCATTCGCACAGAAGACGGACCTGTTTACCGGTATAGCCCTTTTCCATCATTCTGTCGACAAAGTCATCATGTTTTTTCTGTTCATCCGTTGAAGTTTTGGTGTTAAAGGAAATAACAGGCAATAATTCCTCCGTATTTGAAAACATTTTTTTCTCAATCACGGTGCGTAACTTCTCATAACTGGTCCAGTTTGGGTTACTCCCATTATTACTGGCCTTTGCTCTCAGAACAAAATTGACAATTTCGTTACGAAAATCTTTTGGGTTGCTGATACCCGCTGGCTTTTCAATTTTCTCCAATTCTGCATTGAGCGCACCACGATCAAATAACTGCCCGGTATCGGGATCCCGGTATTCCTGATCCTGTATCCAAAAATCAGCGTAGATAACATAACGATCAAAAATATTCTGACCATATTCCGAATAAGACTCCAGATAAGCCGTCTGGATCTCTTTACCAATAAATTCAGTATACTTAGGAATAAGATATCCCTTTAAGTGACTTAAATATTTTTCTGTGATATCAGATGAAAATTGTTCCCGTTCTATTTGTTGTTCCAGGATATAAAATAAATGCACGGGATTAGCAGCAACTTCAAGGTGATCAAAATTGAAGACACGTGACAGGATCTTAAAAGCAAAGCGCGTGGATAAACCGTTCATCCCTTCATCAACCCCCCCATAGTCACGGTATTCCTGATAGGATTTGGCCTTAGGATCGGTATCCTTTAGACTTTCGCCATCATAGACACGCATTTTAGAATAAATGCTAGAGTTTTCAGGTTCTTTCATACGTGAAAGCACAGTAAAACGTGCCAAGGTTTCAAGGGTACCGGGGGCGCAAGGTGCATGATATAATTCACTGTTTTTTAAAAGTTTTTCGTAAATCTTAATCTCTTCTGACACTCGAAGACAGTAGGGTACTTTGACGATATACACCCGATCCAGGAAAGCTTCATTATTTTTGTTATTGCGGAACTGTACCCATTCGGATTCGTTAGAATGAGCCAGAATGAAGCCATTAAAGGGTAAAGCAGAAATACCTTCAGTACCATTATAGGACCCTTCTTGAGTTGCTGTCAGTAAAGGGTGTAATACCTTAATGGGCGCTTTGAACATTTCTACAAATTCCATCACCCCTTGATTAGCACGACACAGAGCACCAGAATAACCATACGCATCAGGGTCATTTTGCGCATGATGTTCCAATTTACGAATATCAACTTTGCCGACCAGCGCCGAAATATCCTGGTTGTTTTCATCTCCCGGTTCTGTTTTGGCAATGGCAATTTGCTCAAGGATGGAAGGCCAAATTTTAACAACTTTGAATCGAGTAATATCACCACCAAATTCACGCAAACGTTTTGTTGCCCAAGGGGACATGACAGTACCCAAATAGCGTGCAGGAATATTATATTCCTTAGCCAGAATCCTTGCGTCTTCCTGAAGATCAAACAGGCATAACGGATGATCATTAACCGGACTGCGTTCACCGTTAGCACTCAAAACATAAATAGGTACCCGTTGCATTAATGATTTCAGACGCTCAGCCAACGATGATTTGCCACCGCCCACCGGGCCTAACAAGTAAAGGATTTGCTTTTTCTCTTCCAATCCCTGAGCCGCATGTTTCAGGTAAGAAACAATCTGCTCTATGGCCTCTTCCATACCATAAAACTCTTCGAAAACAGGATAACGCGCAATGACACGGTTAGAGAACAGGCGAGATAAACGGGGCTCAAGGGCGGTATCGACCATCACAGGATGACCAATTGCCATCAACAACCGCTCTGCGGCACTAGTATAAGCACTATGGTCCTGCTGACAAATAGTAAGAAATTCCTGTAATGTGACCTCTTCGTCTCCTGCAGCCTCATAGCGCTTTTGATAATGCTCAAACAGGTTCATCATGATGCTCATCCTTTATTAATAGCAAAGATCAAGAAAATCATGCAATAAGATGATATGTCTATCACCGGCGCTTTTGCCTTTATACCGGTAATATCAGGACCAGTTCAGTTTTTTAGCAGGATGAAAATACGGCATGCAAGGTAATCACACCTTTTACATGCGGTTATACCTGCGTAGTTACTTGTCGATAATATAAACATTGCCAGCATACTTCTACCCACGCAGGGCTACTTCTTGGCCTTTTGAAAAGATGGCAGGGGCAAAAATTGGTAATCTATTATGTCAATACCCTATAAATCTTACTGTTATAAGCTATCACGCTTGATCCGGTAATATCCGTTTTTTCAAGCGTGATACTGACTCACATAGTTAACCTGGAAACAGAAAATTAATGAGCGACCTTGGCTGCCAATACATCTATTTTTTCGATAACAGGCGATCCAGCCAGGAACAGTTCAGGAGCCTTCGCCATCAGTGCAGAAGCAATAGATCCAGAAAGATGAGCCTGACGAGCGGCGTCATCGGGAAAGGCATCAAAAATACCGAACGTAGATGGGCCTAATTTAAGTGCAAACCAAATTTTGGTCCAATGCCTGCGGCCAAACCCGCTTGCGACACAAAGGTGAGCGAGCCACGGTGCAGCGCACCGCCATACGCACCAAACATGGGGCGGTAGTGCACGGGCTGCGGGGTTGGGATGGACGCATTCGGGTCGCCCATCGCGGCCATGGCGATGAAGCCACCTTTCAAAATGATGCTG
>CAZBYB010000015.1:0-2278 GCA_964496225.1 uncultured Yersinia sp. | reverse complement strand
GGCGTCATCGGGAAAGGCATCAAAAATACCGAGCGTAGATGGGCCTAGTTTAAGTGCAAGCCAAATGTTGGTCCCAGCTTCCTTGTTTGCTGCCGGTAGAGCACTTTTTAAAAACGCTTCGACATCCGCTTCCTTACCTGGCTTTGCTTCCATTTTAGCAAGAATCGCAACCTTAAGCGTCTCGCCTTGAGCAGAGCTCACATGTTTGGATGGATTCTGACTGTCTTCCCTGGCTGTAGCAGCAGAAGATAGACAGCCGACAACCAACGCAGTTAATAATAATTTAAACATTTTCATCGAATTATTACCTTAGTAAACTTTAATAGAATTGTTTTAAGGAATTAACTATGTATTCTAAAATAGAATTATATATATTACTTTAATAATATACATATTATACAAAAACAATGTACTTATTTAACCTGTATGAGCATTCAAGCACCTAATACGCTCACATCATCAACAAAACCAGGATGCCATAAGCAATTCATCATAATACACATAGATGATATGATGTAACAAAAACATCAATATAATTGATTAATTTAAGGAAAAAATATGATTGGACAGGTAATGATAATAGCATGTCTGGTAATCATGTTACTGCTGGGCTCAATTCATCTTTTCTACACTTTTTTTACAGATAAATTCTACCCACGAAATAACGCATTGCTGACTGGTTTACAAACCACTTCACCCAACATTTCACCAAAAACCACCCTATGGAAAGGCATTATTGGCTTCAATGCCAGCCACAGCATGGGTTTAATTATGTTTGGATTAATTTATGGCTATCTTGTCATAAACCATTTTGAACTGGTGCTGAATTCAGTATTTCTTCAATTACTGGGATTATTTGTGTTGTTCAGTTATCTTGCTCTGGCAAAAAAGTACTGGTTTAAAACCCCTTTGCTGGGCATTACACTGGCAACAGTGTTTTACATGGCAGGTTTTGCATTAAGTTACAATTAATGTCATAAGCAGCATAATGGTTTGATAGTATCGTCCGACTTTCTGTGGCTAATTCAGTAGTTGATAAAACCGTTCTTAATTATTCATGCCTTATCACCCAGCGGGTGTGAACGATTTCAGACAGCATGCTGGCACGGAAGTCTCCGCGCATGCCCTGCAAAAAACCGGCCATTGCCTCCGTCAGGCTGTCAATGGCGCTGCCACTCAACTGATATTGCCCAACCGGATATGCTCCAGTTTCCCGCTTCCCTTATGGTGCGCAATCACAATGCTGTCACCATCGGGCCCCCCAACCGCTATCTCCAGCTCCTGCCCCCTGTTTCTGAAGAACAGCTCTTCCGGTCTGAGGTGGTGCGCCGCCGGGGTCAGGGTATCTTTTCCTCCCTTCCTCCCTCGTCCTGGATGCGTACCCGGCCGCTGCCACGGGAAAATGTCCACTGATTATCACCCTGCCCGCCATACCAGAGACCCTGCGTAGCTGACAGAGTGCCGGACAGTACCGTGCCATGGTCAGTGTGCTGTACCGTAAAACGCTCTGTGTCCTCCGGGGTGAGGCGTACGATGCTGCCCTGACCCCGGTCATCAATCACAATCTGCCGGTAATGTGTCAGCTCTGCGGGGGAGAGCTGCCAGCTCCGCTTTCCTGCAGTACCCGCGCTGATAATGAGGCTGTCTGCTCCCGCCAGCCGCGGTGGCCGTATTTTTTTGCCGGCTGCTGTACTCTGTAGTGTCAGGGTCTGCCCGTTCAGCCTGATAAAGGAATAATCCTCCGCCGGCCTGGCGGTACCGGCGCTGACCCGCCAGAATTCACTCCTGTCCTGGTCGTGGATATAATAGTGCCGGGCTCTCCGGCGTCCACTTCCTGCAGGATAAACGGCTGATGTTCCCTGTCAGCCATGAACGTGCCGTTACGGGTAAGTACCGTCAGGCGCCCCTGCGGACAGGGTGATGCTGACCCCTGCCGCCCGTAACCCGTTCAGCAGTGTTTCAGTGTCAGCCGGGGGATTTTCCGGGTCAATGACAGATATGTCCAGTGACCGTGTATCCAGCACCCAGCGTGTGGCCGCGTTGTCTGACAGGGAGAGGGTAATGCCCGTCAGCTGCCAGAAGACTTTTCCCTTAAATACCTCCGGCAGGGCGGGCACCAGAATATCCCTGTCCCGGGCATCCAGAATGACCCTGGAGTGGCCACATACTCCGGTATCATCCGGAGAATCAGGTATTCTGACGGGAAGGTGTAGAAGTCAAAGTGAAAGCGCCCGTCCCGTTCAAGACGGCGCAGCACATCAAACCCCCGGTCATGACG
>CAZBYB010000014.1:22614-26212 GCA_964496225.1 uncultured Yersinia sp. | reverse complement strand
TAGCGGAACTCAAACTGATAGAGAATATCCAGCGCCTGATTCACCCCTGATACACCTTCCAGATAGAGCCCCGGCATTAAATAATAACGTAACGTGAGTTTTGCCAGTGAATCAAATATGCCAACATCATATTTGACCTGTAAATCAGGAGTAACATTGCCACTTACGACGACCCGGGAATTATTTCCTACACCCTGAGTATCCAGCATTAGATTATGAACACCAAAATTTTCACCAATATTCCCCACAAAATCGTTGCTCTTAGAGATCCCAAGACCAATCAACATGGAAGTCATCATAGAATCTTCTGTTTTTGAATTATTCAGACCTTTGCCACGCAGTAGATAAGATAATGTTTCCTGTTGGGATAAAACAGGATTTGAAAAGATTTCAGTTTTTGGCGTGTCAGCCATGCCGCTCACTCGCACTCCAGCGATGACATTATCGTTTGTTGATGCCGGATTACGAATGGCTTCAATATCCAGTAAAGGTCGGGTGGGCAGGTCCGAAAATAATAATAGTCCCTTACGTACAATTAAATCCTGACCATAAGCACGAAAATTTCCAGTTCCAGGAACAATGTCAATCTGGCCATTAAGTCCCAACCCCTGCGGACGTTGAATAATTTTTAGCTTACCCTGCAATTTGGCCCGTAAACCAAACGCATCCAGCTGTACATCGTTATCCATCTGAATGAGAATATTACTGTTGATTGATATAGTTGAAGTCTTTGGTGCAATAGGCTGAAGATTATTATTCAGTATTATTTCATCAGGTGAGACAGCCACAACATTTTTTGGCAAGTCATGTAAGGCGATACGTGCCCAGGGGATATGTATTGAGCCACTGAGGGAAAGCATGTGATTACTGGCTTCGGCGGTAAGATCTGGAGAAGCGTCCATCAGTATCATAGGTGGTATGTTGATTCTTAACTGTTTTCCTTTTGCAACAATGCGTGCATGCCATTCATTTATAGTGTACCAGTTGGCATCACCGGAAAGAGTAAGTTGTCCGCTTGGTGTCAGGATTGACCCATATAAGGTTGATTTCATGCCATTAAAATCCAGTAGCATGTGGCCTTGTGTGATCTGGACTGGCATCCAGTTTTCGTTGAGCTCGAGTTTATCTAACTTCATGCGACCAAAAACCAGCGGTTTTTGGATGTTGCCTCCCAGCCGTAAATCAGCATTTAATATGCCACTGATTTTTTCATCATACGTTAATACTGAATTGAATACGGCCATGGACATATCACTGATAGTGATTTCACCGGAAATATTACGTGGTCCCTGAAGAGAGCTAAGTGTGACGTGGCCGCTAAATTGGCCATGGTTGATGAGTTTTATTAACCAATCCAATTGAGCTTTCCCATTACTCAGTTCGGCATTGAAGTTAACGGTATCAAATGTGAGTTGCTGTGGTGGGCTCTGTGCTTTCTTTGTTATTGTTATCCTGTTACTTGTAAGCGATGCTCGCGCCTGTGGTAATCCAGCTCCTGCCTGCCAGCGCATATCGGCATGCCCGGTAAAAGTGCCATTCATGGTGATTTCTGGCGCGAGATTAATCAGTGCTAAATCGAAGTGGGAGAGAGCCAGGCTTACCTGTCCGCCAGGACCTGCTTCCATCGGTTTGAGTATGCACAATTTTGCTTTTGGGTTTTGCCAGCAATGTGGCTGGATAATGATTTTTTTTGCACTATTAAGGTAATCAAGCACGATGGCGTGGTTGGGACGCCATGCACCGGCGGGAGTATGAAAATGCGTATTATTGAGGGTTCCATGAAAACGCTGCTGTTGCCTGTTAAAACTCCCTTCCAGGGCCAGCTGACCTGCCAGCGGGTTGCCTGCCAGTTTTATATTTAATTGGTGCCGGCGTTCATTGCCTCTGGCATCCAGATTCAATAACTCAATTTTTAATTTATCGTGTTTGAGTTGCTTAAGCTGCAGAGTTAAATGGCCCTGAATGTGCTGTGCTGACTGCATATGGCCCATCAGGCTAATGTGGCTAATGAAAAGCTGCTGCCATTGTAAATGGTTTGCAGTAAGTTGAACCGATAATTCAGGTGCCTGTAATTTACCTCTTAATTTCAGTGTTCCTTTAGCAACACCGGCCAGTCCAGGAAAAATTCCATCCAGATCAGTAGCATCGAGGCTACTATTTACAGACCAGGTATCATCAATATTACCTTTTATATTCAGTGTATTGCGTCCCAGTATCAGGTTAAATTCCGGTATTTGCCATTTCCCGGCAGCATTGCCCATTATCGAACCTTTTGCTGAAAGTGGTTGTTGTTTGATGTGTCCTTTCAATGTCAGTTCCGTAACGGCTATTTGCCAGTTTTTGTCCTGCAGGGTACCGCGGGTGGTTATTTTTCCATTTAGTCTGGCGGGCCACTGCGGCCATTGCTGGTCGGTATTAATACCGGTTAATGTCATAACGCTGTTCCAGCTAATTTTGTTATGCCAGTTTATGACACCACTCAGATCAGTGTGTCCTTGCAGGGCAGCCAGACGTAACAGATCCAGTTTAAACTGTTCAGTATTACCGTGGCCATTCAAGGTGATAACAACCGGTGGTAAGTTTTGCCCTGCTAAATCAGATCGTATGGATACATGATAATCTGTCACCTTGCCTGAAAAATCCATTTTAACGTTATTGAATTGATACTGAGCATTATCGGTAAGTGGCCAGCTGAACTGTTTGCTTAATAAGGTTAATGACACGGGTAACCCCGCCTTTGCCGGCGATGTTACCGCATTCAGCTGTGCGTTAACCGGACCAGAGAGATTTAGAGTCAGATTAAGTTGATTCTGCAATTTTCCGCTAATATCCAGTGTGACTCCTGTATTTTTCAATGATCCGATACTGATAATACTTTTTATGGCCATGTTAACTGGCCATCCATCGGCCATGGCTACCCAACCCTTGGCTGAGAATGAACCTTGTGGTGATTTAACAATGAGCGAGTCCAGTCTAATCTCTGTATCCTGTGCATTGGCCTGTAAGAGAAAGTTGTCAATCAGAATGGGACTATCCTTGGTGAAAAACGAGAATTGTTGGCCAGAAATTTCTTTAATTTGAACATCCAGTGGTAAATGGATGTTGAGCAATTGGGGTATTAAGGGTTTCTTGAATAAGGTATTGAATGTTTCTCTTGCTGTATGTGGTATCGACTGGGACGTTTTAACGGAGGGTTGTATTTCTGACGTGGTGACCGAAAATGCGTTTATTTTAGTGGGCATTAGTGTCAGGACACGTCCCTGCCACTGAGCCGCGCTATCAAGCTCCGCAAGGGAGATAACCATATCATTCACTTTCAGGGTAACGTTGCGTACAGTCAATTGTTTTAAGATGACAGGCCATGGGGTATGCCATTCCTGCATTAATACCTTACTCTCTGACTTTGTTGGGGTTACTGATTTATTATTTATCATGAGATAAACATCCTTTAACTGGATGTTATTAAGACAGAACTGGCTATATTTAAGGCAAGAAGGCTGTAGGGAAAAATGCAGTTGGCCCACATTAAGTATGACAGCGGTCTGGTTGTCTGTACCAGAGATGTGATATTGGATTCCCTGCAACCTGAGATTATGCC
>CAZBYB010000014.1:17504-22604 GCA_964496225.1 uncultured Yersinia sp. | reverse complement strand
TACCACTGATGCTGGAAATGGTTAGCCCTGGCACCCAGCGGGCAGCATGCGTGATCAATAAGTGCAGGCCAGCAGTGCTTACCAGAAAACCAGCAACAGTACTTATCAAGAGTAAAAATGCTATCAGCAACAGGATACCGATTTTTCTTCTCTGCTTCATAGTTCAGTTCCAAGGCCGATATAAAAATTTAACTCTTTAGCATGAATTAAATTCACTGGAGTGGCTATATCCAGTTTCACTGATCCAACGGGAGAAGCCCAACGTATTCCAATACCAGTACCGGTTTTAAAATCATTTTGCTTGATATCGTTAACGGCTTCACCAGAATCGATGAATACTGCGCCCCACCATTTAGCCATGATGTTATATTGATATTCCAGTGATCCGGTGAGCATTTTTGATGCTCCCGTCAGTTTACCTTCGTTATCTCTGGGAGAGATATTTTTGTACTTATAACCGCGTATGCTGCGATCACCACCAGCAAAAAAACGTAAGGAAGGGGGTAAGCGGTCAAAGTTATTGGTATCGATCCAGCCAATATTACCACGTATGATAAAGCGATTTTTTTCTGCCAAAGTACGTATCCAGACGTTTTGGGCCTGAAATATAGCAAAATCAATATTAGACCCCCATAAAACATTGGATATTTCTATTGAGTATTGCTGACTATCACCCCAAGCCGGTATGGCTTTATCCTGTTGGCGGATACGATTGATTTTGACTCCGGGATACAACAGCTCAGTAGTATCTGTAATATTGGCCTGAGTATAATGATCCAGACTCCATCGCAAATTAATGGCGTATTTCCAGCTGCTGGAGAAATTCCAGAAACGTGCTGCATTCAGCGTTGTGGTATCTGATTCTGTGTCGTTTAGGTTGGCATGTTTAAACCCACCCTGAAGTAAATAGTAATGTTCCAGCGGATTTTTTAGTAAGGGTATCTGATAGTTGACGTCCAGACTCTGTTCAAGAGCGGAAAGGTCAGTGCTGGTTGCCAGACTATGGCCTTGTGAATTGATCCAGGGTTTCTTCCAGCTTGTTTTAACACGTGGACCTGTATCGCTGGTGTATCCTCCACCCAATTCAATGGCGTTGTTGGCACGCGGTGTTACTGTGGCGTCCACGGATAGGATCTTGCTCTTTTTAGCTGTTGTGAAATTGGGCGACAGGACTACAGAATT
Organism: uncultured Yersinia sp.; assembly: GCA_964496225.1. Classification (GTDB taxonomy): domain Bacteria; phylum Pseudomonadota; class Gammaproteobacteria; order Enterobacterales; family Enterobacteriaceae; genus CAZROT01. The sequence continues at coordinate 21,422 of CAZBYB010000014.1, read as the reverse complement.
AAACCAGTTAGTGGCAACGAGCTGTCTGTTGAGGCTGATGAGCTTATCTGAGCTATAAGCTTCTCCTTCATGGAAAGGCGTCAGATTTTTCAAATAGTCTGCACGGATTTGTGATCCAAGAAACAATACTTTACCAAAGCGATAACGTTTCCCGCTAGAAAAATTAATCTTCCAGAAAGCTTTGTGGAGCTGTGGAGCAACATCCAACTGATGTTGGATCAGTTCAGCATCGAAATAGCCTTTACGTAGTGCCAGGTTGCTAAGTGAGTTTTTAAAATCATTGAAGTGGCCATGGTGCAGTATTGAACCTACCTTGGGTATTTTGCCTGACAGCGCCTGGTAATCGTTATCATATTCAGCATCGCCTCGTAGAATAATATCAACCCCAGCAATACGTACGGGTTCACCGGCGGTTACCCGGGCAATCAAACGTGAACGTGCCGGGGCCATTTTTTCCTGATAATAAAAGTCGATGACCGGATCATAATAGCCTAATGCACGTAATCCCTGACGAATGTTTTTATCAATTAGTACCCGAAAATGGCTGTCGGCAACTATGTTATCAGTGTTAATGCTTGATAAACGTGCCTGGACGTTTTTCTCCAGCTTTCCACTGAGGCCTTCAATTTGCAGTAGTACATTTGCGGCATAAGTCCACAGGGGGGCGAAGAGTACACACACACACAAAAGGGTAGGATAGGGTATCACTGGTGCTCCAAATTTATGTTTTTGGCTAAAATGATAAAGCCCATTGTGTCCGTTGTGGATATCTGTGTAAGACGATCATCAACAGTATTGGTATAAAAATCCACATGAATACTGTGAAATAATAAGAAGATTGGTTTATGTTTGATATCACAATAACCATGATTGGTTGTTGGCAATATTATACTGTGCTGTCAGTACAGCACAGGTTGTGGTATTTTTGCTTTTAGCCTACCTGAATAAGGTGATCGTGGATGGCATGGGTAAATTATGTTAGATAGTGTATTACTGATTCTTCTTCTGATCACAGTGAGCGCATTTTTTTCCATGGCGGAAATTTCGTTAGCAGCCTCACGTAAGATAAAATTAAAAATTCTGGCTGATGATGGCAATATTAATGCCGCACGCGTATTAAAATTACAGGAAACGCCGGGGGTATTTTTTACTGTTATACAGATTGGTCTTAATGCAGTGGCCATTTTAGGCGGAATTATTGGAGATGCCGTTTTTACCCCTTCATTGCAAAAGGTTTTTGAAAGCGTTATGCCGCCAGAGCAGGCTGAGCAGATTGGTTCTGTTTGTTCGTTTATTCTGGTAGCCGGTATGTTTATTTTGTTTGCTGATTTGATACCCAAACGTATTGGTATGATTGTACCCGAGGCTGTGGTCATTCGCCTTGTTAACCCAATGCGTTTTTGCTTACTGATTTTCCGTCCTTTGGTCTGGTTTTTTAATGGGGCGGCAAATCTGGTTTTTAGGTTGTTTCATTTTGAAATAATAAAGAATGATGATATCACCTATGATGATATTTATGCGGTCGTAGAGGCGGGGGCATTGGCTGGAGTACTGCGCAAAAGAGAACATGAATTAATTGGTAATGTTTTTGAACTTGAATCACGTACTGTACCTTCCGCTATGACCTCGCGCGAAAGTATTATCTATTTTGACTTGCAGGAAAATGAAGCAAGCATCAAAGAAAAAATTTCTATACATCCCCATTCCAAATTCCTTGTGTGTGATGGCAATATCGATAAAATCTTGGGTTATGTTGACTCCAAAGACTTATTAAATTGTGTATTGAGTAACCGTAATCTGGTATTAAATGACGCGGTACAAATTCATTTAGCATTAATTATACCTGATACACTAACGTTGTCTGAAGCGTTAGAAAGTTTTAAAACCGCGGGTGAAGATTTTGCGGTTATTTTAAATGAATACGCTTTAGTGGTTGGCATCATTACACTGAGTGATGTGATGACAACACTGATGGGAGATTTGGTAGGACAGGGTCAGGAAGAGCAAATTGTGGCCCGCGATGAAAACTCTTGGCTGATTGAGGGGGGAACTCCGATTGATAATGTAATGCATGTGCTTGATATAAAAGAGTTTCCTGAGGATTCCAGCTATGAAACTATCGGCGGTTTTATGATGTATATGCTACGTAAGATCCCAAAACGTACTGATTTTGTTAAATACGCTGGTTATAAATTTGAAGTGGTTGATATTGATAGCCATAAAATCGACCAGTTGTTGGTGACCCGGATCAGCGAACCACCAAACCCGGTAGTATCAAAATCTCACCAAGATGCAAGGGAGTAAAACAGGGCGGTTGATATTCAACACAATGTTTTTACTGGTATGGGGGAGCGGCCCAGCCAGAGCCGCGATGGCGATGAGTTGAGTATTAGCTTAATTCACTGAACTGAGTTGTTGTCATGAATTCATTAACTGCAATTGCAAGATATGACGGTTGACTTCCGACATGACACTAAAATGGCGTTTATCACGTACCCTCGGTAATAAAATCCTGCCCTTATCAAATTCAAAGGCGCCCATCTCTTTGATATATAAACGGCCGCGGAATAGGGTTTTTACATACATAGCGATCTTACCAGGGTTGTAGCACTGAAAAATCCTCATCTTTACTTTCCTCCATAACACGACAGGGCTGCGTTTTAAAAATGGCCGAAGAATGACACTAACGTAGGATGATAATAGGAATTTAAGGAGTTCTGAAGAACCGGCCTGTTCACGGGCATTCAGTGAAACAGGTTACACTACAATTTCACGCTAAGTATTAATAGGTACGTGTAACAGAATAACAGCTGCACTAAATAATGTCGATAGGTAAATTTTATGTTAATTTATTGTTTTTTATTTTAGTTAAAATATAATATCAGGTTTGTTTATTAACAAATAAAAAATATTATGCACAATAGGTTATTTATAAAACTGCTTGCAAAACTCTATGGTGAAAGAGTGGGCGCGTTGTCTAAGGTGCTCGAATCCTCATGTGACTTTGTATACACTCGGTTGCTTTGTAGCACATTTTGCAGGAGGTCTATTCTTTCCCTGTTTTTCATTTTTCCTTGCTTTTCTCATTCCATACAAATAAACCAATCGGTAAGTCCCGTTATCGTTAGTGATAAAGGCGAATTAATCTACAATGATAATGTATTTAGCTATGAACCATGGCACAGTGCGCAATTGATTGGGAAAGTCCGTGTTATTCAACATATTGCTGCGCGTACTGATGGACGTAAGATGAACGCTCCATTAATTGAAGCCATCAAAAATGCGCGCTTGCCACGTGAACATTATCAAACAACAACTATTATTAATCTTGATGAGGCTATTTGGGGTACGGCTGTTTTTGTGCGTAATAGTATTGAAGACAGTAAACGAGAATTTCCCTGGTCACAGTTTATCGTCGATGATAAGGGTAAGGTTAGGCAGGCTTGGGATTTATCTCACCAGGGATCCGCCATAGTGCTGCTGGATAAGCAGGGTATCGTGCAATTTTTCAAAGATGGTGCCCTGACTTCACAGGAAGTACAACAGGTAATACGCATGTTGCATCAATTGACGGAGTAAGTGCGTTTTTTTATGCTGGCGGGTGTCGTGTAGCGCTATTTATCCTGTTTCACGCTTTCCCGACTATGTACTGCTCTCACGTCTGTAGCCTGTAACTCTTTATAAAAAATAATAATATAAAGAATAATCACCAGTGAAAAAGGTAAGCCACATAACACCACTGCTGTCTGCATGGCACTGAAGCTGCCAGCATAGAGCAGCTCGATACAGATCAGCGTGATGATACTTGCCCAAAAGATTCGTATCCATGCCGGCGCATCATTGCTGAGTTTCCCACTGAGGCTGGAGAGGTTGGCAATCATGAGAATGCCGGAATCCACTGGAGTAAGGAACAATATG
>CAZBYB010000014.1:15850-17494 GCA_964496225.1 uncultured Yersinia sp. | reverse complement strand
CGGCAGATATTCGAATAATTTGAATACGGTCATCGGTGGGTCAGCGAGAGCCACTTTACCAAGCATCTGAGATCCACCTTCTAGCACCAGTTTGATGGCGGTGTTACCAAACACAGAAAACCATGTAAGCGTGAAACAAAGGGGGATTAACAAGACGCCAAAAATTACCTGACGGATGGTACGACCTTTAGATATGCGGGCAATAAACAAGCCAACAAAAGGTGACCAGGCTATCCACCATGCCCAGTAAAATTGGGTCCATGCTCCCTGCCACTGACGTGCCTTTCCGTACAGATAAATATCAAAACTTTTACGAACAAGAGAGTTAAGGTACTCACCGGTATTCTGTAGCAAGCTATGTACTAAATGGAGAGTGGGGCCGGCAATAAAAACGAACATCAGCAGTAGCAAGAGAAAACCAACATTGATATTAGAGAGCATCACGATACCTTTCTCAATGCCGGTTATTGCAATTAAGGTTACCACTGCCATCATCACAATGATAAGCACCGTTAGTATCCGGGTATTTTGGGGGATATAAAACAGGTCATTAAGACCTGCATTGATCAACAATGCACCAATGCCTAAGTTGGTAACCATTGAGATAACCGTGACAAGAATACCAAAACTATCCACCAGATGCCCGATCCAACTGTGAATACGCTGACCAAAAAGCGGATAAAGTGCACAGCGCAGTGTCAGTGGTAAATCGCGTCGATAGGCAAACCACGCAAGCGTCGTGGCAATAAGTGCATAGAGTGCCCAACCATGCAATCCCCAATGTAGAAACGTGATCACCATTGCTTCACGCGCTGCTTGCACTGTGCCACCTTGTCCTTCCGGTGGTTGTAAGAAATGATCCAAAGGTTCATAGGCACCGTAATAAATCAGCGCAATGCCAATGCCGGCAGAAAATAGCATGGATATCCATGAGATATAACGGAATTGTGGCTGTTCATGATCATGACCTAGCTTGAGTTGACCATAACGTGACAGTGCCAACCAGAAGACAAACACCATACACACCACCATCAACAGCATGTAATACCAGCCGAAAACGTCAGACACCCAGAATTGAGTGTGGTTTAGCCACTGTTGACTTGCTTCGGGGTTGAGTACAAGCAGGGTACTCAGTAGCAAGATAACGGCTACTGAGCTGACAAAGACGACCAGATTGATAGGGATAGATTCTTTTGGGGAATGATGACTCATGACCGTCATTGTGAGTTTTCATCGTGCAGGGTACAGGAAATCAAATTTAAACATTAAATTAACAATATGACACATTTATTTTAAACTTTTGATGTTGTGTTAAGAAATTGACTGGCAACAGATGTTCAGTACGAAGGCCAGCACAGTAAAAGGAAAAGGTCATGCCAAAATTTCCCCTACAAAAACTCTATATCCATGGCCAGCTGACTGATGCCGGTGGAAATGAGATTTTCGAAACGATTAATCCTGCCAATGGTGAAGTACTGGCAAAGGTACAATGTGCCACTGAATCGGATGTTGAGCGGGCTGTTGAGAGTGCTGAACGTGGTCAACGTATCTGGCAGGCCATGACCGCCACAGAACGTTCACGTATTCTCTATCGTGCAGTCGCTATTTTGCGTGAACGTAACGATGAACTGGCATACCTTGAAA
>CAZBYB010000014.1:4831-15840 GCA_964496225.1 uncultured Yersinia sp. | reverse complement strand
GGTAAGCCTTTTTCTGAAACCTCAAGCGTTGATATTGCGATGGGTGCCGATGTATTGGAGTACTATGCTGGATTGGCTGCTGCCATTGAAGGTGAGCAATATCCGCTACGGGACACAAGTTTTTTTTATACTCGCCGCGAACCACTGGGTATCACTGCTGGCATTGGTGCATGGAACTATCCGCTTCAAATTGCTCTCTGGAAGTCTGCACCTGCACTGGTAGCAGGCAATGCAATGATTTTTAAACCAAGTGAAGTGGCGCCCCTGACGGCCATCAAGATGGCACAGGTGTATACCGAAGCAGGTGTACCGGATGGCGTCTTTAACGTAGTCCAGGGGACAGGATCTCTGGTTGGCCAGTGGCTGAGCGAACATCCACGCATCGCAAAGATTTCCTTTACGGGTAGTGTCACAACTGGAAAAAAGGTGATGGCCAGTGCCGCCGCCTCTTCGTTGAAAGAGGTGACGATGGAACTGGGTGGTAAATCGCCGTTGTTAATTTTGCCGGATGCGGATATCAAACTGGCAGCGGACATTGCCATGATGGCAAATTTTTACAGTTCTGGCCAGGTATGCACCCATGGTACTCGTGTGTTTGTACACCGTTCGCAAAAAGCCTTGCTGGAACAGCAACTTGTCACCGCTGTCCAGCGTATCAAGCTTGGTCAACCTATTGATCCAAGAACTAATTTTGGTCCATTGGTGAGCTTTTCACATATGGAAAATGTATTGCGTTATATTGAGAGCGGTAAACGGGAAGGCGCGCGGGTTCTGATTGGCGGGGAACGGGAGATGACCGGTGATTATGCTAAGGGCGCCTGGATTCAACCCACTATTTTTACTGATTGTGAGGACCACTATACCATTGTGAAAGAGGAGATATTTGGTCCGGTGATGAGCATTTTGACCTATGAAAATGAAGATGAAGCCATACGTCGTGCAAATAATACCCACTTTGGTCTGGCCGCCGGTGTCGTGACCCATAATTTGGCAAAGGCTCACCGTGTTATTCATCAACTCCAGGCAGGAATTTGCTGGATTAACACTTGGGGAGAATCACCTGCTCAGATGCCGGTTGGTGGCTATAAACAGTCCGGTGTGGGCCGGGAAAATGGCATTTCTGCCCTGGCTCAATATACACGTATTAAATCTGTTCAGGTTGAGCTTAATCCGTTTATTTCTGTGTTTTAATCGTCAGGATAGGTGTATGGAAACCAATAGGGAGTATGACTACATTATTATTGGTGCGGGTTCAGCCGGTAACGTACTGGCAACACGCCTTACCGAGGACACAAATGTTACGGTATTACTGCTGGAGGCGGGAGGACCAGATTATCGTTTTGATTTCCGTACTCAGATGCCTGCAGCATTCGCGTACCCCTTGCAGGGACGTCGCTATAACTGGGCTTATTTGACTGACCCGGAGCCCTGTATGAATAACCGTCGTATGGAATGCGGGCGTGGCAAGGGTCTGGGGGGATCTTCATTAATTAATGGCATGTGTTATATCCGCGGTAACGCCCTTGATTATGATAACTGGGCTCGACAATCGGGGCTGGAAAACTGGAGTTACCTTGATTGCCTGCCCTATTTTAAAGCGGCAGAACGCCGGGATATTGGTGGAAATGAGTATCATGGTGACAGCGGTCCGCTCAGTGTCATTACCCCTAAAACTGATAATAATGTACTGTTTCATGCCATGGTAGAAGCAGGGGTTCAGGCAGGTTACCCACGTACCTGTGATTTGAATGGTTATCAGCAGGAAGGATTCGGTCCGATGGATAGAACGGTAATGCCGAATGGCCGTCGTGCCGGTACTGCCAGATGTTATCTGGATCAGGCACGTGCCCGTGCCAATTTGACGGTCAAAGTTCATACGTTGACCGACCGCATTCTGTTTGATAATAAACGCGCCACCGGTGTCTGTTGGCAACAAAACAATAACCTGTATCATGCTCGTGCCAGGCAAGAAGTTCTGCTCTGTGCAGGTGCCATCGCTTCTCCACAGATCCTGCAACGTTCAGGAGTTGGACCCGGTCAGTTGTTGAGAAGCCTCGATATTAACGTGGTTCATGAATTACCCGGCGTAGGTATCAATTTGCAGGATCACCTGGAAGTTTATCTACAGTACGCCTGTAAGCAGCCCGTTTCACTTGCCCCTGCATTGAAATTTTATAATCAGCCTGCTATTGGTGCGCAGTGGTTGTTTAACGGTACCGGTATCGGGGCCAGTAATCAGTTTGAAGCCGGTGGTTTCATTCGTTCCCATGAAGAGTGTCTATGGCCGAATATTCAGTATCATTTTCTTCCGGTAGCAATGAATTACAACGGATCGAATCCGATTAAGATGCACAGCTTCCAGGTGCATGTGGGTTCCATGCGTTCACCCAGTCGTGGACGTTTATATCTGCGCTCAAAAGATCCGCAAGTGCATCCGGGCATTCTTTTCAATTATATGTCTCACCCACAGGATTGGCGCGAGTTCCATGCGGCAATCCGCATTACGCGTGAAATCATGCATCAACGTGTCCTGAATCCTTTCCGTGGTCAGGAGATTTCTCCTGGTATGCATCTCAAGCGTGATGATGAGCTGAGTCATTTTGTGCGCCAACGGGCGGAGACTGCCTATCATCCCTGCGGTTCCAATGCCATGGGATACCACGACATGGCCGTAGTAGGTAATGACGGCAAAGTCCATGGGCTGGATGGTTTGCGTGTGGTGGATGCCTCAATTATGCCGCAGATCACCACAGGAAACCTGAATGCACCCACCATCATGATTGCCGAAAAGATTGCTGACATGATACGTGGTTACCCATCGCTACCCCGTGCCGATGTCCCCTATTACGCTGCCAATGGCGCCCCCGTAAGGCGTATGTGCTCGCTATGATGAAGATGGCAATGGCCGATATCAACTTCTATATATGGGAAGCCCACTGAGTGATCGTTTTAGGCATTCATGTATGGGTTTGGTGGGTGGAGATGTTCTGCTTAGCGTAGCGGAAAAGGCTGTAATTACCCATGTGAAAACAATGTGGTAAATTCTCCATGTTTCACAGGGTAATAAGCTATGGGGTTTGATATAAGCGCGATATTGTCTAAGAACAGGCTAAAAAAACTTATTCAGCAACAATGATGACGTTCAGTTTGGCATAAACTTCACTATGCAACTGGAAATTAACTTCATGCTGGCCAAGAGTACGCAAAACACCGTGTGGCAGACGGACTTCACTTTTAGTAACAGCGATTCCTGCCGCAGAAACAGCACTGGCGATATCCCGAATACCAATCGAGCCGAACAGTTTACCTTCATCTCCTGCTTTGGAAGACAGCGTTACGCTCGCCAGCTGGTTAATTTGAGTGGCGCGCAAAACGGCCTGCGCTATGGCTTCAGTATGCTCTGCTTCAAGCAGTGCGCGGCGTGCTTCAAAAAACGCAATATTTTGTTTTGTTGCCGGAACCGCTTTACCTGTTGGAACCAGAAAATTACGGGCATAACCTGCTTTTACGCTAACCTGATCACCCAGATTGCCAAGGTTTGTTACTTTATCGAGCAAAATAATTTGCATTATTTATCCTCCCAAAATCATTAATGGACGGCAACTGATTATTGATGACGATCAGTATAGGGTAATAAAGACAGATAACGGGCACGCTTGATAGCTCTGGCCAGCTGACGTTGATATTTTGCCCGGGTACCTGTGATCCGGCTCGGGACGATTTTACCACTCTCGGTGATATAATTTTTCAAGGTCACTATGTCTTTATAGTCTATTTCTTGTACGCCTTCGGCGGTGAAACGGCAAAATTTACGACGACGAAAGTAACGCGCCATTGGGTTTATCTCCAGAATTCATTAATTCAATCTGTTCGGCATGCAGTACCAGTTTGCTCATCCCATTACGTCCTTGATGGCAACTAATAAAGCCCCGTACGGTTAACTGACTGCCTGCTGTTATATTCTGAGTGACAGTTTGTAATTGTTGTCCGCTAATCACTACCGGCATCAGACACCATGTTTTCCGGCTAAAACCGGCTTCTTGCTGCTGAGAACAGTGCTTAAGCACGAACTGGCAGTGTGGTATTCCGGAAGGGCTGGTTTTTCGCATGGGTGTCTTACACACTAAACCTGCAAGAACCAGTTGATTGGCTGTCAACAAGGTAATTACTCTTCAGAATCTCCAGAATAATCATCACGCACTTCAGTGACGAAGTCATCAGAACGCTCACGACGCTCATCTTTTGTTTTCATCATGGGTGAGGCTTCTGTTACCGCATGTTTAACCCGCATGAGCATACTACGTATCACAGCATCGTTAAAACGAAACTGATTTTCCAGTTCGTCGATGACTTCCTGCGGCGCTTCGACGTTCATTAAAATATAATGGGCTTTGTGCAGTTTGTTGATGGGATAAGCCAGCTGACGGCGTCCCCAGTCTTCCAGACGCCTGATATGACCCCCTGCATTTGTTACAGTTGCACTGTAACGCTCGATCATGCCAGGAACCTGTTCGCTCTGGTCAGGATGGACCATAACAACAATTTCATAATGACGCATCGAATTTCCTTTTGGATTATTTAGCCCCTGTCAGGGTCAACCGCAGCCCATGGAAGCAAGGAACTCATTTTTTCGTATGGCGGCTGAAAAATAACGCGCCACTATACTGACATTTTAGCGAAAACTCAAGGTGGTATGAGCGCTTGCCGGATGAAGTTTGGCAAAACACAGGCGTGCCGCTTCTATGCTCCGTTGAATATCCATGGGGCTGTGAGCAAGAGACATAAAACCCGCTTCAAATGCTGAAGGTGCCAGATAGATGCCCTGTTTCAACATGAGATGAAAAAAAAGCTTAAAGCGTTCGATATCACATTGCATAACCTGCTGGTAAGTACTGACAGCAGGTGCATTGGTGAAAAACAGACCAAACAGGCCACCCACATGATTAACCACCAGATTAATACCTTGTTCTCTGGCTGCCTGCAACAGGCCTTGGGCCAGTGCCGTGGTCCGTTCAGTAAGTTGTTGCTGTAAGCCCGGTTGTGCCAGTTCGGTCAGACAGGCAAAACCTGCCGCCATGGCAATAGGATTACCTGATAGCGTACCTGCCTGATACACTGGACCCCCAGGAGCCAGTATGGACATAATGTCCTGACGTCCACCAAAGGCAGCGACGGGCATACCGCCGCCAATGATTTTCCCAAGGCAAGTGAGGTCGGGTTTTAGCTTGTAATAAGATTGCGCACCGCCCAACGCAACACGAAAACCGGTCATGACTTCATCAGCGATGAGTAAGGCGCCAAACTCATCACATAAGGCACGTAAGCCAGGTAAAAACTCGGGCAGGGGCAGTACACAATTCATGTTACCCGCCACGGGTTCGACGATAATACAGGCAACTTCTGCAGGATATTGTTCTAGCGCACGACGTACAGAAGCGAGATCGTTATAGCTGCAGTTGAGGGTATGTTTGATGAAATCAACGGGTATACCCGTTGAGGTGGGTTGGCCTTGTGTGAGCGCTCCTGAGCCTGCTTTTACTAACAGATAATCCACATGGCCATGGTAGCAACCCTCAAATTTAATAATCTTATCGCGGCGAGTCCAGGCTCTGGCCAGACGAATGGCACTCATGGTTGCTTCCGTGCCTGAATTAACCATTCTGATCATGGCGATGGAAGGCATTAATTGTGTGATCAATTGCGCTATTTTTGTTTCTATTTCGCTGGGTGCGCCAAAGCTTAATCCCCGTTCTACTGCGGCTGTAACGGCATGACGAATGGCGGGATGGTTATGACCCAGGATCATGGGGCCCCAGGAACCCACGTAATCAAGATAAGCATTACCATCAACATCATAAAGGTAAGGGCCGTCAGCGCGTTCAATAAATAATGGCACGCCGCCGACACCCGTGAAGGCACGCACCGGGGAATTAACCCCTCCGGGGATAACTTTTTGTGCGTGGGCGTACAGGTTTATCGATTGATTCATAAATGAATTCCGGGATATTGGGGAGGTAGGTGACTTAACCTTTCATGGTGCACAGCCTTTCCACAACGGTAATCTGTACTATATTTAAGCAGAGTGAGTCTGGAATGCTGTTGTGTTTTGCCAGTTCTTACATTTCTTCAATGAGGGGTATCATTGTGCTACGTCAACACGCTATAGCAAATATCATCCATTCAGCAACTATCCTGCTGACATTCGGTTTCGCTTCTTTTTCCAATGGGGTCATGGCAATGACTTCAGATTGTGACACCGCAGCTCGTGCGTGTCTCTCTTCGTCCCCTCCGGGTGCTGATCAAGGATTAGCTTACTATAACATCCTGCTGAATTGCCAGACGAGTTCTCTTAAACGCGTTGAAATACCAATAATAAATGACGCTTTAACAGCCTGCAATAATATCAGATTAAATAGTGAACATGTTTATATGACATACCGTGGTAACGGTAACTAACCGGGACTACCTCGCGGTGTAACGCCACATATTCCCCTCATGTTGTTACGTAGCATTTTTGCACAGGTGCTTTTTCAGTTTGTATTCTTTTGCGTTAAATTCTTGCATAAATCAGGAGACTATTGTAATAACCGATGAGGGTATTGAAGTGACAAAAAACAGCTGTGGAGTCATGCATGAGTATTGAAACAGCAAAGGGCTTACAATTTACTGAGGCCGCGGCAAAAAAAGTCAGGTTGCTCATTGCTGAAGAAGAAAATCCCAATTTGAAGTTGCGGGTTTATATCACCGGTGGGGGGTGTAGTGGGTTTCAGTATGGTTTCACGTTTGATGAGCACGTGAATGAGGGAGATATGACCATAGAGCAACAGGGTGTAATGCTGGTGGTTGATCCCATGAGTATACAATACCTGGCAGGAGGAGCCGTTGACTACACCGAAGGCCTGCAGGGTTCACGTTTTGTGGTCACTAATCCCAATGCTGCGACCACCTGTAGTTGTGGATCTTCATTCAGTGTTTAGGGATGTTAGCGTCTGGTCACGGTTTGTGCGTCGGTACGGTGTTTTTCAAGGCCGGGCTGAGTGCCTGTAACATAGCTTCAATCATGCGTGTTGAGTGTTTGGCGGCTTGGGGTAAGAATTCTTCAAAACTCAGGTGTGACTGTTGATCGGCAACATCAGAAATCGCGCGTACTACCACAAAGGGGATCTGGAATTGCTGGCAAACATGGCCGATGGCAGCAGCTTCCATTTCTACTGCTACCACGGTCGGGAACATGGCATGGATACGTGCGAGTGGTGCAGCACCATTAATAAAACTGTCGCCGCTGCAAATGAGTCCACGTACTGCAGTTAAACCCACATGTTGGGTACAGCGTTCGGCCAGCGAAATTAACAGGGGATCAGCAGTAAACGCAACCGGGCAACCGGCCATTTGTCCTGGTTGATAACCGAATGCGCTCAGATCAGCATCGTGATAACGCACTTCATTAGAAATAACAATATCACCCACATTCAGTTCGCGCGCCAGACCCCCTGCAGTACCGGTATTGATGACCCGGTCCGGGTGGCAATTTTCCAGCAATAATGTGGTGCTCATCGCAGCAGAGACTTTACCAATGCCCGATTTTAGCAGGGCAACATTAACCCCATGCAACTGACCGGTATAGATTTCACAGCCAGGACGTAGCAACGTTTGCGGGTTTTCAATTTTATCGCGCAGTAGGGCAACTTCCTGCTCCATCGCACCAATAATACCAACCATCATGATGTGAGTGACTCATTACTTAACACGTATATGATTAACGTGTTTTATGAATTTTAAGTCTGTTAAGAGAACCATAGTCGTTACCCCATTGCAAGGCGTCTTTTAATAAACTTCCAGTTATCATTGTATGTGCTCTTGAAGCGATAAATAATTTGAGCGATGCTCTCTTCCAGATAGGATGAGATCCGTGAATTGATTTTTTATAAAAAATGTACAGGAAACCGCTTGATGAAAAAAGTAACGCTGGCGTTAAGTGTATTGGTGTTGAGTATGGAATTGGCCATCTGTCCAGTTTCTGTTATGGCAGCAGAAATTCCCGTAGCCAGGGAGCAACAATTTCCGAGTCTGGCCACCATGTTGGAGAGAGTGATGCCTTCTGTGGTCAGTATTAATGTTGAGGGGAGTGCCGTTGTGAATAACAACATGGTGCCTCCGCAATTTCGTCAATTTTTTGGCGATAATTCACCTTTTTGTCAGGAAGGTTCACCGTTACAGGGATCGCCATTGTGTCAGTTGGAGGGTAAGCAACCCACCAAAGAGTCTTTTCGTACCATTGGTGCCGGGGTCGTGATTGATGCGCTTAAGGGGCATGTGGTCACCAACAATCATGTGGTTGATAATGCCAGCAAAATCCAGGTGAGCCTCAATGATGGTCGTAAATATGAGGCTAAAGTGATTGGTAAGGATCCCCGTTCTGATATTGCCCTGCTCCAGTTAAAGGATTTTAAAAATCTGACAGCGATTAAAATAGCGGACTCAGATCAACTGAGGGTGGGTGATTACACCGTTGCGATTGGTAATCCTTTTGGGCTGGGTGAAACAGCAACATCAGGGATTGTGTCTGCGTTGGGTCGCAGCGGATTGCATGCTGAAAATTACGAAAATTTTATCCAGACAGATGCGGCCATTAATCGTGGTAATTCGGGCGGTGCATTAGTCAATTTGAATGGTGAACTGATAGGGATCAGCACGGCAATTCTGGCTTCTGAAGGGGGAAATATCGGTATCGGTTTTGCCATTCCCAGTAACATGGTAAAAAATCTGACCACGCAGATGCTAGAGTTTGGCCAGGTAAGACGAGGTGAATTGGGTATTATGGGGGCAGAATTGAATTCTGAACTGGCAAAAGCGATTAAGGTCGATGCACAGCGCGGGGCATTTATCAGTCAGGTGTTGCCCGGTTCATCGGCAGAGAAGGCAGGTATTAAAGCGGGGGACGTTATTGTGGCAATGAACGATAAGCCTGTTTCCAGTTTTGCAGCATTTCGCGCAGAAATCGCTACGCTACCCATTGGCAGCCAGGTCACATTGGGTTTATTGCGTGATGGAAAATCTCTGGTGGTTAAAGCCACACTGGCACCAAGTACACAATCTCAGGTTGAATCCGGTGATATTTATGCCAGAATTGAAGGTGCCGCTTTAAGTAATATGGAAGCGCATGGGCAAAAAGGTGTCAGAGTTGATAGTGTAAAAGCCGGCTCTGTTGCAGCAGCGGTTGGCTTGAAGAAAAATGATATCATCGTCGGTATTAATCAACAGCCCGTACGTAATTTGGGGGAATTACGTAAAATCTTTGATGCAAAACCTGATATATTGGCGTTAAATATTCTCAGGGAAAATACCAATATCTATTTATTGATACAATAGTGCCAGGCTGTCTGTCTGGCATTCTTCGTGGGTTTAGCTTTCAGACAAGGTCCCGCCGTTCCTGTTTGAAAGTGATTTATCCAACCACCATGGGGAATACTGAGGGTATGGAGCAATGGAAAAATGACGCGCATCTGCATATTCTCAGGTACCAGCTTTGAAAAAAATCGTACCGGATATTCTGCATTTTGTCTGGTTGGGCAAACTGGATGGTGTGCAGCAGGATTACATCAAAACTTGGGCTACCGTTAACCCGGGCAAGAAAATTAGAGTCTGGTACGACCCTGATGCACTGCTGTCCCACGAACTAGGAAAAAAGATCAAGGATAATATCCTGTCACGGGCACAGTACCTGATACATACGGAAGGCTATATCAATGCTGTCCTGCAGCTGCAGAATAAGGCGCACGTATTCATCAGCGACGCGTTGTCACAGGGCGGTACTTTTGACAATGCTGCCGCAGACTTCATGCATCAAGAATTAGGTATCCCGCGGTTAGATATTGCCCTTATCAGGCAGGAGAATGCTGATTCTTATCAAAACTTCATTCAGCAGTGCGATACCACTCAAATCAGTCTGGCCGATGTAAAAACCCTGGACCATGGCATCAACAAAAAATATTACTATCAGGAGCTTTCACTGCGGCAAAATTTGCCCGCTGCGTCTGATATGGTCCGGCTTGGTGCCTTGTACCAGGAAGGCGGTGTTTACTTCGATGCCGACCTGTTACCGCGACTCAAAGAGTTAGCCTTTGCGGGTATTCAACACCCTGATTTTTCGGGAAAGCACAAACTTGTACTACTGGAGTTTGCCCGGACACAGCTAATTCTGGAATACCTGCACGGGCAGGGATATTTTCATGGCAGGCAGGCTAAGGTTGAGGACGGGCAATACAATGACTCGGTCACGCGTTATATCAACGATGATACTCATGGCGTGGAAGCCCGGTCAGCTCTGGTCAAGGACCTGCGTGATGCAATCCAGAGGGCCGGTCAGGCGCATTTGGACAGCGGCTCTGTGGCGTCTCTCCTGACCGTATTTTTCTCACCCCTGGATCCTATCAGCATCCACCTGAATGTCATGAAAGTGGGTGGCATCATGGGCGGTTATAGCAATGCAGCCCTTGCGTCACACCCCGGAAGTAAAACGCTGGACTCTGCTTTTAAAAAAATTAACGCTAATTACGCCATTCTTGATCAGCATGATTTTGTCAGAGTCAACAGTATGGAGGAATTGGAACAGCATATCGATACCGTGGCTGGGGCCCGGCATGAGGATATTCTCGATCATGTCAGGATGGCGAATTATCGTCTGGACAACCTGACTGACACAAGAGTCACTATTGATCTTACGGGTCCCAATTTGATGGGGCATGTTGCTGCTGAAACCTTGATTAAGACTGTTTATGCCGACAACAAAGGCATTGATGCTGCTCATTCTGAAGATATACGCAGAACAGTGATGTTTTATGACTTCAATAACGCAACAGAGGAAGAAGCAAAAAGCAGCTGGGCGAATAATGCGCCGGGCCGCTTCTGGCCATTCAGACCACTCAGTCTTCCCAAGAGTATCATCGGTCAGCTCAGTGAGATCACAAAAACAGGCAAAAAACCAGAATCAGAGGCAGACAGAGCGTTAC
>CAZBYB010000014.1:0-4821 GCA_964496225.1 uncultured Yersinia sp. | reverse complement strand
GTTACTGCCTGTTGCGACAGGTGTTAACGTGTTCCAGAAAGCGTCTGGCGAGAAAAAGATCAGCGCATTGGTGACGTTGAGGCACTGTCTGGACAGGGCGCAGGAAGTGTTTGGCGAAAAAAAAGTCATGGCTCTTGCCACGTTAAGACCTGATTTGGACAGGACGCAACAGTTATATGGGCTGCAAAAGAGATTTGATCTGGGCGCAGCACTGAAGAAAATGCAGCGCCGGATTGATAACGGCCTGTTTTTAGAAATCCCCATTAAAGACATGGAAGCACTCACCGGTTCAGTCAAAAGACAGCCCGAATCAGAACAAAAACAGGCATTGCTGACGGTCCTGGACCATTTTAGTGCTTTCCTGTCCGCACCAGAAGAAAAAAGTGTTGCGGCACTGCTGGCTATGAGAAAGCAATTGGTCGACACACTAACTTTGTTACCCGTTCCAGACAGTGACCGGACTAGTCAAGACGGGGTTCGTGAAACCCTGTTAAGGATGCAGAAAAAGATTGACCGCGAGCTGTTTTCCATGCGTTCACAAAAGATTTCGGAAAGACTGTTGATGTCGGCCGTGGTCAAAGAGAAGATCATCGACATTTCAGGTTGGTCTCCTGAGAGAGCGGCATTCGTTCACTACAGTGCTGATGCGGCCTTACAGGGGGCACTGGGGTACAATGAACGCAAAGTAACAGACCTGGTAGAGCGCGAAGTGGCGGCCCGACAGGTTTTTTTGAGAGAACTGAAAGAATACATCAATAGGTTCAAAATATTGGTGGACAGACTCTATCACGGTCAGGTCGCTTTTCATGAATTCAGTATTTTCGATCAGCAGTTAATTTCCCGTTTTTTGGATGCTGGAGAAATGGCAGAACTGGCCCGGCGCAGCGAGGATGGCAGGGTTTTGCATCAGGCGGTGGGTGTTCTGGTTGATAAATCTGCTGATTCTGTCGAGGATATGGTTGACGTCAGGGCTGCCCTGCACGCCGTGATGGATGCAGAAAGTGCTGCATGGCAAAACCTGGCGCAGGAGCTGGGAATCTCCGTAGATGTGCATGCTGATCATGAAGCAGGAAGGACAGTGCTCAATGGCATGCGTCAGCACGAGGGTAACGAGCGCGTGTCTGTTGACAGTTACACCAAACAGGCACTGGGGTTCCGTGCACGTGTGATACATAAATTACAGACGTTTGTGGATCGTGCCGGCAAGGGAGTTCTTGTTTTGAGCTCTGTTGCTGCGTTGTGCCGCATTCGGGTGATTAATTATCGCTTGGCCCATGAAAAACTGAGTGACGCAAAAAAGGCAGAACTGCTTACCGAAAAAGGGCTGGCGCTGGCAGAGCTGGGTGCTGATCTCGGTGATGAAGCTATCGGGCTGATTCAGCGTAGCTTAAACATCCCAATCACCCGGCCATCCGCGGATGCGATGAAAGCATCCGCTCTGTCACCCAAGTCATTTGCTCTGAATACGGGCTCACGAATAATGCAGGGTATTCGCAGCTATGGCCTGACTGCGGTGGGCACATTACTGTCTGCAGTGGGTACGGGTCTGGCCTGGTATGGTGTGCATGCAGCGATCGGTGAGCTACGGGAATTCAGGCACAGTGAGCAAGCTGCCACCGATCATAAACTGAAAGCGCAGATCCAGGATAAGATTGCACAGCTGGAAGTCAATCTGGGTGTTAACATTGTGACGGCCATCATCAGCACCGGTCTGACCGTGGGGAGCACTATAGCTCTTGCGGCCAGTATTGTGGGTACAGCAAGTGGGGCAGCGGCAGGAGTCATGGCCTTCATGGCAGCAGCGGGACCTGTAGGGGGAGCAATCATGGTGGCAGCCTTTATTGGGCTGTGGATTTATAATGGTATTGGAACCGTAGGAGAATTTTCAAAATACGTCAAACTGGGCGCATGGGAAAGATTTGTGTTGGGTGCGGGTTCGATTTTTGGCTATGTGCCGGGTTACCTGCAAAAGCAGTATGATTTTAATAAAATACGTTTAATTTTGAAAGAAGCGGCAAAGCAAGAGGCCCTGGCCGTTTTTGACAGCCATTGTGCTGTAAAAACAACGCATCATTATCTTATTCCCGAGATTCGGGAGAATAGCAATCCCGGCAACTCCAATGGTCTTGCAGCGCAGGAAGCACAATGCCCGTTACAGCCTGTCTCCCCCATTTCGACAAAAATGCCGTATGCCTTCATTGATATCGACATGGATGCAAAAACATACACAATGACATTGAATGGTGAGACCCGAATTTTTAATCCAAAGGACTATATCTATGTGCGAAAAACACGCGATCAGGTGATACCCACAGTAGTAAAAAATTCGCTGCACCTGATCAACGGGGAAGAGCTTGCAATAGAGACGCAAAGAAACTTTTTGAGAGAAGGGCGGCCGCTGTCATCCTATCTTCCAGGACGTCTGCCATTATCTTCTTTACTGGCAGCGCGTCATTTATTCATTCTCCAATCCATGCTGATAGCCTATAAAAATGAGCATGATAATTCAGTCGCCTTCTACAAGCAGGGAGAAGACGGACAAAAGGCTGTTCTACTGGTAGCCACAGCAGGTAGAGGGGATGATAATAAAATTTATCTGTACCGGCATGAAAATCATTCTGATCCTATTGTTGTGCTGCTTGATCTCGAAGGGAAAACGGGCTATCGCTACCTGGTAATAAGAAGTGAAAATAACCACGTACACATGATAGCGGTTCCAGGTGTCACCAGTACCAGGATACAAGCTGTCTTCAGTATCAAACTCGATGGTGACAGCATTGATGACATGCTGGTGTTATTGCCTGATCGCATCCTGACGCTGAAGGGAGGCGATAATGGTTTTTCGCTACTCAATACGTTCAGTGAAGATACAGCCGGGTTGCTGGCAATCCTGCGCGATCCTACCGCCAGGGTTTTTGCTGCCCGTGAAGCCGTGTATGTGACGCTGTTCTGTACTTATGAAGAAGCCGATAAGAATAAGCTCACTTTTTTCAAATACCGGAAGAACGAGAATGGCAATTATCAGCTGGATGCCTGTCTGACGCAGGATTTACCCTCCATGCTATGGTCTAATCAGCTCAAATCAGGTGCCGGTATTTTCTTCCATGACCTTGACGGTGATGGTCTGGCAGACAGGGTGGTGGTGGGTGATGAAGGTAACTTGCAGGTGGCCCTTCAGAAGCGAGACGGGACTTTTATTCCAACGGATGAATTTAGCATTTATCGTGCGCAAACCGCAGACGGTAGTCAGGAAAGCCTGTCTTTCTCCGGGCACAAGATACTGGGATTTGGTGGCACATTACGTACCTTGTATTCGCAGGATAGCAGTGGTAATCGCTACGCACATACTGTCATTTCCCGAGCTGAAAATAAATCTCAAGTGACTTGGGTGAATCTGAATATTCCTGTTCCTGAAACAAAATGGGCAGATGTATTTACCGCTTCTGCAAAATTCGACGCCGGTAATTTTATTTTTCTTCTGGGTGGAGGAAGAAATAAAACCGTGACGGGAGGCGTGAACAACGACAGTTTTTACCTGCTGGATGGCAAAACAGATTTTAGAGTAAACGGCGGCAAAGGTACAGACACCCTGGATTTCAGTCGCCTCAGCAGCGATCCAGAAATATCCGGTGTCAGGGTGAATGCCAGAACAGGAGAAGTGCTTGTCCTTGCGAAAGACAGTGCATATGCGTCGCTTTTTTCAAGGCGTTTTTCAAACATAGAAAATTTTACGGGTACTCACGGAGATGATGAACTGACGGGGGATGATAATGACAATGTCCTCGACGGTGTTGCTGGAAAGGATATCCTGGATGCCGGGGCAGGCAATGATGTGCTCAGGGGAGTCAACGGGATTTTCAGCGGGGGTAAAGGCAGCGATCTTTACCAGTTCCGGCGTACAGCGAAAGACACTGTCATCACGGTGGTCGACCTCATCGAAGATTACAGTTTGGGTGAAGACAGCCATGTCAGTCTGGATTACCGCATTGATGAAATCAAGCACGTTATACCGCAAGAAACAGGAAACGGGACACACCTGCTGATCACCTGCAGTGATGGTGTGCAGTATCGTTTGCGTGACTTTTTCGCCAATCAGTACGTCACTGGCATTGGCAGGGCATCAGCCTGGCATATTATCACCCGGGACGGGTTCCGTTTCCGTCTGGAAACTGCGGAAAAATTGCCTGCTGGTATGACGGCGCTGAGCGGTATTTCCGTTTTCTTCCAGAGTACGTTGACAGAAGAAGAACGCGGACAAGCAAGGATTAATTTGCACGGCATAATAGAAAATAGGGGTGCTCGTGTGGAGGTCATTGAAAGGATAGCGGGTGTAGAGAAAAAGAGTGAAATTCAGCTGCCAGCGCTGTTTGATCTTGTGCTGCGACTGCCTGGAAAGCAGGGCATGATAACGGGTTCAAACAGGTCAGAGTGCTTGACAGGTGGGAACGGCGGCACAATGAAGGGCAACGCCGGATCAGACACCTATGTTATTGAAGATTCACAAGGTGGTGTTGTGACAATAGACAATCACGATGCGGCTGACATACCGGAACAGGACACTCTTATTTTGCCCTGGAGGCTGTCGGAGACGCTGCTATCTGTCGAAGGCAGCCATATCCTGTTATCACATGCCAGCCAGCCTGATAACCATGTGAAGGTGCGTCTGTGTGACTTTATGACCAGAACGCAGTCGCGCCACCTCGCGGTGCGTGACTCTTTGGGGCAGCTTTACAGACTGGACGTCACGGGTGACACGGCGTACCTGGCCAGCGGAGAACTGATACTGGATTCTGGATACCGGCTGGAGGTGCTCAGTGCCTC
>CAZBYB010000013.1:24248-26296 GCA_964496225.1 uncultured Yersinia sp. | reverse complement strand
GAACATGCCAAACCGACTGTCTGCGATAATCAACATAACAGCCGCAATAAATGCAAAGAAAAACCGCAGTTGTAGCGAAGGACCCCGGCTAAAAATCGGTTTCATAAATCATGCGCATTCCTGAGCAACAAAAGAAGAAATTCAAGCTCCACCAACAAACATCAGTAACACCGGCTGGTTGCTTTTTATTTCTTTCTTGGTTGAAAGCCCTTATCTATTCTTCGCTGAACAAATCACCGCCATGCATTGCCATCATCTCCAGTGCCTTACCACCACCGCGTGCTACACAAGTTAAGGGATCGTCTGCAATGATAACGGGGATACCGGCTTCTTCCATTAATAAACGATCCATATTACGTAACAGGGCTCCTCCCCCTGTCAACACCATGCCACGCTCCGAAATATCAGAGGCCAGTTCAGGTGGACACTGCTCCAGCGCCACCATCACAGCACTGACGATACCGCTCAGCGGCTCCTGTAACGCTTCGAGAATTTCATTGGAATTTAATGTAAAACTGCGTGGCACACCTTCAGCCAGATTACGACCTCGAACTTCAATTTCCAGCACTTCCTCACCTGGATAGCCTGAACCAATGCCGTGTTTAATACGTTCAGCGGTAGATTCGCCAATGAGGGCGCCATAATTACGACGAACGTAGTTAATGATAGCTTCATCAAAACGATCACCACCAATACGCACGGAAGAAGAATAAACAACCCCGTTTAATGAAATAACAGCAACTTCAGTGGTACCGCCACCGACATCAACCACCATAGAGCCGACGGCTTCTGATACTGGCAAACCAGCACCAATCGCGGCAGCCATTGGTTCCTCAATAAGAAATACTTCGCGAGCACCTGCACCTTGTGCAGATTCACGAATGGCCCGGCGCTCGACCTGTGTTGCACCTACCGGTACACAAACTAATACCCGGGGACTGGGCCGCAGAAAGCTATTGCTATGCACTTGTTTAATAAAATGCTGCAGCATTTTTTCAGTAATAAAAAAGTCAGCAATAACACCATCTTTCATTGGTCGAATCGCTGCTATATTACCGGGAGTACGCCCTAGCATTTGTTTTGCATCATGGCCCACAGCCGCAATGCTTTTCGGTGCGCCCGCATTATCCTGACGAATGGCAACCACCGAAGGTTCATTCAACACAATACCTTGCCCTTTGACATAAATCAGGGTATTAGCAGTACCCAAGTCTATTGACAGATCACTGGAAAACATACCACGAAATTTCTTAAACATAACGAAAGGATAATCCTACAAGCCAAGGGCGGAAAATAAAATCCAACTACTCTACCAACCATACGAAGCAGCGACAAGACACAAAAAAACCAACTGAGTGAAAAAACTGAATTATTCACAATTGGATTGCGCTAGAAACATATACCGCATACCGCACGAAAGATTAACAAAGCGCCAGGTAGCCTTCAGGATGGCAGTTCAGCTTCATAAAGTACATAACAAACAATATAGTTTGTTAATTAATTAGCAATAATACAACAAATAACATCTTATTCATATTCACGAAACATTCTACGTTATCTTTTGCTTAATGAGCAGTCTTAAAGTAGGTCTATTTACAAAATTTTTAAAGCAAAGTACCTTCTGGTGATTGAGGCAGCAACGACGATTAACACATTATCCATGCTCTATACAAGAAAACAACAATGGGTATGTCTTGCCGGATGACCCTGTTTTATCTCCCTTTTTTGACTACGATTATATGCGTTTTTCCAGAGTCCGATGACGGGACTGGACATTTTTTCCTCGAGACCTGAAATAATCTGCTAATTGTTCAGCAATATAAACAGAACGATGTTTACCACCTGTACAACCGATGGCGACTGTCAAATAGCTGCGATTGTTAGCTTCCAACATGGGTAGCCATTTTTCCAGATAACTACGGGTTTGATAGATAAAATTGTGTACTTCAACATGATGATCGAGGAACGCCGCTACCGGCCGATCCAATCCTGTCATTAAACGTAATTTAGGATCCCAATGAGGGTTGGGCAAAAAACGAACATCAAAC
>CAZBYB010000013.1:23433-24238 GCA_964496225.1 uncultured Yersinia sp. | reverse complement strand
TCAAACACATAATCAGCATCAATGGGAATGCCATATTTAAAGCCAAAAGATTCAAAGACGATTGTGAGTTCACGCTCAGGTTTATCCAATATGCGCGTGCGCAATATTTCAGCAAGCTCATGGACTGACATGCCTGATGTATCAATCAGTAAATCAGCCCGCGAACGTAACAGCTCAAGTAAGTGGCTTTCTGCATCAATGGCACTTTCCAGAGATAAGTTTTTGTGCGAAAGGGGATGCAGGCGGCGAGTATCGCTATAACGACGAACTAACGTATTGCGATCAGCATCTAAAAATAATAACTGAGGTGAGCAATTATCGGGTATTTGAGCCAGGGTTTTTTCAAAAACTTCGGATGATTCAGGCATATTACGCACGTCAATGCTGACTGCGGTACAACCATATTTCCCGGCAAGGGTACT
Source organism: uncultured Yersinia sp. (assembly GCA_964496225.1). Taxonomy (GTDB): domain Bacteria; phylum Pseudomonadota; class Gammaproteobacteria; order Enterobacterales; family Enterobacteriaceae; genus CAZROT01. Next base: position 23,816 of record CAZBYB010000013.1, on the reverse strand, counting down.
GGCCAGTTGTGGTAACAGCACAACCGGTAGATTATCAACACAATAAAAACCCATGTCTTCAATTATATGCAAAGCAACAGATTTCCCCGAACCGGAACGACCGCTGACAATCATAAGCATCATGTCGTAACTCCTTGGTATATCAGTTGTTTTCTCTATAAATCTATTACACAGCCCTACTTATCATTATGATTTATTATTTTATGATGTACTCTATTTTTCGTGTAGGTTTCACAGATTTCTCCAGGATCTGCAGCATGTTATGTCTGATTATTTTTCTTTGCATCTGCACACAGGTTTAAGTAATTTCAGTGATAATTTGATAGAGCGCAGTATCACTTTGAGCCACCCTCAAACTGCGACATACGGCCTTATCTGCTAAT
>CAZBYB010000013.1:11425-23423 GCA_964496225.1 uncultured Yersinia sp. | reverse complement strand
CTAATCGTTTGGCAATCAACGCTAGTGTATGTAGGTGTGTTTTACATTGTTCTGCTGGGACCAGCAAGGCAAATAATAGATCAACGGGCTGATTATCAATCGCATCAAAGTCTATAGGTTGCTCCAGACGTATGAAAACACCCATCGCCAATGAGGTATCTGTTTCCAGTTTGCCATGAGGGATAGCAATACCATTACCAATACCGGTGCTACCCATACGTTCACGTGTGAGTATGGCATCAAAAATAGTCTGTGAAGATACCGTTAACTGACTGGCGGCCAATTCACTAATCATTTCCAAAGCCCGTTTCTTACTTGAGCAGCGAACATAATTTCTTGTACACTCAACACTCAGTACCGAACTTAAGTGTATTACTGGATCGTGGTTTATCTCATTTTCTTTCACTTAAAACACCACTTCAATCTGCCGGTAAAAAACGACGGGCTCTAATTTTGCTTCTATTATACCCTTTATGATTAAAGACGAAATTCCTCACCTAAATAAACACGTTTTACCTGCTCATGAGCCAGAATATCATGGGGTGTTCCATGTGCTATCAGATGCCCTTGACTGACAATATAGGCTCGTTCGCACACATCCAGAGTTTCGCGCACGTTGTGATCAGTAATCAGGACACCTAATCCCAAATTACCCAAGTGCTTAATGATTTTTTTAATATCAATAACAGAAATGGGATCAACCCCAGCAAAAGGTTCATCCAACAGAATAAATTTTGGCTTTGCTGCCAGTGCTCGTGCAATTTCTAACCGACGTCGTTCTCCCCCGGAGAGGGACTGACCCAGATTGTCATATAAATGTGCTATGTGGAATTCTTCCATGAGTTCAACTGCCCGTGCATTTTGCTGTTCCCGCGACAGATCGTGGCGCATCTCCAGGATAGCCATCAGGTTATGATATACACTCAGGCGACGAAAAATCGATGCTTCCTGCGGAAGATAGCCAATACCACGACGGGCACGTTGATGCAGTGGCAACAGACTGATGTCTTCATCATCAATAAGGATACGGCCGGTATCACGTCGTACTATGCCAACCACCATATAGAATGTTGTTGTTTTACCTGCACCATTAGGACCCAACAAGCCTACAATCTCGCCTGACTTTACTTGTAAGCTAACATCTTTGACTACCTGACGGCCCTTGTATGCTTTCGCAAGATTTTCTGCAATTAATGTTGCCATCACTCTCAGTAACTCTTTTTTTGCTTATTGTTTTGCGGATCTTTGTCCTGCAACTGAGCCGGAAGTAAAATTGTAGTGACATGTTTGCCCTTATTGCTGAAAGCTTCCATTTGTTGCTGCTTTACTAAATAAGTGATTTTGTCGCCTGTGATGTTGCTGTCCAGTTGTTCCAGGTAAGCCTCTCCAGTCAATACAATAAATTCATTTTCCACTTCGTAACGCAATTTTTGAGCATGACCTTTAACCGGTTTGCCATTATCCTGTGTCTGGACGAAGGTGACTGGCTTACCAAAGCCTTCAATGAAGGTATGTTTTTGATCTCCATCAGGGCGAAGTACTATCACCTTATCTGCATGAATTTCAATGGTACCTTGTTTGATAATAACAGTATCAGTAAATATCACGGTATTAGCGTTCATATCCAGTGACTGTTTAGTGGAATTAATATGAATAGGTTGCCGGGTATCGTTCTGTATAGCAATAACGGGTAGGCTAAAGATACAAAGTAGGCCGATTGTAAGGCAAAAATAACGCATGTTATTCCCGAATTGGAATTTCATAATAAGTATTAACTTTTTCAATCAATTCAGCCGTTTTGTTACGAAAATTTCCACGCATTTTCATACCCGTAGAGGTGGTACCAATACCGAATAATCTAACCTGATCATCTGACGAAACATCCTGAGTCACTAAGTTAATCTGTGCATTATCAGTATCAATCTTTTGCAACTGTGAAGTTGCCGTCAAATTATTCACTTCTACATTACCATACAAGTAGAGCATTTTATCCTGAGTGAGTTTCGCTCGATCTGCACGTACTGACCAGGAAGCTGCGGCATTTTCATCAAATAATGTCATTACCGGCATGGTAAACCACGTCAACTCACTATGGGTATAATTCTGAACAGCATGTGCTACTACTTTATAATTCAATTGACCAGTGGGGTTATACACCAAGGTAACAGTATGTTGACTCTGATAAGTCGGCTCATTCTCATTTGCTGTGCTTGGCATGATCCCTGCATCGGCATCATTAACCTTCCATCTTATTAATACAAGCGCAATGATCAACAGTATGCAGGTTATCCATAACCTCGTCTTATTCATACCGATAATCCCTGAACATCGGCTAGTTTGCCCTGAGCCAATAAGATTACATCACACAACTCACGAACTGCACCACGCCCCCCTGCCATCCGGGTAATGTAATGCGCTTTTGGTAACATAAGCGGATGAGCATCTGCCACCGTAACGGACAGACCCACCTGTATCATCACGGGCAAGTCAATGAGATCATCACCGATATAGGCTATCTGATCTGGCTGTAAAGCTAATTTAGCTCGTAGTTCATTGTAGGCCAAACGTTTGTCAGACTGCCCTTGATAAAGAAATGTAATACCTAATGTTTTTACCCTGTCTTCCAGCAATTTTGCACTACGCCCGGTGATAATCGCAACTTCGATACCCGCATTTTTTAAGCAATGGATGCCATAACCATCACGGACATTAAAGGTTTTTAATTCTTCACCCTGATTGCCCATGTAAATAAGACCATCTGATAAAACGCCATCAACATCACAAATCAGCAAACGGATGTCTTTGGCACGATTGATGATATCTTGATTGACTGAACCATAACAGGTATCTACATACTCAGTATTGATCATGTATATCCTTTAAACCACACCAGCTCTCAATATGTCATGCATATGTACCACACCTACTAATCGATCATCATCTGCCACCAATAATGCAGTGATGTAGCGTGATTGCATTAAATTCAGTGCATCTACGGCTAATCTATGCGGTTTTATGCGCACGCCCCCTCTGGTCATGATATCGGCGATTTTTGCATGGTTCAGATCGATATCCATATCAAATACCCGCCGTAAATCACCATCGGTGAAAATACCTGATATCTTCAGGCTATCATCACAAATAACCGTAAGTCCGAGTTTTTTACGGGTAATTTCCAGTAATGCGTCACGCAAGGAGGCATCAGGGTTAACATATGGAATGGCATCGCCAGTATGCATGATATCACTGACACGTAGCAGCAGTTTTTTCCCCAGAGCGCCACCGGGATGTGAAAGTGCAAAATCTTCCAAAGTAAATCCACGTGCTTGTAATAATGCCACGGCTAACGCATCACCCATGACTAACGTCGCGGTAGTGCTGGTGGTGGGAGCAAGGCCTAACGGACAGGCTTCCCGTTGCACTCTGATACACAGATGAATATCAGCAATTTTCCCCAAGGTACTTTCAGGATTACCTGTCATGCAGATCAAAGGGATTTTTTGACGCTTTAATACCGGGATCAAGGTCAAAATTTCACTTGATTCTCCCGAATTTGAAATAGCCAGCACGATATCCTTAGACGTTACCATACCAAGGTCGCCATGACTTGCTTCACTCGGGTGTACAAAAAAAGCCGGTGTGCCGGTGCTGGCAAAGGTTGCCGCTATTTTACAACCAATATGGCCTGATTTTCCCATACCCATCACCACAACTTTGCCGTGGCAATGAAAGATATTCTCGCAAGCCTGAATAAAATTTTGATTAATGTACTGATCCAGTTCTGCCAGACCTTCACGTTCAATTTGAACGACCTGTTTGCCTGCTGTTTGGAAGTTTACGCGGGGCAGTAAAGCAATATGATCAATTTCCATTGATTTTTATCATACCCTTGCATCGATCAGTGGAGGAATAAAAAGTAACATAAGATACGCAATAAACCCACAGAATAGCAAAACACCTGCTATACGACCAATGCGGTATTTGCGCCGGAGACACAGCACAGTTAAGATGATGCTGACTACCAGCATTACCCAATAATCACGTTGGAAAACGTTTGGGTTAATCTCCCCTGGGCAAAAGAGTGCCGGAACACCCAAGACAATAAGGGCATTAAAAATATTAGAACTAATAATGTTGCCTAAAACGATGTCATCCTCACCTTTCAGTGAGCCAGCAAGAGAGGTCGCAAGCTCGGGTAGACTGGTACCAATAGCAATAACGGTCAGCCCCATCACCAGCTCACTTAACCCAAAAAAACGCGCGATAACCACCGCGTTGTCAATAATCATTTTAGCGGATAACGGTAACACAACAAATGCCAGTACCAACCAGAGAATTGCTACCATATTGTTGCTATTTTGCGGTAATTCAGACAATTGCTCCATCGTCAAAGGATCATTGCCCTCGCAGTGTGCCAGGCGGGCAATATTGAGCATAAAAACAGTAAACAGGCTCGCGGCTAGCAGTAGAATGATGCCATCGATGTAACTGAGATAACTATCTGCCAGTACAAAGCCACATAATATTGTCACCAGTAGCATGAGTGGCAGTTCACGACGCAAAATGGCAGAGTGCACAGTCAGTGGATGAATCAATGCGGCACTACCAATAATCAACAAAATATTTGTGATATTAGAACCCACGACATTACCTACAGCCATATCTGGCTGACCATTTAGCGTTGCTGTTACTGAAATGACCAGTTCCGGTAACGAAGTCCCAATACCGACAACTGCCATACCAATAATCACTGGTGGGACACCCAAAAAACGGGATAACACCGATGCACCATAGACTAACCGGTCCGCCCCATACACTAATAGAACCAAGCCAATGACTAAGAGCATGATGGCAAGAAACATGTAAAGCCCTTTTTATAAGGTATATGAGCTAAAATTCATTCAGCTTTAGCAATATCGATTTTGATTGTACACAGTCACAAAGTAAAATACACGAATAGGCCAGACACAAAAACAATGTTGCATTTTCATGAAAAAATTAGATTCAACATCATCACGTTTTTAAGGGAAAAACAATAACCATAATGCATCAGCAAAAACCAAATTTGATTGAAATCCGTAACATGAGCTTTACCCGTGGCACACGGTCAATATTTACTCATATCAACATGACGATACCTCGTGGCAAAGTGACTGCTATCATGGGGTCTTCCGGCATAGGTAAAACAACGTTATTACGGCTTATTGGCGGACAACTTATACCCAATTGCGGGGAAATTTGGTTCGATGGCCATAATATTCATGCCTTATCAAGGCAACAATTATATGACGTACGTAAAAAAATGAGCATGCTGTTCCAGTCCGGTGCATTATTCACCGATCTGAGTGTATTTGAAAATGTGGCATTTCCCCTGCGTGAACACAGTCATCTGCCTGGTGCGTTGCTGCACACTGTGGTTATGATGAAACTGGAAGCCGTAGGGCTACGAGGTGCAGCACATTTTATGCCTTCTGAACTTTCCGGTGGTATGGCCCGTCGTGTTGCCTTAGCACGCGCCATTGCACTGGATCCCAAGTTAATTCTGTTTGATGAGCCATTTGCGGGACAGGATCCCATCACCATGAGCGGTTTGGTCAGACTGATTGATGAACTGAATCATGCATTGGGTATAACTTGTGTTGTGGTTTCTCATGACGTTCCTGAGGTCCTGAATATTGCTGATTATGCCTATATTGTCGCTAATCAACAGATTATCGCTCAAGGGATACCAGAACAATTACAGAATAATACTGATGCGCGTGTGCGTCAGTTTCTCGATGGCATTGCGGATGGGCCGGTGCCTTTCTGTTTCCCTGCCGGTGATTATCACACTGATCTGCTATCAGGATAAGAGAGTAACTCATGTTATTACAAATATTGGCGTCACTGGGGCGCGAAGGAATAAGTACCTGTGCGTCTTTTGGACGGGCAGGTTTGATATTATTTCATGCTCTGGTAGGACGACCTGAATTCAGCAAACAATGGCCGCTACTACTCAAACAACTTTATAATGTTGGCGTACTTTCTTTGTTGATCACAGTGGTATCAGGCCTGTTCATTGGTATGGTTCTTGGCTTGCAAGGTTACATGGTACTCACGACCTATAACTCTGAAGCCAGTTTAGGAATGATGGTCGCCTTGTCATTACTCCGGGAGTTAGGACCTGTGGTCACAGCATTACTTTTTGCCGGGCGAGTCGGCTCAGCGCTAACGGCAGAGCTTGGTCTGATGAAAGCGACCGAACAAATATCCAGTTTAGAAATGATGGCCATTGATCCACTAAGGCGCGTTGTCGCAGCCAGATTTTGGGCGGGCTGTATCAGTATGCCTTTACTGACGGCCATTTTTATTGCAGCAGGTATTTGGGGCAGTTCAATTGTAGGTATTCACTGGAAAGGAATCGATAGTGGTTTTTTTTGGTCAGCCATGCACAATGCCGTTGCCTGGAAAAAAGATTTATTAAACTGTCTCATTAAAAGTCTGGTATTTGCAATGACTGTAATATGGATTGCACTTTTCAACGGTTATGATGCTATTCCAACTGCGGCAGGGATAAGCAGAGCGACAACTCGTACCGTAGTACGGGCATCGTTGGCAGTATTAGGATTAGATTTTGTGCTGACAACACTGATGTTTGGGAGTTAAGTTCATGCAAGGCAGAAACAATGAAGTATGGGTGGGGCTATTTATGTTAATTTCCTTCGGGGCTATGCTGTTTCTTTGCCTGAAAGTTGCCAATATAACATCTCTGACTTATCAACCTACCTGGCGATTGTATGCTACATTTAACAATGTTGGCGGACTGAAACCCGGTTCGCCCGTTAAAATTGGCGGAGTGGTTATTGGCCGTGTTGCTGATATCTCACTGGATGAAAAAAGCTATAGTCCGCAGGTCGCACTGGATATACAACAGCGTTATAACAGAATTCCAGATACCAGTTCTCTGGCGATTCGTACATCAGGGCTACTGGGTGAACAGTACCTTTCATTAAATATTGGTTTTGAAGATCCTGCTATGGACACCCATCTCCTGAAGGAGGGCGATAGATTACAGGACACCAAATCAGCATTAGTTCTTGAAGATTTAATTGGTCAATTAATATATAAAAGCACCGGGCAGCACAACGCTACGCCACCTCAATAATCAATCTGGCTATTGATTATCTCATCTACAGGATAAAATATGTTTAGATCTTTCTTAATAGCCGCATTAATGATTATTACACCTCTGGTTAATGCCGTCGATCACACGAATCTGACCGATCTTATGCAATATGTCACAGACCATATTTTTTCACGATTGCAACAGGAACAGACTCTGATTAAGCAAAATCCAGAACAGTTGCGTGTTATTGTGCGCGAAGAATTAATACCTTATGTGCATATAAAATATGCCGGCGCCTTAGTGTTAGGGACCTATTATAAACAGGCCACTGCTGCTCAGCTTGATGCTTATTTCCCCGCCTTTAAAGAATATATAGAGCAAGCCTATGCCCAAGTTTTAACACTGTATCGTGATCAACGATATGAAATCACATCAGAAAGGTTCTCTGGTGATGCCACTATTGCCCCTATTCGCGTGATTATTATTAATAATAATGGTCAGCCACCCATTCGTCTGGACTTTCAATGGCGCAAAAATAGTCAAACCGGTGACTGGCAAGCTTATGATATGATTGCAGAAGGTGTTAGCATGATCATGACCAAACAAAATGAATGGGCAGAAATTCTACGTCAGCAAGGCATTGATGGTTTGACGAAACAGCTACTCATTACAGCTCGACAACCCATTCTCCTGGATAAGAAATGAGCCAAATTGCCACACTGAACTACCAGGAGCAGGGGACTACCCTTATCTTGCAGGGTGAATTAGACCGTGAAACACTACTACCTTTGTGGCAACAGCGTGATGTATTACTTTTAGATAAAATTAATATTGATGTTTCACAGTTGAAACATGTGGATTCTTCAGGTTTAGCGCTACTGGTGCATTTGCATGAACAACAACGTCTGCGGGGCATTAAACTGATAATTTCTGGTATCAATGACAAACTGTACACCTTGATTGTCTTGTATAATCTCCAGCATATTCTTTCAGTTTCAACTCACCTGAATGAGAATTAAGTCCATCCAAAAAGGACACCTGTAATAATATGGATGCAATCAACCCTAATATACCCTTGGTCGATGTGACACACATACTTCCTGAAGTATGTATAGATTTGAAATATGCCAGTGCTGATAACCTTACCGGGCAAGTTATTTACTGCAAAAACCTCTGCCTGCTGCACCCCGATGCTGCTCAAGCATTAACACGTTCCGTGCAAATTGCAAAACTGGCAGGCTTCACTTTGAAAATTTTTGATGCCTATCGTCCTCAACAGGCCCAGACGTTGCTGTGGCAGGCATGTCCTGATCCACAATACGTGGCTGACATTAAACTCGGTTCAAATCACAGCCGTGGTGTCGCCGTCGACGTTACTCTCATCAACCAGGAGGGCAAAGAACTGAATATGGGTACCGGTTTTGATGAAATGACCGAACGCTCTCATCAGTATTTTCCTGATCTGCATACGAATATCCAACGTAACAGACTTTTGCTAAACGCCGTCATGCAGGCGGGTGGATACTGTACTATCCCTACTGAATGGTGGCACTTTGAATTGCCAGATGCATTGTCATACGCACTATTAACTGATCGTTTTGATTGCGTTCTCCCGCAACCACCCGTGGTGTGAAACCAGAAAGCCGCCGATGTATTGCGGGAAAGGGATGTGATACCTCATATCCATCCATGCATCAACCGCCGGCCTGTGTGGTTTTAGAATGTTACACCAGCCCCTACATAGGGGCCATCAAATAACGTATGGCCAGGTAACCCATTTTTTCCATCGACACCAACATAACGGTACCCCGCTTTTATCGTGAGAAGGGAAATCGGCTTCCAACTTATGCCACCGTTGGCCTCTTCATAGCTCTTAACGCTATTGTTCATTTGTTCTGTGGCTGAATAGGCTTCACCATACAGAAATAAACTGTCTATAAAATTAAACTCAACACCTGTCCCAACAGGAAAAGCAACGCCGTTATCACCTTTTTGTGGGCCTATGTACAATGCCTTAACGCCAGCATTTAGCATAACAGGCCCAAGTTCCACGTTATAACCTATACCCACACCACTCACCTGAATGCCATCATTCACGTTTTTTATCCAGTTACTCTGAAGATAAAGTCCTGAAGAACTTTTCCCTATTTCAATATCAAGATTGACATAGGATTTTCCCACCTCATTGGTGAAACCTAAAGCGAAAGCAGACCCTGATGCTATCACTAAGACCCCTGGGATAATATTCAAAATATGCATGGCAAAAATCTCTAAAGAATATTTACGCATAACAGTTCTCGAGATGAAAACACATAGTACGGACTCTCCTGACAAATATTATATATCTATTATAGATATAATTATATATTTTAATGACATAGTGAATGATTTATCAAGCCAATCTGGGTCTTTATTGAACTATCCTGCAACTCTGAGGACGCAATAACGGGATATATTATTTCAAACCCGTAGCTCGAGAAATTAGGAGAACCTCGTATAGGCCTTCATGAAAAAGGGGAGTACTTCAACAATAAGCTCATTTATAATAATGGCTTCAGTATCTCTATTTTTTATTTGTTATAAAGGAAATCGCCATGAGCATTACGTTAGTTCCCTCAGGAGAAAATATTCCGGAAGATATCTATGTTGTGATCGAAATTCCGGCAAACTCCAACCCCATCAAATACGAAATCGATAAAGCAACAGGGTGTTTGTTTGTTGATCGTTTCATATCGACGGCCATGTTCTATCCATGCAATTACGGGTATATCAATAACACTTTATCTGAGGATGGTGACCCTGTGGATGTTCTGGTACCGGCTCCTTACCCAGTACAGGCAGGTTCAGTCATTCGATGTCGTCCAGTGGGCGTCTTAAATATGACGGATGAAGCTGGTAAAGATGCCAAACTGATTGCCGTTCCACATGGCAAACTGACGCCAGAATATAACCATATCCAGGATATCTATGATCTCCCGGAATGGCTACGGGCACAAATTACCCATTTTTTTGAACACTATAAGGATCTGGAAAAGAATAAATGGGTCAGAGTGGATGGCTGGGAAGATGTCAAAGCAGCTAAAGCTGAAATTTTGGCCGCCTTTGAACGGGCCAAGAAATAAGCAATTATAGCTCTGTGGCAGGGTGGAGAAGTTGTTTTCTAGTGGTTATTTAATAACTCTTAACCTTGGGCGATGGCCACCACGCGGAGGTGGTGGATCATCGTCAACAGATTGATTGGTATCTATTGGTTTGTTATCGGGAACCAAAATCAGGCCCTCCGTTGAAACCGGTTCTTCTGACAACCCAGCCTCACTGCCTTGATCCGTGGCATCATAACTTGCTTCCGCTTCAAACATTGTCCCTACACCATTTTCTCGGGCATAAATTGCCAAAATCGATGCTATTGGTATTAATATTGAACGAGAAACCCCGCCAAAGCTGGCATCGAAACGCACATCATCGAGGTTTAATTCCAGATGACCCACCGCTTTGGGGGCTATATTCAACACAATCTGGCCATCACGCGCAAAATCCATGGGTACCACGACTCCCGGACGGGTAACATCGACCACAATATGAGGCGTCAGCTGATTTTCAATCAACCAATGATAAAATGCACGCAATAAGTGAGGACGCCGTGGAGACAGGGGTGATCTCTCCATAGTCATTAGCTTCGCGTATGCAGACGCATGTCACGTTCAGCTTCAGTCAAAGAAGCCAGGAAGGCGTCACGTTCAAAGACACGAGTCATATATCCTTTGAGATCACTGGATCCAGTTCCCGTCAGCTCAATACCCAATACGGGTAAACGCCACAACAGGGGCGCAATATAACAATCAACCAGACTAAATTCCTCGCTCATAAAACAGGGCAATTCATTGAATATTGGCGCTATAGCCAGCAATTCTTCACGTAATTGTTTACGGGCGGCATCTGATTTTTGAGTATTGCCCTGCTCAACCGTATGCAGCAGAGAATACCAATTTTTTTCAATGCGATACATCATCAGACGACTGCTACCACGTGCGACTGGATACACAGGCATCAGTGGCGGATGTGGGAAACGTTCATCAAGGTATTCCATAATGATACGTGCTTCATACAGCGTTAATTCACGATCCACTAACGTAGGCACGGTACGGTAGGGATTAAGATCAATCAGATCCTGTGGAAGATTATTGGCTTCCACCTGCTCGATATCAACACTGACACCTTTTTCTGCCAGAACAATACGCACTTGATGGCTAAAAATATCGGTCATGCCGGAAAACAGCGTCATTACCGAACGTTTGTTGGCTGCAACAGCCATGAAAACCCCCTTCCTGGTTACCTGGAAAATAAAACGAATAAGACAGCAACCATGCCGCTATTCTGAATAGTTTTAACTCCTTGTCCACACAGAAGTAGATAACTTGGTTGTGATAATACCTCCCGTCGAAGAGGCAAGAAAACGTTGTAAACTCAGCAAACGGGAATAAAACGGCCGCCAGTCTACCAGATTTTACCTGTCTTTTGGCAAGGGTGGCGTAGCTATTTCATCATTCATTTTATGACCCCATGATTTTACAGACTAAAATTGATAATATTTTTATATTTCATGTAGTCAGAAAAAATAAAAAACCCAGCAAAAACTGGGTCTTAACATTGGTGTGTGGTAATAAATAATTAACGTTTTGAAAACTGTGGACGGCGACGCGCTTTACGCAAACCGACTTTTTTACGTTCAACTTCGCGCGCATCACGCGTCACAAAGCCCGCTTTGCGCAATTCAGGACGCAGACTCTCGTCATATTGCATCAGTGCACGTGTTATACCATGACGAATCGCACCTGCCTGGCCAGAAATACCTCCCCCCTTCACGGTGATATAGAGATCAAACTTACCTGCCAT
>CAZBYB010000013.1:8432-11415 GCA_964496225.1 uncultured Yersinia sp. | reverse complement strand
GCCATATCAACCAGCTCCAGTGGCTGACGTACTACCATACGTGCAGTTTCACGGCCGAAATATACTTCCAGACTACGCTGGTTAATCAGAATATTACCGTTACCCTGCTTAATAAAAACACGTGCAGAAGAACTCTTTCGACGACCTGTGCCATAATATTGATTTTCAGCCATTGCCATAATAAATCCCGCTTAGATATTCAGAACTTGCGGTTGCTGAGCCGCATGGCGGTGCTCAGCACCGGCATAAACCTTCAGTTTACGGTACATTGCACGACCTAACGGACCTTTGGGTAGCATACCCTTAACCGCGATCTCAATCACCCGTTCAGGGTGACGAGCAATCATTTCTTCAAAGGTTGCTTGTTTAATACCACCGACATAACCCGTATGACGGTAATAGATTTTATCAGTACGCTTCTTACCGGTTACCGTAACTTTTTCCGCATTCAATACAATGAGGTAATCACCGGTATCAACATGCGGAGTATACTCTGCTTTATGCTTTCCACGTAGACGACGAGCCAATTCAGTCGCAAGACGGCCTAACGTCTTACCGTTTGCGTCAACAACATACCAGTCACGTTGCACCGTTTCTGGTTTAGCTGTAAAAGTTTTCATTCAAAGCTTACCCATTCAATAAATTTCATGCAGGTGTTCACCAAACGCTTAAAAAACAGCTCAAGCCCACATGACCACCCAGATTTGCAAATCTACCCGTCGTTCAATAGCCTGTACTGAAATTTTGGGAGGCAATATTATTAATTCCCAAGGTCGCGAGATTATAGAGAAGTCGTTGACAAAGATCGATCTGTTTTTTACCAGAAAAATATAAAGTAACAGGGGCCTGCCCTCATAGTGCTAAAAAAGAGACTGAACCACTGGAATGCTGTCGTCATGAAATCAAAATAATCAGGAACCCCCTGCCCAATAGTAAGCTAATTGGCTAACGTAGCCAGGTGGTATGGTCGTTTCCCCACTACCAGGGGCTGCAAGTTTTGCCATTTCCTCTACGAGTTTATCTATTACTTCATAGGATACAGTCTGGTTACTGTGGAAATGGATTTTTTCCAGCCGGTATTGATCTCCTTTGAAATGTTCACTGACGGTGACCTGATCCTGAGTACCAAGAATACGGATAACCAAATCATCCCTGTTTCTTGTAAGCCATAATTGTTGCTGGCCTATATCCTCACCAAGCTGCAGGAGGTCGATATCGTCCGCTGTTCCAGTGTATTCAGTAATTATGTCCTGTCCATCGCCACGTGAAAAATGATAGGTGTCATTACCTTCTGCGCCAATCAACCGGTCGTTTCCCTTCCCACCGCTTAATGTATCATTGTCCTTTCCGCCCAATAAGTCATCGTTGCCTTCATTGCCAGAAAGGAAGTCATGACCATCACTACCCCAAAGAGTGTCATCACCCTCACCACCGTAGAGAATATCATTGCCATCCCAACCATTTATCCAGTCATTACCCTCACCACCAAAAATGAGATTATTTTGTTTATCTCCGATTAATAAGTCGTTCAGACGGGTGCCTTTGATATTTTCGATATTGCTAAGCCTATCCTGCGGTGCGCCATTGTCCGTGCCTGTACGCTTTGCGTGCCCAATAATAAGATTGACTTCGATACCGTTTTTATTCGTTGTTTGTGTGTTAGCGTTATCTTCATCGCGAAAACTCAAGCTATAGTCAACCGTATCATCACCTTGACCACCATCGAGAAAATCGCCTTCAGGGCCAAAATTTTGATGCAGCTCATCATTGCCTGCATTACCCTGGACCTTATCCCGACCGCGTCCGCCATAGATAACATCCTGACCGAAACCACCGAAGAGACTGTCATTGCCATCGCCACCGAAAATTAAATCGTTACCCCCTTTGCCATAAATAATGTCATCTGCGGCTCCGCCGCTTAATTTATTGTCCTGTTCATCGCCATAGATAATATCGTTCCACTGTGTGCCAATAACATTTTCAATATTCCTGACACTGTCTTTCAGTACATCCTGTGTATGGGGGCGATTTATTGTTATTTCGTTGTGTGCCAAATGAATCCGTAAACCTGTTTTATCAGCGGAGTTAACCAGACTTGCATCCAGAGTATCTTCACCACTGCCGCCATCCAGTGTGCTGCCTTCAATACTTTCTATGTAAAGGTCATCATCATCGCTGCCGCCATCAAGGGCGTTTTTTCCGCTGCCGCCGAACAGTTTATCCTTGCCATCACCACCGTAGAGGCGATCATCACCTTCACCGCCCAGTAAAGTATCATCACCGCCTTTACCCTCAAGATGGTCATTACCAGAACCACCGGCAAACACGTTATTTTCGTTATCACCGCGCAGGACATCATTGAGGGATGTTGCAATAACATTCTCTATTTTTTTGAACGTATCTTTCCGTACTTTAATCAATTTTCCACTATTGTCGTAGAGATATTTGATGGTTTCTCCGCCATGTCCCCCCATTACTGCCAGATCAATATCGATGCCTTTTGCATTTTTATCAGCAACCTTAAACTGGGTTTCGCTGTAATCAACGGTGTCGGTGCCCTCGCCCCCGCAAAAAAAATCTTCTTCATCAGCGATATTTTGTACAATAAGATCATCACCGGAACCACCATAGATTTTGTCGTTGCCCCGGCCACCACGCAGTACGTCATCACCTTCATTGCCCGATAACGTATCGTTGCCATCGTGTCCATAAAAGACATCACGCCCTGTACCGCCTGTCATCCAGTCATCCCCGGTCGATCCAACAATTTCTTCTATGGAATCAAGCTGGTCGGTTGCTTGCGAGTAACTGGCCGTTTTCAGTGAAGCATCGCGGTACTCGATGGTCTCCGATCTTTTGCCATAATTAAACTGCTGACGGATGGTTTCTTCTGTGTAAAACTGACTATTGGAAAATTTTTTTATGACCCGATAGCCGCCATCGCCCTGCGCAGTGACCTGAATTCCAGCACCAGACAACCGAC
>CAZBYB010000013.1:3960-8422 GCA_964496225.1 uncultured Yersinia sp. | reverse complement strand
TCCACCACTTCAATACCCTTTCCGCCGTTGATGTTCATCGTGCCTGCACTGGCTTTGACTAAATCGTTCCCCAACCCCATATCTGCATGAATGGCAATTTCTTTGGTCGTGCCATCTTTCATTCTGACGTGCTGGATAACATTCGAGAAATCAGCAAGGGTATCAGTAGTGCCTTTATCGATAATTTTCCAGCCTTGCCCCTGACTTATCATATTCAGTTTGGTGATGTATTTGTTTTTCCCCTCTTTACTGCGCTGCCGATCTTCTTTACCTGGTGTCAGCAGGGGTTGAGTAAACATTAATAGCTGGCGAACCCCATTATCACCTAATTCAATGATACCGCTTTCACTGTCTAACGATACCTGTTTGGTTTTATCAGCAACCCCTTGTTTAAAAACATCAATATAGGCTTTGCCGCTTGTTGATTTTTCCGCCAATTGTGTCAGTGCTGCCAGTTCCCGTGCTTGGGCATCGCTGGTCATTTGATGAACGCTGACTACCTGATCGGCCCTATAGTTTTGCTGCTCTGTCTTCGTGTATTCGCCTATTTTTGCCCGGTCTGCCTGGTAATAGATATCTAATTGATGCGAAAAATAGTTTTCTCCCCCCCGGTTTTTTTCCCATGCCAGAATGGTATTGCGCTGTTTTTTAGCCATGGCTTCAATGGCTGGCTGACTGACCAGATCCACAATACCCGCCAGCGTAGCGGTAATGAGTTGTACGGCAATACCCAGTGGTGCACCGACGACGCTGGCCATCATGGCCAGTGATATTGCACCGCCTGTCAGTGACAGCATGGTCTGTAATGATGTTGCAACGGCGTCAAAAGTGGCTTTATTTCGGTACAGTTCAGCAAGCAGCTTGTGGCCGTCATAACCTTGGGAGGTAAACTCCCCGGCTAATGCATCCAATCTTCTGGCATAGTCAAATTCTTTGTCAATGGAGTAAAACTGCAAAGGATGGAGCACCGAGCCTATGATGGCTGCACCCAGCGCAATAAAGGGGGCTTTGCCGGTAATTTTTAACCCCTGGCGTGCTTTATCAATCCACATGGCATCGACGGCGACTTTGGTTAGGCTGCTTAATGCTCCCAAGGTAGTCTCAGTGATGGCAGTGGCTTTGAGTCCCATTGGGGCCTGACTGTCTTTGAGTGATCTGAGCTCCTGTAACGCGCCAACCGTGCTGAGCAGTTCCAGGCCAAAAGAAGCTGTGCCCAGCCACTTGATATTGTGCAGCCCGCTGAAATGCTTCCATCCTTTAGCAACGATGGTGAGTCTGTCTAACTCTTCCGATACATCGCCTAAAAAGTCACTGGTATGCCACAGCAGATTAAACACTGCACCAAAGGTGTTTTCGGACTGTGTATTTTTGTTTTTAAGAAAATCTGCCAGCGTAATGGCCCCATAAACTGAGCTTGCCCCAGAGAGAGCAATATGTACCGCACTGACACCGCCATTTAACGCCAGGCTTTTGATACCTCGCAATTTTTCTATATATTCGGGTCCATAGCCCTTATGTAACGTAAAGCCATCACGAATGGCACCGGATGCCAGGACAAAGCGGCAGGTTGTTTCCACGCCGCGGACAAAATCTGGATTATCATAACGCTGACCATAATTAAACTGATTGTGCGGACTTTCTGCCTGACTGGGTACGCTTGTATGCTGCAGGTTTGCCTGCGTTAACTGTCCCTGCTTTATCTCGGAATAAGCACCGGAAAAACTGGCGTATTGCGTTATGAGAGCAGGAGAGCTGTTTTTTTTGTCATTAGTATCGAGTTTCGTTAATGCATTGGCCGGGCACCCTGGTTTGTAGGTATTCATTGCTTTCTTTTCCCCTTATGGCTTGCTATGCTTGATATGAAATGATAATCATTATCAATATGATTATTATTAATAAGTAAAACAATATCAAGCACTGTTTTCTGTTTTCTGTATCAACGTTTTTTGTGGGGCATTGCAGTTTAATGAAAGCTGCCAGCAGAACAGCCAGATTAAGGAGTATAAATATGAATGTGTTGCAGTATGAGGAGTGGGTATGAATACAGAAAACTTACCGGAGGGTAAGGAAAAATTCACTGATTTCACCACTTTTCATCTCTCTGTATTGGGGCATGTCGCATGGCTTTGGACTAATTCTCCGTTGCATAAGGAATGGCCTTTAGCATTGCTTGGCACCAATGTTATTCCCGCTATTGTACATGCCCAGTATCTACTGATTACCCAACGTGATTTACCTGTCGCTTATTGTAGCTGGGCGTGGCTTTCGCCTGACGCTGAAAAAAAATACCTGGCTGACGTCAATTCACTGACCTTAACAGAGTGGTTATCGGGCGAGAGACTCTGGATTATCGACTGGGTGGCGCCCTTTGGTCACTCTTTCGAGCTGTTCAAAAGGATGCGCGCAAAATTCCCGGATGCGGTTGCCCGGGCCATCCGTGTTGACAAAAATAAAAAAGTCGCGCGCGTGCAGGAAATACTCGGGAAACACGTCAATAAAAACAAGGCACACCAAATACTGGGCGCTTATTTTCATGAAATGGTCGGAGATTGGAAAAATTAAAACACCTGAAGCAGAACCCGCTTTCCGCACTGATAGCGCATTACTTTCTTTAGTGCTCATTGCCCGCTTTCATGGTGTTGCGGTTGATCCCGCTCAGCTGGCACATGATTATATGAGCCAAGGTAAGCCGATGGGGCAGACGGATATCGTGCTGGCGGCGCGCCAGCTGGGATTGCAGGCAAAGTTATGCAACGTATTAGTACAACGACTGGACAAAACGCCACTGCCGGCTATCGCGATAACAAAAGCGGGAGGATTTTTTGTACTGGCACGTGTTGGGATAGACAGTGTCATTATTCATGATCCCGAGGTGCAGCACGTGCGTCGACTGAGCATGGCGGAATTTCAGGCAGACTGGTCTGGGGAGTTAATCTTATTTACTTCACGCGCCTCGCTGGTGGGTGAGATGAGTAAATTTGATTTTAGCTGGTTTATTCCGGCGATTATTAAATATCGCAGGCTATTGGGCGAAGTGTTTTTGGTGAGTTTCGCCTTGCAATTTTTTGCTCTGTTAACGCCGCTGTTTTTCCAGGTCGTTATGGATAAGGTATTACCACACAAGGGTTTTACCACCTTAGACGTTGTAGCCAGCGGGCTTTGCGCGGTGGTGATATTTGAAGCGGTACTAACCACGCTGCGCAGTTATGTATTCTCACATACTACCAGCCGTATTGATGTGGAACTGGGATCAAAACTTTTTTGCCATTTACTGACTTTACCACTGAGCTACTTTCAAGCCAGGCGCGTGGGTGATTCGGTCGCCCGTGTCAGGGAACTGGAAAACATCCGTTCTTTTTTGACGGGTAATGCGATGACACTCATTTTGGACCTGATATTTTCCATCGTCTTTATCATCATTATGTTTTTCTACAGCGGCTGGCTGACATTAATCGTGGTGCTCTCTCTGCCGTGCTATATGCTGTTATCGATTGGATTTACACCGCCACTGCGTCTGCGGTTACATGAAAAATTTAACCGGGGTGCTGAGAATCAGGCTTTTTTGGTAGAAACTATTAGCGGTATCGACACGGTAAAAACTATGGCCGTTGAACCACAGTGGATAAAAACGTGGAACCAGCAACTGGCCTCCTATGTTTCGGCCAGTTTTCGTACCGCAATTATCAGTACTTTTGCCAATAATGGTGTGGCTCTGATTGGCAAACTTGTGACGGTGGCGACGATGTACGTGGGCGCACAGCTTGTTATTGGTGGTGATATCAGCGTAGGCCAGCTGATCGCGTTTAACATGCTGGCCGGGCATGTGGCTCAGCCGGTGATGATGCTGGCGCAATTGTGGGTAGATTTTCAGCAAACCGGGATTTCAATGCAGCGCTTGGGCGATATTCTTAATACCCGTACGGAAATGGTTGCCGGTAAAAGCGGTTTGCCCCCGCTTAATGGTCGCATAACGTTGGATAACGTTATTTTTCGCTATCGTTGCGACGGACCTGAAGTTCTGGCGGGGATCACCCTTGATATTGCGGCGGGTGAAGTTATCGGTATTGTCGGTCGCTCGGGGTCAGGAAAAAGTACCTTAACGAAATTAATGCAACGCTTATATATTCCCGAGCGAGGGCGTGTATTGGTTGATGGTATCGATTTAGCCGTGGCGGAGGCGACCTCTTTGCGGCGACAGATGGGAGTGGTGTTACAGGAAAATGTACTATTTGGTCGCACTATTCGTGCCAATATTGCCCTGAGCGACCCGGGAGCCCCGTTGGAGCGAGTGATGAAAGCCGCCGCTCTTGCCGGTGCCCATGATTTCATTCTTGAGTTACCGGAAGGCTATGACACCCTGGTGGGCGAACACGGGGCCACGTTATCTGGCGGACAACGGCAGCGCATCGCTATCGCGCGGGCGCTGATAACGAATCCGCGTATCTTGATTTTTGATGAAGCG
>CAZBYB010000013.1:0-3950 GCA_964496225.1 uncultured Yersinia sp. | reverse complement strand
AATTGTGAAAAATCCTCCAATTTTATTGTTCGATGAAGCGACCAGTGCCCTCGATTATGAAAGTGAGCGTATTATTCAAAATAATATGAAAGCTATCTGCCAGGGTCGCACGGTCATTATTATTGCACACCGACTTTCAGCAGTGCGTCATGCCCGACGCATTGTGGTGATGGAGCGCGGGCAGATTGTGGAAACAGGCAGCCATGCCGCACTACTCGCGCAACCAGGAAGCTACTATTCTCGTCTGTACCAGTTGCAACAGGGGTAACTATGCGTTTCAGACTTTTCTGTCAGGCGATGGCAGATTTACGTATGCGTTATGCGACAGTATTTCAGCAGGCCTGGAGGGAGCGGAAGCAGACCGATAACCCGCCGCGCTTGGCCCATGAAACGCAATTTTTACCGGCTGAGCTGGCATTGCAGGATACGCCTGTATCACCGGCACCCCGCGTTTTGATGTGGGTGTTAATGACTTTTATGTTGCTGGTAGCCATATGGGCGACATTCGGACATATGGATGTAGTAGCAACCGCATCGGGCAGAGTGGTGCCCAATGATCGTATTAAAACAATACAGCCATTTGAAACGGCGGCGGTAAAAAAAATCCATGTTACGGACGGACAGCGAGTTAAAAGAGGTGATCGGTTAATTGAACTGGATGCCACAACAGCACAGGCAGATGCTGCAAGCATTGGTAGTGATCTCGATATGGCGCGCTTGCAGATTCAGCGTGCCAGAGCAATGCTGACGGCATTGGATGAAGGTAAGCTTTCTGCTCTGTCAAGGCCTGACGGCATCAGTGATGAGCGTTTTCAGGAAGCCGTGCACCTTTTACAAAGTCAGTATGATGAATATGTTGCGAAGCTGTCACGCAGCACGGCCGAAATCGCTAAAAAAAACGCCGAACTGCATTCAGCCCAGGCACTGGTTCATCAGTTTGAACAAACAGTGCCGCTTGTCAGGCAAAAAGCGGAAGATTTTAAACGTCTGGCCGCGCAAAATTTTGTGGCCCGGCACAGTTATATAGAGCAAGAGCAGGCACGTATTGAACAGGAGGCTTCACTCGCGGCTCAACGCAGTCGGGTGAAAGAAATCGCGGCAGCACTGCTTGAAGCACATGGGCAGCATAGCGCACTGTCTGCAGAAGTTCAGCGCGAAAACCTGAACAGCCTGCATGAAGGGAACCGAAAAAGTACCGCACTTGAGCAGGACATGATTAAGGCCCTTTCACGGGCTCAGCTGATGACCTTGACTGCACCGGTTGATGGCACGGTACAGCAGCTGGCGGTGCACACTGTGGGTGGTGTTGTGACGCCCGCACAACCCGTTATGATGATTGTGCCGCGTGACAATCTGCTGGAGGTGGAAGCTTTTATCGAAAATAAAGATATTGGTTTTATTAAGCCTGATCAGGATGCTGATGTTAAAATAGAGACTTTTTTATATACCAAATATGGCACAGTGCCGGCTAAAGTGGTGTCTGTTTCTCATGATGCCATTAATGATGAAAAGCGCGGCCTTGTTTATTCCACGCGTATCAAAATGGCGCATACCACCATTATGGTAGAGGGGGTACCGGTTAATTTATCTCCTGGTATGGCCGTGATGGTGGATGTAAAAACGGGTAAACGTCGTGTAATCGACTATTTTTTAGATCCGCTGTTAAAATATAAAAATGAAAGTTTGCGGGAACGCTAGATGCAGGGTCCCCGTGGTTTTTTAAGATAGATGAGGAAGCTGCCACCAGGTTTCGCTTTGCATCTCCTGCAAACGGGACAGGCAACGCTGGTATTCAAATTTGAGATGCTGACCATAATAAATATCCAACATCATGACTTCGGCCGAAATAACGAGTTTCACCCGACGTTCATAAAACTCATCAATTAACGCTAAAAACCGGCGTGCCGTATTCTCATCGTCGGGGCCCATAGGGCGTACATTATGCAGCAGGACACTGTGATATAATTCCGATAAAACAATGTAATCCCGTTGGCTACGGGCTTGCTCACACAAGATAGAAAAATCAATGGCTAATACAGCTGGCGCTGCTCTTATGGCAAGCATGGGTCGATGATTAATCTCTAATATAACATCCCTGTCTCCTTCTGTTCCTGCCAGTTTAATAAACAGTTGCGTCATTATTTGCTGTGTTTGTTCATTTAATGGTGTCAAATACAAGGATAAATTATTTAACATGCGCAAACGATAATCTTTTCCTGCATCAATATTGATAACGTCACAGAATTGTTTGATAAGACTAATTGCCGGTAAAAAACGTGCCCGTTGCAAGCCATTAAGATACAGGTTATCCGGTGCAACGTTTGACGTCGCCACCAGGGTCACATTCCGGGTAAATAGGGCTTCCAGCAATGTCCCTAATATCATTGCATCGGTAATATCAGAGACAAAAAATTCGTCAAAACAAAGTACATCCGCCGTGGCTTTAAAGCTCTCTGCCACTTTGTCCAGTGGATTTTCATGACCCTGGAATTGGATCAGCTCTTCATGGACGCGCCACATAAAGCGATGAAAATGTAAACGTAGTTTTCTGTTTCCGGGCAAACTGTGAAAAAACATATCCATCAACCAGGTTTTGCCTCGCCCCGGGCCTCCCCACATATACAGCCCACGAATTTGACGCCTGCCGACAGGCTTAATCTTTATGCCAAAAAAATGACATAACGTCCGGGATACTTTGCTCAATAACATCGGTTGCGTTGTCGTTAACTGGCTCAAGCCTTGATGAAGGGTATCAAGATAAATAACTGCCCAACGCTGTGCTTCGTCAGGCTGATAGTCACCCTGATTCAAAGCCTGGTGATACAATAATGAAGGTGTATTACATTGCATAGGATGATCAACGCGTTATAAAAAGATGAATTTTTTCAACACATCTGGTGGTCATGATATGGTATAAAAAACTACCTTAGGTGGAAAAGTCATATCAGAACTCCATTGAAATTAAAGCTTAGCAATGATAACAACAGTCTGTGTTTTTATGCAAAAAAACAGACAGGACAATGTAGTTAACACAGGAGTCATCATGACTTGGGAATACGCACTTGCTGGCATGGTTATTGGTATTGTCATTGGTGTAACAACCATGCATTTTTGTAATCGTAACACACGCCAACAACAAATCTTACAAGATGAACTGGAAAAAAATAAATCGGCTCTGGAAGAATATCACCAGGAATTAATCAGTCACTGCGCGCGCAGTGCCGAATTATTTGACACTATGGCTCAGGATTACCGTCAGCTATATCAACACATGATAAAGGACTCAAACAATCGGTTACCGGACCTGCCGTTACCCAATAATTTGTTTCGCTATCATCTGACCGAATCTGATGCTGACAAGGATCAGGTAGCTATGAAAGCCCCACCAAAGGATTATCCTGGTACGGCATCCAGTTTATTGCATGTCAAACATCATACGCATAACTAAATCACACTATCCTCCGTAGAATGCCTCCGTAGAATGGCTGTGATGAGGGAAAAACCTGCCTATCTGCGTTTCAGTGTTGCTTCCGGGATTCAATATAGCTTTCTAGTATACTGACGGTTACAGGGCTTACAGAGAGATGAACTGGCGCAGCCGAAGCATAGTTCAATAAGTGGGTATACGCAATATATTGAGCGTGATAGTCTGACGCTGCATAATTCCTTGAAAAGACTGAATCGTAAAATACCGGACTACTCAAGTTACCAGAACTGCATGGGATCATTGTAATTTTTATTGAACGTCCATATGGCTCACCGGATAAGGACTTTATAACCGGTCGCGCGGGTTCTGACGCCATTTCCGGTGATGCAGGCGATGATATCTTAATGGGTGGCGATGGGGATGATACGCTGATGGGTGATGACGGAGATGATTACCTGGATGGTGGTAAAGGGAATGATACATACTGGCTGCGCAGAGGTGATGGCCATGACACCATTATTTC
>CAZBYB010000012.1:15645-26711 GCA_964496225.1 uncultured Yersinia sp. | reverse complement strand
TTTTAAATCCCGCGGATCAAAAAAGTCGTATTCAATGGCATAACCCGGCCGGGTGATATGCGCATTTTCCATTCCTTTTATCGAACGAACAATGTGCATTTGTACATCAAAAGGTAAGCTGGTTGAGATGCCATTAGGATAGATTTCGTTACTGCTGAGCCCTTCAGGTTCAAGAAAAACCTGGTGAGCATCGCGATCGGCAAAACGAGTAATTTTATCTTCAATGGAAGGGCAATATCTTGGACCTGTGCCTTCAATCATACCGGTATACAGGGGGCTACGATCAAGATTATGGCGGATCACTTCATGGGTTTTCTCGTTGGTATAAGTAATATGGCAAGGTCTTTGCTCCGGGTGCCATGTTGCGTCAGCAAGAAATGAAAATACCGGTTCAGGGATATCGCCCAATTGAACGGCCAACTGGCTGAAATCAATCGTTCTGGCATCGATGCGCGGAGGTGTACCTGTTTTTAATCGGTTAACTCGTAATGGCAATTCCCGTAAACGCTTTGCCAGCAATAGGGCAGGAGGGTCACCCGCTCGACCACCGGCATAATTTTCCAGACCGATATGAATTTTTCCATCCAGGAAAGTACCCACGGTAAGGACCACAGCCTTGGCATGAAATTGCAGACCCATTTTGGTGACCACTCCGGTCACACGATCACTTTTGATGATCAGATCTTCAACTGATTGCTGAAAAAGGAATAGATTGGGCTGATTTTCCAGTGCATGGCGTATTGCTTGTCGGTAAAGAACACGATCAGCCTGAACACGAGTCGCCCTTACAGCGGGCCCCTTACTGGCATTAAGGATCCTGAACTGAATACCTGCACGATCCGCTGCCATTGCCATTACCCCACCAAGGGCGTCGATTTCTTTTACCAGATGTCCTTTACCAATACCGCCAATAGCAGGATTACAGGACATTTGCCCCAGAGTATCGATATTGTGTGTCAGCAACAGGGTTTGGCATCCCATGCGCGCAGATGCCATAGCAGCTTCAGTACCGGCATGACCTCCACCGATGATGATGACATCAAAATATTCTGGATAAAACAAGTCGCTATTTCCTGTATGAATGGAGCTTCTGAAATTCTACTTTATTTTGGATCATGGACCAAGGGGATAAATTGATCATGGCTAATAAATAAAAGATCTTTTTATTTAGAGATCTTTCTGTTAGATCTGTTATTAGGATCGCTGTTTTCTGTGGATAAGCAAGAATTGATAAACAATATCAGCAAATTATCACCGATCGTTTCTTGTGAAAGATCGGTGCACTGAATTCGTATAAGCTGGGATCTAAATGCGCTTTTATCCACAATCATAACAGTACAAAAAAGTTATTATTGAATAACTAAGTGATTTATCCTGGTTTCAAGCTTTGTTATACACAACTTGTCAGATCATGTTGAATATTTAGAGTAAATGGATCCAGTCAACTAACCATTTTTCAGCGGGATCTTCCGGGATCGGGTGTTGGATAACGTCAATTTCCAGCATTTCACCTGCCTGTCTGGCACCCCTGGCGACCAACTGGTTGGCTATTAACCTGATAGCACCACAGAAGATATCGTATTCCGAATTACCCAAACCCACGGCCCCAAAGCGCAGTTGTGATAAATCAGGCTGCTGTTGTTCAATCTGTGTCAGCAGAGGCTTTAAATTATCTGGTAGTTCCCCCGCTCCATGGGTTGAAGTCACCACAAGCCACAGACCCTGTGGTTCCAGCTGATCCAGTGTGGGGCCATGTAATATTTTTGTAGAAAAACCCGCAGATGCCAGTTTTTCTGCCAGATGCTCCGCGACATATTCTGCATTACCCAGTGTACTGCCACTAATTAAAGTGATATCTGCCATATATTGTCTGTTGTCTCCGTAAATGAAATAGCGGGCATTTTACGCTGTGAATTAGCTGGGGTCTAGCTGTGGATAACATGGGTATAATAAATCTCTTGCAAAACGCGCCGGTAAGAAGAACTCATGTGCTCGCTCATATTTCAGGTTGTTTTGCAGGAGTGGAAAAATATTAATGAGGTGAATGCATGGCATTTACTTAATTATTCTTACGTTATGAAAATAGAGATTGTTTGTTATTGATAAGTTATTTAAGTTCTTACCATGGCTGCTTAATAAAACCTGAAAATTAAAAAATATGCATGATGCCCCTTTTCTTACCGCTTTGTGTATTGCACCTGGAACAGAAAAAGAACTGTCAGCGCTGGTCACCGAATTTCACCGGCAGGATTACATCGTTTCGCGGCGTGAGCTGGTGATTATCGATGATGGCCCTGTGAATCAGCAGCTTAGGTTGACTCATTTTCTGCCTTCGTTGGGAGAAGATATTGCGGTTCACTATCACCATTCACCACAGCGACTGTTTGCGGAAGAAAAGGTCCAGCTTGGCATGGAACTGGCAAAGGGGGACTGGTTTCATTTCATGACAGTGAATACCTGCTACCCTTGTGATTATTTCCGTCATGCCGTCAGTCAGGCACAGTCATCAGAAGAAAAGATGATTGGTTTTGCACAGGAAACACTCTGGCTGTCACCCCTGAAGCGCTTGTGTTCCCGAAAAACTCGCCTTGCCTGGTACAGTGCCCTGAATGCACTCTGTTGTCATCGCAGTGTGATGGAAAATAACGCTTTTCTGCTGTCGGCAAATGGCCGGGAAGCTTCACTGGCACGTCCTTTTGTGGATACCGTGGCAGTGAATCCTCCTGTCACCTACTGCCACGATATCATGGCGATTATCCGCAATGGCCTGCTACTCAATACCACCCTTACCGGCCATTCCCTTCTTGGTGCTCTGACGGGTGAGTTTCAGCCGGAAAAATCCATTGACTGGCATTTTTTCTACAAGATTGCCTGTATCAGTTTGAATGAAAGACCCGGGGATACGCAAGCGTTCAGGGCGCAGCTGGATGCGTTGCAGGCACCCTCTCAGAAAACAATGTGGTTTCCTGTGAATAAAGGGCATTCTCCTGTCGCCGGGCGCATGCAGGCCTGGCTTGAGGTACTCCGGACTGCCCGGGATAACAGCTGGGAGAATGTGCTTATTCTGGAAGATGATATTCAATTTGTCAGACAGGACAGTATAGTGGAAAAGGTTAACACACTGCTTGCTTCCCTTGCTGACAGGGCATGGCAAGGGGTGCTGTTTTCTGCACAATATCACAATGTCAGCCTGCTGACGGAAATACCCAATACCGTCACTGTACACAATGCTGTTGCTATCGGCGCCTGTGCGGTGCATAAAAGTTATTTTGCTACGCTGATTGATTTTTTTGAGCAACTGCTGAATAAGTTTCTGTCGGCGCAAAATCCTGAAGAAGTACAGCCTGACCATTTCTGGCATATCCTGATGCAGAAGGACAGCTGGCTGGGCCTGTGGCCGTCGTGGGGTTTCCGGGTTACGGAATTTAATGATGCCCAAAATAGCGTTACTGATACGGTACCGCTATTTTTCAGGCCATTAGTGGCCATTGATGATGGCACACGTAGCCAGATTGAAGGGCCGCTGCTGGAAAGGGTAAAGCATTTTCAGGCAACACCACAGGTGTATGCTGCACTGGCGGAATTTAATCATGAGATGCAACGTTATGAGCTGGTGGAATACTACAAATTCAAGGAATACGGACGATTACCACCGGTAAGAAAGGATGAAAGCTGGCCGTTACTGTCTGTAATCATTCCTACTTACAATCAAGTTGGATATCTTAAAGAAACTTTGGAAAGTATCCGCAGGCAGTCTTATCCCAATATGGAAATTGTTGTAGCTGATGATTGTTCAACGGATGGTACTCAGAGTTATATGGAAACTGTCATTGATCCACGACTCAATTATGTAAGGAATTCTACTAACTTAGGATTGACTAATAATTTTCAGTCAGCGTTTGAGAAATATGTTAAAGGGGAATATTTATATTGTATTGGTCATGATGATTTATTGCTTGATCTCCATTATCTGTGGGATGCAGTACAGTTATTTGAAAATGATAAATATTTATCACTGGTATTTTCAAATTATTATGATTGGTATGAAACTAGTAATATTATTACCAGCTCATATATCGGTTGTGTTATTAATAGAATCAATGGTAAAGAATATTTTATCAATTATAACTGTAAATATCGTAATTTACAACCTGTAGTTACGTTATACCGTCGGCAGGATTTAATTCAGGCTCAGGCAATTAAATATAGTAAACATGCTCAAGTCGAAGATTTGCATGCTATCTTGAGAGTAATGTTATTCGGCGATGTGGCTTTTTTTCCTGCTTTTTCTGCTATTTATCGACGTCATGAAAAAAGCATAACGTTTAATCAAGGTGGTGATCACGATATACGTCCAGATATTGCTTTTATGCAGGATATGGAGAAAACCCGAGAACTTGCAGTGCAACAAGGTATACCGGAAACTTTATTGTCAGATTGGCTTTTGAAAATAAGTGTAAGCCATTTTGTGGGTTGGCGTTTGCCCATTGCATTTAGCCAGGGGAAATATGCCTGCATTTTATCGTTACTGGCTTGGCTAAATAAATATTACCCTGATATCGGCCGTACAATATTAATACATTTATTGGCTAGAAAGTAATGGAAAAGTATATTTATAATGCGGCTTGTATTCATCCGTTAGCCAGAATTGCAGATGATGTTAAAACAGGTGCTTTTAGTATTATTTACCAGAATATTGAACTAGCCAGTGGATATGAAATAGGTGGATATTGTGAATTTGGTATTAAAACTCCTCTTAGTGATGGTTCGCCACTAAATTATTGGGGAAAACGCTTTAATTATATCCCAGTCTACTTTTTATGAGTCTTCAAATTTTGGAAAAAATCTGATCACGGGTCATCGTGTTACAGTAAGAGAACATACTGTCGCTGGAAAAATCTACAAATTGGGCCTCAGATGAGATACAGGGTGGTTGTATCATTGGTGATTATGTTCGATTTCAATCCAATGTATTTGTCGCAAAAAAACTATCATTGGTAACTTTGTCTGGATATTGCCTTATGTTGTTCTTACCAATGATCCAACTCCTAAAGTAATGTAGAAAAAAAAGATTGCACGGTAGAAGAAAGACTACGCAAACATTGCAGCAGTTATTGTGCTTCCAGAAGTTACTATTGGCCATCATATTATGGTGTGCAACACAGGTTTGTGTTACCGGAAATGTTCCTTCATACATGGTTGTTGCGGGAATCCCTGTGTGTTAAGAAGCAAGTTCTGCTAGGTTGCACGATGGTTCAGGTGCGCCTGGCATGTTACTCACAGTTCCTGCATCAATGATTGAGCGCTGGTCAGCTGAAAATGGAATACAACCATGAATCTGAATAAATGCCAAATTTTCGAATTGCCGCAAATCCATGATCGTCGTGGTAATCTTACTTTTATCGAAGCAAACCGTCATATTCCTTTCGACATATGTCGTGTCTATTATTTGTATGACGTGCCCGGTGGTTCAGAACGTGGTGGGCATGCACATAAAGATTTGCACCAGTTGATTATTGCCATGTCAGGTTCTTTTGATATCCACCTTGATGATGGGTATGCAAAAAAAACCATGCATATGAATCGTAGTTATTATGGTCTTTATGTTTGCCCTATGATATGGCGCGAGATCGATAATTTTTCTTCAGGAGCAGTATGCATGGTGCTGGCTTCAAATTTTTATGAGGAAAGCGACTATTACCGCGACTATAACATATTCCTTTGTGAAGCCAGGAGCACCAGCAAATAATGTCAGTACCCTTTATTGATTTTACGCAGTTGCACCAGCCCATTCGTATTCAGCTTGATGCAGCTTATCATCGGGTGATGGATTCAGGTTGCTTTATTATGGGCCCTGAATTGGAGGCTTTTGAAGCTGAGTTTGCTCAATACTGTGGAGTGAAACACTGTACAGGTGTCGGTAATGGTTTGGAAGCTCTTCATCTATTGTTACGTGCTTATGACATTGGCCTTGGCGATGAGGTCATTGTCCCGTCGAATACCTATATTGCTACCTGGCTTGCAGTAACTCATTGCGGTGCCACTCCAGTGCCTGTTGAGCCAGACAGCAATACATATAATATCAATTCGTCCTTGATTGAAACTGCTATTACTTCCCGTACACGTGCCATTATACCTGTGCATCTTTATGGCCAGTCTGCTGATATGGATGCTATTAATTACCTTGCTCAAAAACATAACCTTATTGTAATTGAAGATGCCGCTCAGGCACAGGGTGCGCGCTATAAAGGAAGAAGAGTGGGATCACTGGGACATGCAGCGGGCACCAGTTTTTACCCGGGAAAAAACCTCGGTGCGCTCGGTGATGGTGGAGCGATACTAACTGATGATGATGTAGTTGCAGAAAAAGTCAGGAAATTGCGTAATTATGGTTCAAGGATAAAGTACCAGAACGATCTTATTGGTTACAACAGCCGCCTTGATGAAATGCAGGCAGCATTTCTGAGAGTAAAATTGGCTGTACTGGATGGTTGGAACGCCAAAAGACGTATGATTGCCAGTCAATATTCAGAGCTATTGGCAGGTACAGAAATTGGATTACCTTATGTTCCTGATTACGTAGAGCCCGTCTGGCATCTGTATGTAATTCGTAGTCGGCACCGCGATGAATTGCAGGCACATTTGGCACAACAGGGGATATCTACCCTTATTCATTATCCAATTCCATCTCATCAACAGGCTTGTTATCACAGTTATCAAAATCATACTCTGCCTGTTGCGGAATTACTGGCGGCAGAGGTGCTCAGCTTGCCGGTATTTCCTGGATTGGAACAGGCAAAAATTGATGCCGTTGTGATGGCTTTAAGAAATTTTTCGTCAACAAATGTGTGATAGGCATAATACACAGGGCTATGGCAACTCAAGGAAATTTGAAAAATCATCCCCTTTTAAGAGACTGTCTACCCAGTTTGGGTTAGGTAAGGACAGATAAACAAACATATTTAAGCAACAGATGTATCTGTTTACACTTTTTTAGACCTGATTTTTTCTGGAAGAATCAAATTATGAATAAAATCACACATGAGATTGATGAAGGCAGCACAGAGACTAGTATTATTTTCCAACAAGCAAGTAATATTGCCACACCGATTAAAACGCTCGAAATTATTTCTCGTTCAGAATACGAAATAATTCGCGGAGCAGTCGCATTAAATCAAGCAACACCAAAAGCTATTCTTGACATTTTGGCTACTGATAAAAGTGAATATGTACAAAATTGCCTAAAAAAAAGAGTAATAACAGATGATGTTAAATTCACGATTCATCCAACAGCAATAGTATCCAAAAAAGCACAAATAGGTTCTGACGTTATTATTGGCGCTTATACTATAATTTATGAAAATGTGATTGTTGGTGAAGGAACTGTTATTGGATCTCATTGTGAAATAGGATATCCAGTTCATAAATCTTCTTTAGAAACGCCTCTACGTATCGGTAAAAATAGTTACATACGCTCGCATAGTGTCTTCTATGAAGGTTCTACGTTTGGAGATAACTTAGTTACAGGGCATCGAGTAACCGTGCGAGAAAAAACAAAGGCTGGCAGAAATTTACAAATTGGCACACTGTCAGATATACAAGGACAGTGCGAAATTGGTGATTTTGTCAAGTTTCACAGTAATGTTCATATTGGACAGCATTCAAAAATAAAGAACTATGTATGGATATTTCCATATGTAGTTCTTACAAATGATCCTCATCCACCCAGTGAGGTAATGATGGGTGTTACGTTAGAAGATTATGTGGTTGTGGCTACCATGTCGATAATATTACCCGGCGTAACTGTAAAAGAAGGGGCACTTGTTGGAGCGCATAGTTCAGTTTCAAAAAATGTTGAAGAGAATACCGTTGTCGCTGGTTCGCCTGCAAAATATATATGTGAAACATCTAAAATAAAACTTAAAGACGGCTCTAATCAAAGTGCATACCCATGGCGTATGCATTTTCATCGGGGTTATTTACCAGAAACGATTTCTAAATGGATTGCTGAATTTTCTGAGAGCGAGAAATAGTCTAAAGTGCAGTAATTGACACGTACGAATTAAACCACCGGATTTGAGTATAATGCTATTAATTAACCTCAATGGAAGATTTTTTAGTTATGAGCGATGTCTGTGTTGTGCAAACCATGCCGTAATGGCCATAACAATATGATTCTTCTGCGCCCGGCCGGTGAGAGTTAGCTCTCTATAACTGTACGGGATGGAGCTGGTGAAGAAAGTGGCGGGAAACTGAAATCGTCGCCGTATAAAAAAGTCCAGATAAAAGCGATTAGCTTACATCAAGTTACAGATTAGAGGCTCTACCCTATTGCGGTGGCTAATTTTAGTTGATCACCGCAGTTTTATATTTTTCTTTATACTCAGGCTTCATTTTTTACTATTGTTTTCCAGCTTTTAGATTACTTTAATTGACAGCGCCATTCAGAAACCAGCGCCCTCTATGCCCATTGCAAAAACAATTTTATCGTCATATTCTGTGAATTGATTATGAAAAAAAATGTTATTGTTGTTTTTTTGATACTAATTACCTCATTTCATAATTTTTGGGATACGATAAAATTTAATATGAATATAACTATCTGTATTTGATTATTGGTTTTTTACGTCATGAATATTGTGATTTTTTATTGGTTATCATAATGGCATTTTTAGCACTCAAAATACTGTCTGTTTTTCTATTTTGAATATCATTCAACCTCTTAAAAACCTTACCAGAAAATCCTCGGGGAAATTGTATAATGAGCCATCAAGGTAATAATAATACAGCAGAACTGGCGATGAGTGGAACTATCCGTATTCTTTTCGTGGTGCAAGATCCTTGGATATGGTCAAGTTTACGTAGTGTCTGGCATGCAAGTGTTAAAAATTCTCATTTTACTGTGAAAGTCGTTTTGTCACCTTTTTTTCACCACCTTTCATCAACGGTGATAACTTTAATCAATATGAAACAACGGTTGATTGATGATGGTGTATCATTTTGCACAATTGATTTCTTAAACCTTGAGCAGTATCGTCCCCATGTGGTTTTCCTCCAAAATCCTTATGATACAACAAGACCGGAGTTTTTGAGATCAGTACAGTTAGTTAAAGCAGGAGCTAAAATTGCTTACGTACCTTATGGCTTAGAAATGGGCGGTGGCGTATGGAATTTAAAAAACCAATTTGATTCAGAACTTCATAGATTAGCTTGGAGAATTTTTTCCCGTTCTGAGCGCCATAAAAAGATGTTTGCAAAATATTGTTCTGCGGGTGATAGTCATGTTGTAGTGACAGGTCACCCAAAATTCGATTTAATTAATATTGATTCAAATTCATTTTTATCAGAAGAAATCACTAAGAAAATTGATGGACGTAAAGTTATCCTTTGGACTCCGCATTTTTCAGTTTTTGGCTCATTTATCTGGTCAACTTGGCAGCTTTACAGTGAGTATATATTGACTGAATTTACGCAACGACAGGGTCTATTTCTGCTAATACGGCCTCATCCTATTTTGTTTAAAACGTTGCATCAGAGTGGTATATGGGATGCTGATGCTGAAAAATACTTCAGGAAAACGATCAAAAATAGCTTGAACATCGGGCTTGATGAGAATCCGGATTGTCATGCTGCTTTCGCTGTGTCTAATGCATTAATGGCTGATGTTGGTTCTTTTTTGCTTCAATATCTGCCATACGGAAAGCCTCTGCTCTACCTGCACCTGCAGAATGGATTAGGAATGAATGATGATGGAGAGCTGGTAAATTCTCTCTATGTTGCTGCAAGCAACGAAGACATTAAGCATTTTATTGATATGATCTCCGATGGTTTAGATACGCGCAAATCAGAGCGTGAACTAGCCACGTCTGAATTTTTATCAAATCTAGACCAAAATATTGGTGAGAAAATTTGCCAGCATATTTATTCATCGATCACTGCCGGTGATACATGGTCCCCGAAATTTTCTCCCAGTGCTATGGCACAACAGCAGAGTGCTTCCAATTTGTATTGGATTAATGCGGTTACTACTTATCTTGCACCTCCAGAATACTATAAGAAAAAAGAGGTCATACTTGAGGAAGTATTAACGCGGTTACCGGCTTTTCGGAATATCATCGATCTTGGTTGCGGTGATGGTAAATTCACTATGCAACTTGCAAAACATGCTCAAATAGTGATGGCTTATGACATATCTGAAGTATTGATTAATAGAGCCAAAAGCAATGCTATTGCCTTATGTACGACTAATATTAATTTTTACCATGGAGAATTTGAACATATTACACCATTCGAGAAATTTCACTTAGTATCTGCTATGGGGGTAACAAGTTGCATTATTGATGATTCAAAATTTCTATTTTTTATTAATAAATTGAAAGCCTTTGCTCAAGAAGATGCTTTTATTTTTATGATTGATACGCTTTCGACTGTAACTGATCAAATGGCTACAGATCAAAATGGATATATAGCGAAATACAGATCTATTGATGACTACCGGTCTGTGCTATTGCGAGCTGGTTTTATTATTCAGGATGAAATTTTAATTAAAGAAATTGTGGAAAGTAATTCAATTAATAAATTATTTATCATGCGACTTTGTGGATAGAATGGATATAAATATATATTTTGATATAAAAATAATCTGATAGACAATATTAAAAGGCTATTCAATGGCAAAAATTTATACTAAGCATGGTGATGATAAACCCATTATTAATAAAGGTGCTGTTCTTAATTTTTTTGAAAAAAGAGCTCAGAAAATTAATCAACTAGGTCCAATACGTGCCGTAATTTACCAAGATAAAAATCCAAATCTGGCAGAGAAGAGGGATATTGCTGAAAAGAACTTACTTTTTCCACATGCTATATGCTATATGCTATATGCTATTAATGGCGATCAATGGAATTTTAATTTTTTGGTATTTGTAAAATGTATAAAAAAAGAGCTGCAATTTTTCTTTCTGCAGGAAGTGGTAATCGCCTTTTTTTATCAAGGAAAAAGGGAATACCTAAATGTTTATTGCCTATTGGTAATAAAGCTATTATCGACACTCTATTGCCAAGTA
>CAZBYB010000012.1:7364-15635 GCA_964496225.1 uncultured Yersinia sp. | reverse complement strand
GCCAAGTATGCTTGCGGACACAAATAGAGAAATTGTAATCGTAGCTGGCTATGCTGCAGAACGTTTAGAACTTCATATAAAAAATTTTTATCCATCTAATCAAATAAAAATTATTAAGAATAAAGATTATGCAGCCGATAAGAACATCTTATCTTTAGATATTGCAGTTGATGCCCTGCTATCACCAGAATTAGGGTACACTGTAATTGAAACTGATCTCCTCCTTGATCCTGCAGCTTGGAAGATAATTAATGACGCAGAGTTAACTTCAAGTAGTTTTTGGGTTACACATGGACAATATAACAAAAATTTGACTGGAGGAATTGTCCATCTTAGCACTTTAAATAATGCTATTGATCATATTGGATATTTTCCTGATTATGAAGCTGATTATGATGGGTGGCCTAAGATGCTTGGAATATTTAGCGTTTCCCCATTTCAAGTAAACGCCGATCGCTATTATAGGAAAGGAGAAATAAAAAAAAGTTATTCACAATATTATATGGTACCATGGATAAATAACTTGAAAAACTTGCCATGCATAGCAATAGATTTAAAAAAACTCTATGCTAAATCGTTTAATACATGGAAAGAATACGCTACAGCATGTCTTGAGTATTCGAGCCTATTTCCAGAGGCAGTTTTATGAAAATTGACTTTTGTGCACCTTTACTACTCAAGCACATTGAAAAATATAATAAACGTCGAGTTGATTGGTTATTAAAAAAAATTGTTTCAGAAAGAGTTTGGAAAGAACCTCTGGCACTTGATTTAAAATATAATTTAGTACTGGATGGGCAACATAGAATGGAAGTGGCATTGCTACTTGGGCTTAAACAAGTTCCTATTGTTAGATTCGATTATTCAAAGGTACCATTAAGAACGCTGCGTCCAAAATATCAATTTGACTGGCTCATCGTTACAGAAAAGGCACTCAAAGCAGAAATATATCCCTACAAAACAGTTAAACATGATTTTATGGAACCTTTGCCAAAATGTAATTTCAGCTTAGATGAGTTAGGTTATGTTAGTTAATAATGCCATTATTCTAGCTGCTGGCCAAGGATTTCAAATTGACGGTGCAAATAAGGTATTAATTAGGCATCCAAAAACTAGAAAAACAATTCTTGATCATGCAATCGAAGCATTTAGTGGAAAAAATATTACTGTGGTTGTTGGATACCGCGCCATTCAGATTATGGAAGAATATCCTGAATTAAACTATGTTATTAACTCTGATTGGTCGCTTACAAATAATGCGATGAGTTTGGGGCTTGCTCTTACTGAAGAACCAACATATATAGTATCTGGAGATGTATTTTTTACAAATGCATTGATTAAAACACTTGATGCTGGACATGAAAATTTGGTATTAACGGAAAATCGTGAAAATAGATCCTTGACAGCTATACATTGCATTACAAGATCAGATGGATCTCTTAATGAAACTTACCAGGGACCAATAAAAAATATTGAGCATCCAGAAGCAATTGGTCTTTTTAAAATTACTGATAGAAAAACTTTACACAAATGGCGAAAACTTTGTATACAACATAGTAATTTATTTGCTGGGCAAATATTGCCATGTCAATATGTTCCTATTTATTCACATTTAATTGGTGAATATAGCTTTGAAGAAATAAATACGCCTTCAGATTATTTACGTTTGATTTATAAGGCGGTGCTCCAATGATTCGTGCAATTACTCTAGGTGTTCCCATTACTACAGATTCTATCTCTATTTATGAAATAAAAAAAATTATACAACACTTTCATCATACTTCTCAGGCGATGGTAGTTAATCAACAATGGCCAACAAGGACAACTCGCATTACTCTTCCGTCTTTGCGTGAAGAACATGAAGAGCAAGCTCATGTGCTACCTTCTCAATTATCATCAATTAGTAATATTATCGAACAATGTAATATACGTTGGTTTTGCCTTCCTATTGATCTTTTAAGTGGAAACAAATTCAAAGCAAGACTTAATATGGCATGTGAATCGCTTATTCGTGAAAAAAAAATGTTTTTAAACCTTATGATAGCTGATGAAAAAAATATAGGGATTCATGCTGCAAGTGAAGTCGCAAAATTAATACTTAACGTATCAAAGAAAAGTAATAATGGTTTTGATAATTTTCGACTAGGAGTATCATGTAATTGTCCATCTAATGCTCCATTCTTTCCTTTTTCTCGTCATGAGGGAGATGCTTTTAAATTTAGTTTCGCTCTTGAAACAACAGATATTGCCCTTGATATATCAAAACTTGTTAAGCATGGGGAAATTGATTTAAAAGAATTCTCAGATTTATTCATTACAGCACTCAAATTACGATTAAAAGAAATTCATGAATTTGGCAATCAATTACAAATGACTTCCGGTGTTAAGTATGTTGGGCTTGATGCTGCTCTTGCTCCATTCCCTGACGGAAAAACATCTATTGGCCAGTTACTAGAAAATCTTGGTGCTGCACCAGTAGGAAGTTATGGAACATTATTTTTGACCAGTTTACTAACTGATGCTATTCGATCTGCTATTGCAGACAGCCAAGTTCTTGCAACAGGTTTTAATGGGGTGATGTATTCTGTGCTAGAAGATAACTATCTTGCTAAAGCAAATAATAGAAAAAAAATATCTATTCATTCCCTTAATTCTTATTCAACATTGTGTGGTTGCGGATTAGATATGATTCCTATTCCAGGAACGACTTTTTATGAAGATATTACTGCAATTATTCTTGATACGGCTGCATTAGCTGTTAAATTAAAAAAACCTCTTGGTGTACGCCTTCTCCCTATACCGAATAAACTATTTAATGAATTAACTGAATTTAATTTAGATTTTTTATGTGATAGCAAAATAATGGAAATAGAAAGAAGTGATACAGTATTGTATTCGAAAAATTCTATTTGGCAATATTTACAAGAAAATTCTATAAGAAAAAGTGAGGCCTAAATGCTTGATCCATCCAGTATTAAAAGTTTTTGGGATAATCGTTCTAACACATACAAAAAAATTCCATTTGAAAGCATAGCTAATTTGGAACAAGATCCTTATAATTTAGAACTAAAAATAAAAGAAGAAAAAAGTAAAATTTTTAATTGGTTACCTGATATTAAAGATAAAAATATACTTGATTTAGGTGCTGGTGTTGGGCAATGGGCCTTTCGTTTTGCTGAAAAAAAACCACGAAAAATAACTGCAGTAGAATTTTCTGAGAATCTCGCTCTTATTGGTCAAAATGAAGCCAAGCGCCTTGGAATAGAAAATATCAATTTTGTTGTTTCACCAGCTGAGTCTTTTAATATACAGGAATTATTTGATATTATATTTATTTCTGGGCTTTTTGTTTATCTAAATGATGATCAAGCAGAAACACTTGTTGCCAATTTAAAATATTTATCAGACAAAAAATCGGTAATACTGGTACGTGATGGCACCAGTGTTAACACACGGTACGAAATAAATAATAAATTTTCAGAACATTTACAGGAAAAATATTCTGCTACATATCGTACGGTAGCTGAATACATAGATTTATTCAATAAAAATGAATTTAAATTGATCAAAGATAAAAATATGTTTCCCGAAGGACATCCACTTAATAAATATCCAGAAACAAGACTTAGACTATTTCTTTTCAGGAAAAGATAATGCCTCTTATTTTTCCTGAACATATTAATGCAGCTTGGCCAAAAAAAGAAGGCACGATTGGTGTTGTTGGGGTAGCTCCATGGGCTACACTTGATTTTTGTCGTAAAGTATACAAACTTACTCATGCTACAAAAGATTGGCATTATCCTAGAATTATTGTTGATGCTAACAGTAAAATTCCAAGTCGTGGAAGGCATCTAGAACTCGGAGAGCGGGATCCTTCTCCTTTTATTGCATCCACAATCAACGAACTTGCTAATATGGGAGCTACAGTTGCTGTTGTTCCATGTAATACTGCACATATTCTTTTTAATCGATGGAGTACTAATATTAAAATTCCTGTTGTAAATATAATTGATGCATCAATCAGTCAACTAAAATCAACTAACTCCTTAAAAACTGTAGTACTTGGCTCTCAGCTTCTTATTAATAGTCAGCTATTTCAAAATAAACTTAAATCAATTGGCCATGTAACAATTAATATTGAAATAAATGATCAAAAAATGATTAATGAATGTATAAATTATCTCAAACAAAGCCAATATCTTACGGCTAATTTGAAAAAATTATTCCATAAATTTATTAATAAATTAAAAATATCTAAAATAGATGTTATTTTTATAGCCTGTACTGAATTAAGTATTGTTAGTGAAGATATGATAGAGGAAGAATTTTTTATAGTAGACTCAAATACAGCACTTGCATTAGAAGCTTTAAAAGCTATAAAAAGTGAATAGTGGTTTCAATTAATTGCAATGGTATTTTTTGGGATACAAATCAGCGTTACCTCTCTGGTCGCACTGTCAGAAGACTTTGTAGTTCAGTTTTCACCACAAGGTGCCAAATTATAGCTGACCTCTTATAAATTAACTTAAAATAATGCGCTGGAAAAAAGGTCATTGACATCACATTTCAGCTTTCTGCGAGGTGCTTTAGCCTGTGCCCATTTGTGCCCAATCGGGTTAAGGTCAGGTGAATAAGGTAGCAGATATTTAAAGGGTCATACCGATTCCTTTACTGTTGTCTGAATATCCTGACGTTCATGAAAAGCGGCATTATCTATCAATAACCACGGCTTCAGGAGGTACCTCAGGTAACAGCTCCTGTATCAGCCATGTATGGAACATATCGCTGTTGATGTTTCCCTGAAATAATCTCACATTGTGTTGTTGAGTAATGCGCCGATGACATGAGTGCGGCCTCTGGCCTGCCAAGCCTGTGTGCCATAGCAGCGCTCCCCTCTGACTGACCAGCCGTAAGTATGTGACGGGTCATGGGTAAAACCGTTTTCATCCACAGGCACCACCGATTTGGCATGCCCGTTTATGTGCCTGAATCCGCTGCTAAAACCACTTGCCTGGTTACGTCATTGGCTTTTCACACCGTTGCCATGGTGGTGCAAGAAAAACGATCAACAGGCATGTTGCCGGTGCAATTATCCACTGTTCTGCACTTGATACCAGCCATACATCCACAGGCACACCAACCAGCAGATCCATAATGGACTGGCGCAAAAGTGCAGCATTTGCGAACATGATGAGGGCAGTAAATGCTAACCCTTTGGTTAAAATAGTTTTTCCCGGTAAAACCGGTCGCATGAATAACCACAAGATCACTTTTCCTGACATCGGCAAAAGAGAAGTGAGTGCGGCTATAACAACGATGTAAGCTGGATAAGGTTCCTGCATTATTGCGTCAAGTCGCCCGGCTTCACTGGCTATTTTTTGATAATCCAGAGCCCACCCACGACCGTAAAGAACATGAAATACAAAAGCAAAACCAGCGGCAACAAAGGTAGCCAGGGCAATACGGATCCAGTACATACTAATATTCCTGTAAATTTTAAAAAATCTGTTAAATATCAATGTTTGCAGCACGTAGCGCATTTTCTTCAATAAATGCCCGGCGGGGTTCTACGGCATCGCCCATCAAGGTGGTAAAGAGTTGATCAGCAGCAATCGCATCTTGAATCATCACACGTAGCATACGTCGACCGGTGGGATCCATGGTGGTTTCCCACAATTGATCGGGATTCATTTCCCCTAATCCCTTATAACGTTGAATTGACAGACCACGACGAGATTCCTTCTCCAGCCACTCCAGTGCCTGTTCAAAACTTTCCACCGCTTGAT
Source organism: uncultured Yersinia sp. (assembly GCA_964496225.1). Lineage (GTDB taxonomy): Bacteria > Pseudomonadota > Gammaproteobacteria > Enterobacterales > Enterobacteriaceae > CAZROT01. The sequence continues at coordinate 9,849 of CAZBYB010000012.1, read as the reverse complement.
GGTGATCACCCCGTGCGATAAAAGCGTCTTTTTCAATCAGGCCACGTAATTTTTCACCCAACTGACAGATTTTATGGTATTCGCCCCCGTGGATGAAATCAAAATCCAGATTATAGTCAGTATCCACACCATGCGTTCGAATGCGCAGGACCGGTTCGAACATTTGACGTTCGCGGTTTTCATGCAGCACGGAACGGTAGCTGCTGGCATTTTGTTCTGTTGCATTCAGTAATGCCACCAGCGAAGCTGTCCAGGCTTCTACTGTAGCGCGGTCGGCAAGATCACGTTCATTTAAGGTGGGCTGATAAATCAAGCTATTGAGTAGTGAGCGTGGATAACGACGTTCCATGCGATGAATGGTTTTTTGTACGCTAATATGCTCCATGACTAATTTTTCTAATGGTTCTCCTGATACTGCGGGAGCCTGCGCATTGATATGCAGGGCGGCACCATCCAGTGCCAGAGATAGCTGATACTGCTCCATGGCGTCATCATCTTTAATGTATTGTTCCTGCTTGCCTTTTTTAACCTTGTACAGGGGCGGCTGGGCAATAAATACATGGCCACGTTCAATGATTTCGGGCATTTGACGATAAAAGAAAGTCAATAACAAGGTACGGATATGTGAACCATCGACATCGGCATCGGTCATAATGATAATACTGTGATAGCGTAATTTATCCGGATCGTATTCATCACGACCAATGCCACAACCCAATGCCGTGATCAGCGTGGCCACTTCCTGGGAAGAGAGCATTTTATCGAAGCGTGCTTTCTCTACGTTAAGAATTTTACCTTTGAGTGGCAAAATAGCCTGATTTTTACGATTTCGGCCTTGCTTGGCAGAGCCACCGGCAGAATCGCCCTCCACCAGATACAGTTCAGATAGCGCGGGATCATTTTCCTGACAGTCTGCCAGTTTACCCGGTAGACCGGCCAAATCGAGTGCGCCTTTGCGACGGGTCATCTCGCGTGCTTTACGTGCGGCTTCGCGCGCACGGGCGGCGTCAATGATTTTATTGACAACAATTTTGGCATCTGTTGGATTTTCCAATAGATATTCCACCAGTTTTTCGTTCATCAGCGTTTCAACGGCGGTTTTGACTTCTGAAGAAACCAGTTTATCTTTAGTCTGTGAGGAAAATTTAGGGTCGGGTACTTTTACTGACACAACGGCAATCAGGCCTTCACGTGCGTCGTCACCGGTTGCACTGATTTTTGCTTTTTTACTGTAACCTTCTTTATCCATGTAACTGTTTAAGGTACGCGTCATGGCTGTGCGAAATCCAACCAGATGAGTTCCTCCATCGCGCTGGGGAATATTATTGGTAAAGCAATAAATATTTTCCTGAAAGCCATCATTCCACTGTAGTGCGATTTCTACATTAATGTCATCTTTTGCTGCGGAAAAGTAGAACACATTAGGGTGGACAGGCGTCTTGTGTTTATTTAAATACTCAACGAAGGCTCTGATACCGCCCTCATAGTGGAAGCGATCTTCTTTATCATCACGCTTGTCTGTGAGCGTAATGGATACACCAGAATTGAGAAAAGATAACTCGCGCAGGCGTTTTGCCAGAATGTCATAGGAAAATTCTGTATTATTGGTGAAGGTTTGTAAACTGGGCCAGAAACGCACGGTTGTGCCTCTCAAATCAGTTTCACCTACCATTTTTAAAGGTTCCAGAGGTTCACCCATGATATAGGTTTGTTCATGAACGTTACCTTCACGGCGGATGATAAGTTCCAGTTTTGCTGAAAGTGCGTTGACCACGGAAACGCCAACACCGTGCAAGCCACCCGAAACTTTATAGGAATTGTCATCAAACTTACCGCCAGCGTGCAATACGGTCATAATGACCTGTGCGGCAGAAACCCCTTCTTCTTCGTGTAAATCAGTGGGAATACCACGACCATCATCTTGAACAGAAACAGAGTTATCGGTATGAATGGTGACCTGAATTTCTTGACAATAACCCGCAAGAGCCTCATCAATAGCATTATCCACAACCTCGAATACCATATGGTGCAGGCCTGTACCGTCATCCGTATCACCGATATACATGCCTGGACGTTTGCGTACGGCGTCCAGCCCTTTTAATACCTTGATATTGGAAGAGTCATAAGTATTCGACATTAACGTTTCTCACTCATTTTTAATCTTGTGGGTGGAGACTAATTTTGCCATATTCCATACGAAACATTCTGCCCTTTTCATCGATCATATCCATGATCTGTTCAGTATTGAGGGCACTGACAAAAACCTGTGATTGCGTATTTTTTAACCGTTGTGCCAGTAAACGACGGCGAGCACCATCCAGCTCAGAAGCAAAGTCGTCAATCAGATACAGGCAACGCTGCCCATTTTCCCGGCTGATAAATTCGCCTTGTGCCAGGCGAAGGGCACACGTTAATAATTTTAACTGGCCCCGTGAAAGTAAATCTTCTACGGGTATGCCATTTGCCCGGATACGTAAATCTGCTT
>CAZBYB010000012.1:0-7354 GCA_964496225.1 uncultured Yersinia sp. | reverse complement strand
GCCCGGTTGTGGTATAGGAAAGCGCCCGGTCACGCTCAAACTGGTATTCCAGTAATTCACCATAGTCACGATCTTTATCCCATCCGCGCACAAAAGAAAAACTTAAGGTAAATTCGGGTAAAAATAGTGAGCACGTGTCGGCAATATCCGCTGCAATGGCTACACTGTATGTTGCTCGCCATGCACTAATACGTTCAGCCAGGGGAATTAATTTTTGATCCCAAATTTGGATTTGCCTGTAATTACTTGCCTGACGCAATGCAGCGTTACGTTGCATGAGGAGTCTTTTCAGGCTATTCCAGGTAGAAAAAAATTCCGGTTGATGGTGAAAACAACCCCAATCAAGAAAAGCGCGCCGAAATTTTGGCCCGCCATTCAGTAAGGTGAAACCTTCAGGTGTCATCAACTGCATCGGTAACATTTTTGCCAGTTCAGCTACCCTGTGTCCGTCATTACCTTCAATACGCACTTTAGTGTCACCCTGGCGATTTTTACTCAGGCCCACCGAAAGCGCGCAATTCTGATCACAGCCGGTAAGGCGTCCGTGCAGGATGAACTCAGTACAATCGTGACGAATGATTCTTCCTGTCTGCAGGCTACGGAAAGCACGACCATGGCCCAGTGTATATATGGCTTCCAGCATATTGGTTTTACCGCTGCCGTTGGGACCCACCAGGAAATTAAATCCTGCATCGGGCATCAGATCTGCGGTGGCAATATTACGAAAATCACGGATCAGTAAACGTGCCAGGGTCATGTTGGTATCATATCGGATGGTTACAAACGCATCGGCATAACAACATAGGCCGCGGTTTTATTGGCGCTATCTTCAATTTGTACACTGGACACTGAATCTGTGAGTAACAGATGGACATTGTCACCTTTCAGTACCGTAAGAACGTCAAGCATGTAGTTAACATTAAAAGCAATTTCCATGTCAGCACCTTCATAGCTGACATCCAGAATTTCTTCTGCTTCTTCCTGTTCCGGATTGTTTGCCGTGATTTTAAGCTGATTGCGGCTGACATAAAGGCGAACGGTACGAAATTTTTCGTTCGACAAAATGGCGGCACGAGAAAATGCCTGTTTTAACAGGGTGTAATTTGCTTTGACTATTTTATCGGGGTTTTTCGGCAATACCCTGCGATAATCAGGGAAACGACCATCAACCAGTTTGGAAGTAAAAATAAAATCACTCACATGGACACGAATGTTATTGCTACCCATTTGTAGCCGTAAATCTGTATCGCTACCGTCAAGCAAACGTAGCAGTTCCATCACCCCTTTACGCGGCACAATTGCTGACAAACTGGCCAGAGAATGGCCTGCTGGCATGGCACAAACTGCCAGACGGTGGCCATCAGTGGCGACGGTACGTAATTCTTCAGCGGTAGTTTCGAACAGCATGCCATTGAGATAATAGCGCACATCCTGATGTGCCATCGAAAATTGAGTGGATTCGATCAGGCGTTTCAGCGTTGCCTGAGGGAGAAAAAATTCCACCTCGCTCTGCCAGTCATCCAGATTGGGAAAATCTGTGGCAGGGAGTGTAGAAAGGGAAAAGCGGCTACGTTCATGACGCACCACAAGCCGATTTGTTTCCAGTGTGACACTGATTTCTGCCCCTTCGGGCAGACCGCGCCAGATATCAAGAAACTTACGTGCAGGAACGGTTGTTGCACCGGGCTCATGAGGCAACACAAGGGCTATGCGTGCGACCATTTCCATTTCCAGATCAGTGCCTGTTATCAATAAAGCGCCGTCAGTGACCTGCAACAACAGGTGAGCAATGATCGGTAATGCCGGGCGCCCACTCAGTGGACTACTGACCTGCTGGAGAGGTTTTAACAGGTGTTCACGTTCAACCGTAAATTTCATGTTTATGATGATAATGTTCTGATGAGGTTAGAAAAATCTTCTTTAATGTCATGGCTTTCCTCGCGCAATTGCTCAATTTTACGGCAAGCATGCAACACCGTAGTATGGTCTCTGCCACCAAAAACATCACCGATCTCAGGTAAGCTATGATTGGTCAATTCTTTAGCCAGAGCCATTGCCATCTGGCGTGGACGTGCGACAGAACGAGAACGGCGTTTGGAAAGCAGGTCTGCGACCTTGATCTTATAATATTCAGCCACTGTCTTTTGAATATTATCGATAGTGACCAGTTTTTCCTGCAGTGCGAGGAGATCCCGTAATGCTTCACGAACAAAATCAATGGTAATGGATCGACCTGTAAAATTTGCATTGGCGATGACTCTATTCAATGCACCTTCCAGTTCACGCACATTTGATCGTAAGCGCTTGGCGATGAAAAAGGCGACTTCTCCGGGCAGACGTATGTTATTTTCATCCGCTTTTTTCATCAGAATTGCAACCCGTGTTTCCAGCTCCGGTGGTTCTATTGCGACGGTTAATCCCCAACCAAAGCGGGATTTCAGGCGATCTTCAACGCCATTGATCTCTTTGGGATAACGATCGGAGGTCAAAATAATCTGTTGATTACCTTCCAGCAAGGCATTAAAAGTATGAAAAAATTCTTCCTGGGAACGTTCTTTATTGGCAAAAAATTGGATGTCATCAATCAGCAAAGCATCCACCGAGCGGTAATAGCGTTTAAATTCTTCAATGGCGTTATTCTGTAGAGCCTTGACCATATCTTGTACGAAACGTTCTGAATGCATATAGACCACTTTAGCATTCGCTTTACGTGTGATAATCCCATTACCTACTGCGTGCAACAAATGAGTTTTACCCAGTCCGGTACCACCATACAGGAATAATGGGTTATAGGCACCGCCTGGATTATCTGCAACCTGGCGTGCTGCCGCACGGGCCAGTTGGTTAGATTTACCCTCGACAAAATTGTCAAAAGTATGCTTTGGATTCACATTAGAACGGTATGAAAGTTCGGGCTGACTGGCAGAACGATCCCAGGTTGGTCGTAAAGTATTACGACCAACTGCGGTATTAATACCAGCTACTGCCACAGGACTTGTCGAATTTTGCATCGATATCACCGGTTTACTACCGACTTCAAAACGGAGCAAAGGGACATCAGAACCACAGAAAATATTAAGCAATCTGTTGATATTATTTAAATATTTATCACGAACCCAGTCAAGAACAAAACGATTAGGTGCATAAAGTGCGAGAGTATTGTCATTCAGTTCTGCCTGTAAGGGGCGTATCCACATACTGAATTCTGTGGCAGGTAATTCATCCTGCAATTGGGCAAGACACTGCTGCCAAAGCGAAAGTGACACGGTGGACTCCACTTGAACAAGATCAACATAAAGAAAAATCAGGATATTTTTGAATGCATTGCTTGTGATACATCATCAAAACCTTCGGTGGCAGGTATGCTGTGCGAATCGTTTTTGACGATTTACACTCCTCCAGGATCCGGGATATTGTCGTAATCAGAATGGCAAATCATAGCTCAAGTAGAGCAAGAGATCTTCCCATTCTATCCAGATTTGATCTGTTTTATCCACAGGATTAACCGAATGGTGTGCAGTATAACCTGTTCTGTTCCATTTATAATGGGGACATTACAGGAGAACCAAGGATGCTTTCAGTTTTAACACACTGAATTTTTTATTAATTATAAAATAGAATAATTATTAGTGATTATTATTTTATATTTATCAATATGATTACCACGATTATTTTTTATTTATCACTATTTAGTTAGGTTAAATTTGGAATAACACTTTTACTGAAAGTAATTTAATTATTAACTGGCGTATTATCTATTTTGGTAATAGTGAATGCGTTTACAGCAAGTGGCAGCAGCGAGTATCGATCAGCCCCTGAAAAGCATACGGCTCGAAAAATAAACAAATTTATCGTGTTTGCGCAAACATTAACATAGCGGTTTTCAGGCTCTCTTCGATTAAAAATTGACTCAGAATGGGACAATTATTACAATTCCACACCTTTTGATGTATTGTGACAAGGGTTCTTTTGCATTTAACTACCTTGTCTGGTGGCACTGAAAGCCAATCATTTTTAGTTTAGGAAAAATCACTATGAAACGCACTTTCCAGCCGTCTGTGTTAAAACGTAACCGCACGCACGGATTTCGCGCGCGTATGGCAACCAAGAATGGTCGCCAGGTTCTATCGCGCCGTCGTGCCAAGGGCCGTACTCGTCTGACTGTTTCCAGACAACAACGTTAACCCTCTAACGTGGTAAAACTTTTTTTCCCCAGGGAATTACGTTTGTTAACTCCTGCCCATTTTAGTTTTGTGTTTCAGCAGCCACAACGGGCCAGTGTGTTGTATTTGACTATTCTTGGCCGCCTGAACCAATTGGGATATCCCCGTATTGGTCTTACTGTTGCGAAAAAACAGGTAAAACATGCCTGTGAGCGTAATAGAATCAAACGGTTAACAAGAGAAAGCTTTCGTTTAAATCAACACAAATTACCCTCCATGGATTTTGTGTTTCTGGTAAAAAAAGGGGTGGCTGAACTTGATAATCGTACATTGACGGAAACTTTGGAAAAACTATGGCGTTGTCACTGTCGTCAGGCTCCCTCTGTATCTTGATCCGATTGATTAAAGGTTATCAATATATTATCAGTCCAATATTGATGCCTTGTTGTCGCTTCCATCCAACTTGTTCTCAATATGGTATTGAGGCACTGGATCGTTTTGGCATGACAAAAGGCGTTTGGTTGGCCTTGAAACGCATATTAAAATGCCATCCTTTAAATGCAGGTGGTTATGATCCTGTACCACCAAAAAATAACAATAATAACTAGAGAACAATAAATGATGGATTCGCAACGTAATCTTCTGCTGATTGCTCTGTTATTCGTGTCGTTTATGATCTGGGAAGCATGGCAGGTTGACCATAACTTACAGTCTGCTGCCCAGATACAACAGGCTATGAATCCTGTGGCGGGTGATACTGTTGTTGGCCATGCCATAATTGACAGTAGTCAGGATAAACGTATTACCGTAACAACAGATGTCTTTTCCATCACCATTAATACCCGTGGTGGTGATATTGAACAGGCCAGCCTGTTAGCTTATCCGGAAAGATTAGACTTACCGTCTCCCTTTAAACTACTGGAAACCTCACCTTCTTTTATCTGGCAGGCACAAAGCGGTTTGACAGGTAAAAACGGGCCGGATAATCCTGCTAACGGGAAGCGTCCACTCTTTGAGGTTGCTGAGGATAATTTTGTATTGGCACAGGGCCAAAATGAATTACGTATCCCGTTGACCTTTAAGGCTGAAAATGGGGCTGTTTTTATTAAAACATTCACTGTCAGACGCAATGATTATGCTATTAGTGTGGATTATCAGGTTGAAAATGGTTCTCCTGATCCCCTGGAGATTATCCTGTTTGGCCAGCTAAAACAACAGGTTGATTTGCCTGAGTCTCGGGATGTAGGTAGCAGTAATTTTGCTTTACAAACTTACCGTGGCGCCGCTTTTTCTTCCGATGAAACCAAATACAAAAAGTACAGCTTTAGTGATATTGAAGATGATAATCTGAACATAACCACTCAGGGTGGTTGGGTTGCCATGTTGCAACAATATTTTGCCACAGCATGGGTGCCCGCAGCCCAACAGATGAATACCTTCTATTCTACCAGATTGAACCATGGCGTAGCTGCTATTGGTTTTAAAAGTCAACCGATTGTGGTCGCTCAGGGTGACAGGCAACAGTTTGGTGCCACGTTGTGGGTAGGACCCGAAATTCAGAATAAGATGGCAGCCGTTGCTCCTTATCTTGATCTGACAGTGGATTATGGTTGGTTATGGTTTATCTCTCAGCCGCTCTTCCGGTTACTAAAATTTATTCATGGTTTTGTTGGTAACTGGGGTTTATCCATTATCATGATTACCTTTATTGTGCGTGGTATTATGTATCCCTTGACCAGAGCTCAATATACTTCTATGGCAAAGATGCGCATGTTGCAACCGAAACTGGCTACGATGCGCGAGCGTATTGGTGATGATCGACAACGCTTAAGTCAGGAAATGATGGCGTTATACAAAGCCGAAAAGGTGAACCCGTTGGGGGGATGTTTACCGTTACTGATTCAGATGCCTATCTTCCTTGCTTTATACTACATGTTGATGGGTTCAGTGGAATTACGCCATGCCCCCTTTGTAGGGTGGATTCATGATTTATCAGCACAGGATCCTTACTATATTTTGCCGGTACTGATGGGGATCACCATGTACTTTATTCAGAAGATGTCACCGACCACCGTGACTGATCCCATGCAACAAAAGATACTGAACTTTATGCCTGTGCTCTTTACGGTATTTTTCCTGTGGTTCCCGTCAGGTTTGGTGCTGTATTATATTATCAGTAACCTGGTGACTATCCTTCAACAACAGTTAATTTACCGTGGTCTGGAAAAGCGTGGTCTGCACAGCCGGGATAAAAAACACGCATCTTAACGTAAAATTATACGTTGTTATCATTACATGACAATCAAAGGCCAGAGGTATGAGCAGCGTTGAGACCATTGTTGCTCAGGCAACGCCACCAGGGCGTGGTGGTATTGGTATATTACGTATTTCTGGCAAGGCAGCTGCTGAGGTGGCTCATGCAGTAACAGGGAAATGCCTCAAACCCCGTCATGCACATTATCTGTCATTCCATGATGTTGATGGCAGCGTCCTGGATCAAGGGGTTGCTCTCTGGTTTCCTGCACCGCACTCTTTTACTGGTGAAGATGTTCTGGAACTTCACTGTCATGGTGGACCGGTGATTCTGGATCTATTATTGAGACGTATCCTTACTGTGCCTGGATTGCGTATTGCCCGACCAGGGGAATTTTCTGAGCGGGCATTTTTAAACGATAAACTCGATTTAGTTCAGGCGGAAGCGGTTGCCGATCTCATTGATGCCAGTTCTGAGCGTGCCGCGCGTTCAGCAATAAATTCGTTACAGGGAGCTTTTTCAGCACGCATTCATCAGCTGGTGGAAATGCTGACTCAGGTGCGGGCTTACGTGGAAGCCGCCATTGATTTTCCGGAGGAAGAAATCGATTTTCTTTCTGATGGCCATATTGAAGAAAAGCTCAATTATATCAGTATAATAATGACAAATGTGCATGCCGAAGCCCGTCAGGGTAGCCTGTTAAGGGAAGGTATGAAGGTTGTGATTGCAGGACGTCCTAACGCGGGTAAATCAAGCCTGTTAAATGCGCTGGCAGGTCAGGAGAGGGCGATTGTCACCCATATTGCAGGTACCACCCGTGATATTTTGCGTGAACAGATCCATATTGAGGGTATGCCACTGCATATTATGGATACCGCGGGTTTGCGCGAATCCTGTGATGAAGTTGAAAAAATTGGCATTGAACGCGCGTGGCAGG
>CAZBYB010000011.1:8919-27564 GCA_964496225.1 uncultured Yersinia sp. | reverse complement strand
GGAAACTGCACCTTTATCAGGGTTTCCTGCAAGGTGAGGATGCATCGCAGTATGTCTCCTGGGCCAGTGTAGTGATTGATGACAGTATGCGTTATAAGGTACGGGAAGGTAATGAAAAAAATGATTATTTCAAAGGAACTGAGCGCGATGATCGGCTGATTGGTAATGGGGGGTATAACTTACTTTTTGGTTTTCAGGGCAATGATTATCTGGAAGGGGGGGACGGTGATGACTATCTCCATGGCGGTGAAGATAGTGACCAGCTCCATGGTGATGCAGGGGATGACCGCCTTTATGGCGGGGAAGGCAATGATCGCCTCGATGGTCACCAGGGGGATGATACTCTCCATGGTGAGGCCGGGAACGATGACCTTCATGGCCAGAATGGGAATGATATCCTTTTTGGCGATACCGGTGATGACCTTCTCTATGGCGAAAAAGGGAATGATCAGCTGTCAGGGGGCCAGGGCAATGACCACCTCTATGGTGGGGAAGAGAACGATATTCTTTATGGCGAAAAAGGGCATGACAGGCTCTTTGGTGACGCAGGGGATGACCGCCTTTATGGTGGTGAAGGCAATGACTGTTATATCTTCAGGCGTGGTGAGGGTAATGACTGGATTGCAGATATTGAAGGGGACAATGACATTCTGGTGTTGCAGGACATGCGCCGGGAACAGCTGCATTTCTCACAGGAAGGTAATGACCTGGTTATCAAAACCGACAGCTCAGAGGACAAAGTAACACTGGCCGATCAGTTTGACCGCAATAACCGGCATAAGGCGCTAGAGCGCATTGAACTGGACGACGGCAGTTATCTGCTACTGGCAGAGGCGATAGCCGGACTTAATGAGGCGGAGTCTTCTGGAGTAAGCCTGCAGCAGTCTATGAATCAACAGGTCTGGCATCCGTTGGATACCCGTTTAATTACAAACTCAAACCCGTAGGTAGCAGATGACAGATTGCAAATAACATTTTGCTCATTATGTTAACGGCGCCTCAGCATAGCCCAAATTTTCCATAACTTGTGCCATTCTGGGTGCGTCAGTTCAGTCCCCTGGGTTTATGCTGCCTTTGTCGGTTTAGCGCGTATCCTCGTTCCAGAGATAACCCGGTTATTTCTTTAGCGGGTCTTTTAACTGCTCAATCAGTTGACGTTGTAAATCCCCCAGGCGGGGTTTATCTCCTGGCATCCATGGCAGTGGACGGCACAGCTCCATGGTTTTAATGCCAAGGCGTGCTGTCAGTAATCCAACGCCAATACCCTGAGCGGCCCGGGCAGAAAGACGGGCAGTTAAATCCTGTGACAGCCAGTTTATGCCCGATTCGCGCACCAGTTCAGTAACACCCGCGAAAGCCATATTCCATAACACCATGCGCCATAACCGAATACGGCTGAAATAACCCAATTCAATACCATACAGGGTGGCAATGCGATTAATGAGTTGCATATTACGCCATGCGATAAATGCCATATCCACCAGTGCCAGCGGGCTAACGGTAATCATCACTGCGGATTCTATCGCATGACGGTTAATTTCAATCCGTGCCCTGGCATCAAATACCGGTTGTACCAGGCTTGCATACAATACCAGTACCTCGCTGTCATTATGTGTTTCATGCAGGGAAGATTGCCAGCGTTGGAGTACGGGATGTCTGTGATCCATACCGGCCTGTTGCGCCAGTTTTTCGCAAAACTCCCGACCTTTATTTGAGGAAGCATCACTCAGTAGCAGCTCACTGGCCTGTTCCCGCTCTGCAAAACGCAGACGTAACAGGTTCAGACGACGCCGTTCCGTGATCAGTGAACCGATGCCTGCCAGGATAATGAACCCTGCTGCCGTGGCGCTGGCTAAAATGATCCAGTCTTGCTGCCGTATGGCAAGTACCAGCCATTGTATTGACTGGGCAATTAAGGCACCGGCAAATAGCCATAAGCCTGCCATAAATAGTTTATGTTGCAGGTGGTGTTTAGGCTTGAGTACGGCCTGGATGCTATCTTCAGCCGCTGTTTGTGTTTCTGGTTCATGAAATTCAGTGTTCAGGGGAGCAAAATGTTCTGCCTCCTTCTCAGTGAAGATTTTTCCCGGTGTGATCCGGTCTGGTTCTGTTGGTGGAGAATTTTCAAAATCGATACGGGGTTTAAGGGGGGCCGTCATCGTAGTTTATCTCCTAATAAGAATTCCATCACTGCATCCAGACGAATATGGGGTAAAGGGCTGCCTATTTCCGTGCTACGTGGGCGGAACTGTTCAAAATGAAACCCCTGCTGTTGCCAGAATATTGCATCGGGTAACCGGGCCGGTACTTCGCCAGGAAATATCGTCGTGAGTGCGCCATCATTCAGGCGATGACCTTTTAACGCTGTCAGTTGCTGACTCTGGTGTGTCACAATGCCACTCTCACTTGCCTGTACGGATGCCATGGCAACACACTTCATACTGGCCCCATTAAAAGCAGCATCCTGCCAGGCTTCCTGTACTAATTGTTGTAACAATAAAACCAGATTGGTGTGCTGATCAAAAGTCACATGATCAGCTTTGCTGGCAGCAAACATCAGTTTATCAATGCAGGGTGTAAACAGGCGGCGCAACAGTGTGCGCTTACCATAATGAAAACTTTGCATTAACTGGTTCAGTGCCAGTTGCATGTCATAAAAGTTCTGTGGTCCGTTATTTAAGGATTGCAGGCAGTCTACCAGGATAATCTGACGGTCAAAATGGATAAAGTATTGCTTATAAAACTCCCTGACCAGCGTCTGACAGTAATAATGGTATCTGTTGTGCAGCATGTCAAAGTTAGTATGCTGAGTAGTTGTTCCCTGCCGGGCCAAGCCAGTAATAAGGCCATCTGGCCATGGAAAAAACTGCAATGCAGGTGCGCCTGCCATATCGCCAGGGAGGATAAAACGGCCGGGTTGGATAAAATGTAATCCTGAATTTTTGCAGCGGGTCAGATAATCACTGTAAGCCTGAGCGATGACGGCTAGCTGATTTTCATCAGCAGGTGCAAGGGGATCACACTGTTGACACAGCGCCAGCCAGGGTTGTGCCCATTGTGCCCGTTCTCCCTGTAATAGCGCACTCATCTGTCTGGACCAGTCAAGGTAATCCATATCCAGCATGGGGAGGTCTAGCAGCCATTCTCCCGGGTAATCAATGAGTTCAAGATACAGCGTGGATGTCTCTTTAAAATGACGCAACAGTGAATCACCAGAGTGAAAGCGCAGTGCGAGCTGGATCTCACTCACTCCCCGTGTTGCTTCAGGCCAGCGGGGGGGTGCAGCATAAAGTGCTGCCAGACTTTCATCATAGGCAAAACGTGGTATGCCCAGATCCCGTTGGGGAATACGCTTGACAGCTGAAAGACGTCCTTCCCGAGCAGCAGAAAAAAGCGGCAACCGTGCGCCTTGGTGAATGTGGAGCAACTGATTCACCAAGGCGGTGATAAACGCTGTTTTACCGCTACGACTTAAGCCCGTCACTGCCAATTTTAGATGGCGATCGAAACCACGATTGACCAGTGCGGTTAATTCATGTTGAAAGCGTTTGATATTTTTTTTTCACCTTAAACTGAATTACTTCAGGGCTGTCAGTGCGGCATCATAGTTGGGTTCAGTGGTGATTTCATCCACTAATTGACTGTGGAGGATTTTATTGTGTTCATTCAGGACGAGTATGGCGCGTGCGGTTAATGTTGCCAGAGGACCTTGAACAATTTCTACACCATAAGCTTGTTTAAAATCCCCGCTGCGTAATGTAGAAAGGGTAATCACATTGCTCAGACCTTCCGTACCGCAAAAACGTGATTGTGCGAAAGGTAAATCTGAAGAAATACACAGGACAACCGTGTTTTCCAGCTCGCTAGCCAGTTGATTAAACTTGCGTACCGAAGTGGCACAAACGCCGGTATCAATACTTGGGAATATATTCAATACCTTACGTTTCCCGGTAAAGCTATTTAGCGTAATATCAGACAGATCTGTTCCAATAAGCGTAAAGTCTGGCGCGGTATCTCCCGGTTTGGGAAGCTTACCGGAAACAAGGGTAGGGTTGCCTTGAAAATGTATTATTTGTTTCATAATAGAATCCCTTAAAAAGGTAAGATGAGCTCTCCTTGAGCCTGTGTTGAGATCTGCGGTACATTGACGTTACTTTTGTTAAAAATAGCCAGTTATTGACAGCTGGCTTTTTATTTTATTTTTCCTGAGGTTGTGAAATACGAAACAGGCTATCAGGGTAACTCCATCGTTCTGCGCAAGGCAATGGTTAATTAGAAAAAACACAGGTATATCCGGGTCTATGTAGTTTAAGCGATGTGACTCTGTTTTACGTTAAATGATGAAGTCATCCAGCTTTGGTGTACCATCATCTGACAGGCCGAAAACCTGCAGTTTGTAGTTATCCATCAAGCCATTCAAACCGATTAAATTGATACTGGTTTTATTAATGAGCTCCCGCAACACGGTGTGATCGCTATCGGAAGATTCAACATGGTTGAGTTGTTGGCTGCATGCTGCGAGAACTTGATTTTTATTTTTGTAAGAAGGAATAATCTGTGCCTGTTGCAGGATGCTATTTAAGGAGGTACTGAATTCTTTAATTGCCAGGTTATATTCTTTTATAATCAATGCCTTTTTTTCTTCTTCAGAAATGGCTTGCCGGTTTATTTTTTCCAACATGGTAGTCAGTTGCTCAACGATTGCCGGGTTCAACATTTGCAACTGTGTGGCTAACTGGTCGGCCACTTGGTCATCTAGCGGTGCGGGCTTTTGCAGTGTGACGGTATCTTGATTTCTGTGTGAAATGTATTGGTAACTGGCTGAAAAATTTGTATTAATAATATCAGTCATAATTTACTCCTGCAGATCTTCCCGTGAAGATAATGTTGACAGTTTTTCGTCCAATCGTTGTATTGCCTGCTGTAGCGCATTTTCTTTCAGCATGGCAAATTTTTTATATCGATCAGAACGATAAATAACTGGATCGGCGCTCCTGTACAGATTTTTGCTGTAATGCTCTGCATTAAATGTCAGGATTTCATTGCCAATTTCAAGAGAAATCGTTGTGCCATCGGTCCATGTAACCTGAATATTTTTATTCAAGCTTTTGATGTCATCACTCAGTATGTTCTCAAGTTTTTTAGGTAAAAACATACCGATCTGGGGTGCATCCACATAGCGATCAGAAAATGTTTTCAACAAAGGTAATAATAGCGCATCGCTGGTAAATGATTGCTCCAATTGTTTTGTTAACGTTGATTTGGCCAAGGCTACCATATCTTCGTAAGCATTCTGATAAGTGTCCAATGCAGCAACCATTTGTTGTATAAATAGATCCAGCCCCAACAGGTAGCCTTCAGTTTTAGCCTGTTCCAGGAGAGTGTGTTTTGTCTGCTCGGCTTCTTCTACTATTTTCCTGCTCAGGCCTCTGGCTTGATTTTCAACTCTTATGGCATAGCGCGCTGCGGTGACTGAGCCGCGCTTAATGATCAGGTTATCAATTGGGGCGGGCAGGGCCTCAGGATCAAGTGATTTTCGCATAATCAAAGGCCATAATAAGGATTGAAGGAGGAATAGGGGTTGATTTTTTGATGAACTGAGCTGGAAACATCAAGCGGGCTCTTTGTGCCAGTGCCGGTGAAAAATCGGTCAGTGTTGTTATCAGGGTGCTGGCCCCTGTGGCCTGAATAACCTCTGTCGTAAAAGTGGTTAGCGATTTTGGTGGCAGGGAAATGCTCAAGGGTAATTTTATGAATGATCGGCAAATCGCATCAAGTTTATAAATTGTGCCTGAAAAAGTTAATGGTGTACGTAATAGATAACAGCCAATCAGAGTTGCTGCCCGGGGAATATATTGCCATCCTTTAATGACTGCAGAAATAAACGGGTCAGGGGTAAAGGAGAAATCGATATTTCGTATTAAATGATGTTGTTCAATAATGAATTGATTCAACAGGCTATTGCTTCGTACCACTGTTTCAGGAAGGGAGTTAAGATGTTCTTGCTGTATATAATCACCGGGTGCATACATGATAGTGAGTAGTTTGGTTTCCATGATCGAATCAGGTCCCTTTATTCGAGGCATGTTCTGATGTGGCTGCAGTTACAGGCACAGCGGGTATAACAGGCGTAGCAACAGGTGTCGTACTGGTTTTTGTTGTGAGGGGATCGTTTTTTTCTTTATGTTGTCGCTGCCAGAATACCCAACCCATGGCGCCGCTGGCCAGCAACATGATGATCATCAGCAGAGTCCAGTTGTTGTTACCTTTAGTCTCAGATGTGGTGGGTAAGGCGCGTTGGATAACAGGTTGTTTAAACAGTACTACGGAGATATTAGAAAATTCAATCTGGCTAAAGCTATTTTTTAAAAACAGTTTAATTTCATTAACAAACCTGGTTTCATCAATTGTTCCACTATAGGTTAACAGTGCTGAAACACGAACAGGTTCTGCTGTACGTACATCATTACGCATGTTAAGGGGGTAGCTAATATGCACTTTAGCTTTTGTTATTGGATTTAGTATGGTCAGCGATTGTTCCAGACGTTGCTCAAGTGCTGAGATTAAGCGGGCTTTTTCTGCCTGTGGTGAGGCTACCAAGGCATCAGCCGGGAAAGCCTGCATGATTTCAATCCTGGGTGGCGAAGGCAAATTATACTGATTTAACAACTCGACGGCGGCAACAAAATCACCAGCAGTAACGGTGATCGATAGCCCAAGCTTACCCTGATCGGTTTTTTTGGCAGCGATATTGTTTTGTTGTAACAATGCCAGCACTTCGTTTGCCTGACGCTGATCAAGAGCTGTCAGCAGTTTTTCTTCCCTGCAACCCTGAAGTAACATGATACCAATGAGTAAGCCGATTTTAAAAATCGAGTGGTTCATCACTATTGTGCTTTGATCAGCGTTTCGATGGTTGTGGTGGCTTTTTTGGCCAACGTGCTGATAAACGAGACATAAATGGTATAGTCGCCTAATCTGTTTTGTAGATCAGCCAGTATGGCAGGATTGGAAAGGGCACCAGGATCACTCATAATTTTATCAATGGCTATTTTATCCTGTTCAGTTTTGACTGAGGCAGCACTGTAAGCATCCCGTACTATTTGTTCGAGCGGAACAAGCGTTTCATCGCCCAGATCTTGCTGTGTCGGGTGATTATCAATCATAAATGCAGGGTTGACTTGTATACTCATGGCAATCCTTCCTGAAGCTGAATTAAAATGATAAAAATGTGCCAGGCGAGCTGGAAATACACACCGTGAGTTTTCGATGCCAAACAAGTCGTTCGCTGCCAGGCTGCAATTCGCGCTTAAGTTAATCAGAATTAACGGAGGTTTTGGATAATCGATGCATCCACATCCTTATAGGTTTTAACCACATTGGACTGCGCATTGCGGTACAGAGTATATTGCGAAAGCAGACTCTGATATGCAGCCAGAGATTGTGGATTGGAAGGATCAGAAACCAGTTTTTCCTGGGCCTTCGCGAGGGAATCCTGCAAACTGATAACGCCCTTGTCAAATTTGGCAGAGATAGCATCCAGGAACATGGTTTGCGCATCGGGATCACGTGCAGGTTCTGCTAGAGCGGCCGGGGTAGTAACGCCATTAGGAAGTGCCATCATTGTTTCCTTATTTTTTAACACAGGTTAATCAATTATTTTTATTGATGTTTTTATTAAATAATAACATCAGACTAAATGCTGGGGAAATACCAGTGGCTCTTTCCCATTAATACGTATCCCTCTTCTCCATTAAGGTAAGATTTACCCTTTAATAAATTATTTTCCAGTTTAATATCAAAGTTGATATATCGGGTGCCCCATTCTTTTTTATAAGTATTGATAAATTCATTGAGTTGAAGTAATTCGTGATCATTAAGTTCGCCACGAATACTAAAGGTCGCCCCTTGGGGGGTAGACAATTTAGCAAAAGGCAGATAAATCAATTTTAAACTGTTTTCAGCCTGACTGAGGAGGGCATTTTTGTTATATGTTTTAATCACCGGGTTTTGTGCAAAGGGTATCCATTCCAGTGCCAGTGCTTTAATTTCTTTTAATTGATCTTGTGTCAGCGCTGATCCCGTGACTATTTTTATAACCGGGCTTAAAGGAAGTGAAAGATCAACCGTTAACACCGGATAATTTTTGTTCCAGAATCGGTTGGTGAGTTGTTCTGGCTCTTCTGCCAGCAAAATAACTTCGATTTTTTCATTATCCGGGCGTGGATTTCTCTGTAATGCCTGCAAAATC
Source organism: uncultured Yersinia sp. (assembly GCA_964496225.1). Classification (GTDB taxonomy): domain Bacteria; phylum Pseudomonadota; class Gammaproteobacteria; order Enterobacterales; family Enterobacteriaceae; genus CAZROT01. The sequence continues at coordinate 19,313 of CAZBYB010000011.1, read as the reverse complement.
CAGTCAAAATCCCGTTGTGTTGCCGCTAACAGGTAATAGGTATTTTTATTACCTTTAATAATACTGACCGGGTTTACCGACCCGGCTATGGTGTCAGCCAGTGATTTTTTTATTTTTTGTTCAGATGGAGGTTTGTTAAACCACGCCACTCCTCCGAGCATACAAGAAAACAAAATAATACTGGCGGCAATCGCCCATTTTTTAACGTTGTTTTTTTGTTTTAGTTTTTTTTCTTCAGTGGTAGTGATGAGCGATTTTTGAGCAGGGACTACGTACTCAATAACAGATTCACTCCAGTTTTCGGAGTGTTCTTTTACAGCAATAATTAAGTCATCAATTTGCTCGATGTCATTAAATGCGGCGAGTCGGGTTTTTTCAGAATCAGGAGAAGAGACGTTAATAAAGCTATAATAATGACCGGAAGTTGTTGCTGTGTTGTTATTATTTTTATCAGATGCCGTATTTTTATCTCGCAGATCAAGATAATATGCATTACCGGTATTCCCACAAGGAATAAATAAGGTAATAGCAGATGCGTCATCCATGTTCGTGGCAGTGCCTGGATCATGAAATTGCTTACCGGTTTTAATTATATAGCGCTCTGCAGACAGTAGAAGCTCACTACCTGACATTTCGCCGGATAAAACCCGTAGAGTAAATAACACCTGCGATCTCCTGTTGGATCAATTATAAAACAATGTTATAAATATAATATATATATGCCGAGATATGAACCAATGAGTATAGATTGTTTATAAAAGACAGACAAGGACATCTGACTGTTATTCTAAGTATTTTATATTATTTTAGTTAAATCTTTTCTTATAATCTCTATTATCATTGTTACTTAACCTTAATTTAAGTATTCTTACTTGTTCTGAATTTATTTATTTTATACATTGACAATGGATTGCCGTAAGACTTTAAGTGGTATTGCCATTTGTTTTGAACAATAACCGCGTTAGTTAAAGAGTTAATCTTGTAGTTAGTGGCTGCACCTTACTAACTAACCTCTGGTGTTGTGTCATAATTTGGTTATTGTATCTGTTACAGCTAATTAAAAGATGGTATAAGATGTGACCAGATAAAAGATGCTGCGATGATGATGTTTGTGCAAGGGTGGTGATATGACTGAGCGCAGCTCCGGTTCTTTGATGAAGAATGATGCCATACCCGGTGAACCTGGTACTGAACACAAGATACTGCTCATCAGGGCATATCTGAGCAGTAGCGATGGTATGTGTGTATGGAATGGCAAGCCGAAGGTGCAATTCAGTCAGCATAAAGGTAGTTACGAAGAAGTGATTACTTCATCCTGCTTTATGCTCATTCACCACGGTGAAACCATTGATATTCATTTTGGTGAATGGAATATCGAGTTATTACCGTTATCACGTATTGCGAAGCTTTTTGCTTTTATTGATGCAGCTAAGGTTCTGCCGCTCGCTAATGAAAAATACTATGTACCGGGTGTGGAGCCACAATTTATCTTCCCAACAGCATTAGCCAAAGGTAATGACAAAATCGAAACACAGATAGTTAATGCTGTGTTACGTCAGGATCAATCGCTGAATATGCTATGGGCTGCAATTCGCGCTCACGAAAGTTATTGGATTAATTCCCATTTATTATCAGAATTGTCGGAAAAGAATAAAGTAGAAGATATCCGTAGTCAATATGGTGTATCGAGTTCTCATTTTAGACGTTTATGTAAGCAACATCTGGGTATTAATGCTAAAGGACAACTTCGCGCTTGGCGTGTATGCATTGCTGTATTACAGATCATTGAAAGTAACAGAAATTTGAGCGATATTGCTATCAATAATGGGTATGCTTCTGCATCACACTTTGCTAAGGACGTGAAGTCCTTTTTTGGATTTACTCCGAGTGAATTCAGGGCGTTAGAGTGGTTACTGTATGAAAAAAAATCTTTGTAGAGCCAAAAACGTCCTTTTATGCGTGGATTTTTTATTGGTGATATTATTTTCGGTACCCCTGAGGGCAGTGAACGAGAATGGCAATAATGTAGACGTGATAACGGCGACAAGCAAACATAATGCAGATGTGTTTGTTGCTGTTGATACGAGGGTCGATAATGTATTTGATGCCCTGTCAATCAAGTTAGGCAAAGCGATTATTACCAGCCCTGAAGTGAAAAAACGTAAGGTGACGGGTGATTTTAATATGGCTAATCCAGAAAAAATTTTAACCCAGCTAACCAATAATATGGCCTTGAACTGGTTTAATGACGGTCAGTCACTTTATATCTTTGCCAATACAGAACTTAAAAATGAAATCATTCAATTACGTTTTGCGCCTTATCAGGAATTAATCAGTTACTTAAAAGCGACCAGTCTTTATGACAGTCGCTATCCCACTCGAGCCAAACCTGATGCCGGTTCATTTTATGTGTCAGGCCCGCCGATTTATGTAGACTTAGTCAAAGCTGCTGCCAAGTATCTGGATGAAACTTATATGCAGGAAGATGAATATGGTGTCCAGAATATTCGGGTCATCCGCCTCAAAAATACGTTTGTTAATGACAGAGCCTATGCCATGCGCGGTGATCTCATTAATGTTCCCGGTGTGGCGAGCGCTATTAATAATTTACTGGATAATAGAAAACAATTGCAGGTGCAGTTGTCTAATAATACGGAAGAAGATGTAAAAGAAAACAATGATGACAGCTATATTGATATGCCTTATGCAAAGCGTGGGGAATCAAATAGAAAAAAAATTTTTGAAAATAGTGAATTATCTATTGTTGCTCACCGGGATACTAACAGCTTATTGATCAAAGGCAGTGCTTCTCAGGTGCGTTATATCGAACAACTTATCAATACACTGGATGTTGCAAAGCAACAAATTGAATTATCGGTATGGGTAATTGATATTGTTAAAAGTCAGTTTTCCAATCTTGGGGTACGCTGGCAGGCAAATTTTACTTCAGGTAATGCGGCAGTCCGTTTTAATAGCAGCGAGCTGGATGTGATCAATGGGGCCAAATTTCTGGCAAATGTCTCTGCTTTAAGTACTAAAGGCGATGCTCAAGTGGTTTCAAGGCCCATTATTTTGACTCAGGAAAATGTACCCGCGGTGTTTGATAATAACACAACTTTTTATACGAAATTAATCGGTGAAAAACACAGTTCACTGAAAGATGTCACTTACGGTACTTTGGTGAGTGTATTACCGCGGGTCTCTTTTAAAGAAAAAGAAATCGAGATGGTCATTAATATAGAAGATGGCAATCTAAAGTACCGGAATGATTCTTCCAGACCGGAAGAAGTTGATAATTTGCCCATGGTCGGACGCACGATGATTAATACCGTTGCCAGGGTGCCAAGGGACAGCAGTTTATTGATTGGGGGTTATACCCGCGAACAAAATGAAAATAAAGAACTGAAAATACCTATTTTAGGTGATATACCACTACTTGGCATTTTATTTCGTTATAAGATGGGTAAAAAAGAACAAATGGTACGTATTTTTTTAATTCAACCCAAATTATTAAGTGCTACTGAAGAGTGGAATGGTTCAACAATACAGGAGGATCCTATGTTGAGCTCTAATATGAAATTACGTCAGACAGTAAATATGTTACAAAATTATGTGAGTCGATAATCATGGCATTGGGTCCTGTAACAGGTAATCCTTCAGCATTGGAGATTATGAAGCATTCTGCTCCTTCATCTTCTCCTGCAACTGAAGCACCTGCGGCTGATGAACCGGACACTCAAGTTAATGAATTAAATCAGGCTCAGGAAGCGGCTGATGATATGTCCATGGTTGCCACTCAATTTGGTCGTTTCAGGGATCTGAGTCGTAAACGATCAGAAAGCAATGAAAATGTTGACCGTATTTTGGATGAGGATGTTGATACAAAACTGGATAAAATTTATGCTGTACTGAGCAGCAATAAGTTTAATAAACAACAACTGACTCAGTATTTGCGTTCTTTATTTCATGATCCCAGTGACCTGTTATTAATTTTACTGGAATTATTACGTAGCAAGAAAATACGCAAAACACAGCGCGCTTTGTTAGAAGAACTGGTTGATGAATTAAAAGAATCGGATGCGAATGGACTTATTCGTGCAGGTATTAATGTAGCACTGAAAGCCCGTGTATTTTCGAAATCAATCTTAAAAGATCCTAAAATATTGCGATCACTTTATCGTGAATTCATTATGTTTGAGGGGCCAGGAATCTATATTTATGATGAATGGATCAAGCAGTATGATGAAAAGCAGCGGGAACAGTTACTGGATTTTATGTTACAGGCCTTGGTTGCTGATATGCAATCTTTAGCACCCAGCGCGATAAATAGTACTGAATTTGGTCCGTTACTGGAAAAGTTGGGTCAGATAAGAATATTATATTCAGTTGAAGAGAGTTTTATCACTAAATTAATGAACTTGCTAATAGCACGCATAAAATCACCTATAAAAAATGATTTTTTGCAAATTTTTGTTGCGGGTATTATCAGGCCTGAACATATTGCAAATGAACTTGATAAATTACTGGGGATTTATTCTAATTTGACACTGAGTATGAGAGCAAAATTAGTACAAACCCTGATATATGCTTTTAATTCATTACCAATAGGTATATTTATTTCAGAGGAAATGAGAGATGAGCTTATGGAGAATTTACAAGATATCATGACAGGTATCTATGATCAGGAACGTCGAGTACGACGCAGACAACTTGCACCTAAAAAATAAATGTTTAATTTATTAAAATTGCAATCGATGTTAAACTTGATGAGTGGATAATGTTAAATAAGCTTCTACTGCAAATAAGTTCAAAACCAGAATTGATCGTGCTTGGTATTATGGTTCTGGTGATTTCCATGTTAATTGTGCCATTACCCACTTTCCTGATAGATTTTCTTATTGGTTTAAATATTGTTATTTCTTTATTGATATTAATGAGTTCATTTTATATTACCCGAGTTTTAAATTTTAGTACTTTTCCTTCAATACTGTTGATCACTACCATGTTCAGATTATCGTTATCAATCAGTACGAGTCGTTTAATTTTATTACAGGCAGATGCCGGAGAAATTATTACTTCATTTGGTGAGTTTGTCATTGGCGATAACCTTGTGGTAGGTTTCGTCATATTTTTTATTGTAACCATAGTACAGTTTATTGTAATTACTAAGGGTTCTGAACGTGTTGCGGAAGTGGCTGCACGTTTTTCTCTGGATGCCATGCCTGGTAAACAAATGAGTATCGATGCTGATTTAAAAGCCGGTATTATAGATAATGAAGGGGTAAAAAAGCGGCGTTCAGAGCTGGAAAATGAGAGTCAATTATTTGGCTCTTTTGATGGTGCCATGAAGTTTATCAAAGGTGATGCTATCGCAGGCATTATTATTATGTTTGTAAACTTCATTGGTGGTATTTCAGTTGGCGTATCCCAGCATGGTATGGATATGTCCATGGCCTTGAATACTTATACTCTATTAACAATAGGAGATGGCCTGGTTGCGCAAATACCTGCATTGCTCATTTCAATCAGTGCGGGTTTTATGGTCACAAGAGTAGGTACTAACAATAAAAATCTGGGTGAAAATATTATTAACGAATTATTCGCTAATGACTTTACCATGGCAGTGACCGCCTGTCTGGCGGTCGCTATTGGTTTTTTACCGGGATTCCCAACCATCGTCTTTATGTTATTAGCGATTGGGTTAATGGGCATGTATTTAAAAAGGCGTTATAAGACATATAAAGATAAAAAAGTGAGTACGGGGGGGAGCGGCAAAGGAAAAGAGGGTGGTTTACTCGATCGTATGAAAGGTAAAAAAGGAGAAAGTAAAACGGATAAATTCGATATTGATCATGTTATTCCTGAAGCTGTCCCTATTATCATTACGATTTCAGAAAAACACCGTGAATATTTAGAACAAGAACAATTAGATTTAAGGTTGAAAAAAGAGATATTTGTTGAATATGGTTATCGATTACCAACGGTGGTGGTTAATTTTTCAGAAAATATGACTGAAAATACGATAGTTATTTTGATTAATGAAATAAAAGCAGGCAGTTATCCTGTGTTATTTAATCATCTTAAGGTACTCAGTAATTATGAAGAACTCACCATGTTGGGTTTTAATACTCAATTTATTGATGAGGGAAATGGTGTGATGAGTTGTTGGGTATCTGAAAGCGACAGAGAAAAATTAAAACAATTAAATATACTATACCGGGATGATATTAGTGAACTTTACCGTTGTTGTTCGGCATTATTATCCCGGCACATACGTGAATTTTTTGGTGTTCAGGAAACCAAAAACTTATTGGATGATTTGGAAAAAATGTATCCGGAATTACTTAAAGAATGTTACCGGCATGCAACTGTTCAGCGCATATCTGATGTTTTTCAGCGGTTATTAGACGAAAAAGTTTCGATTCGTAATATGAAGCTCATTTTGGAAGCTTTAGTACAATGGGCACCGAAAGAAAAAGATCCCATACTGTTAGTTGAACATATTAGAACGGCCCTGGCACGTTATATCTCAAATAAATTTACGCAACAGGGTAGCATCAAGATCGTCATGATCTCTGCCGAAATTGAAGATCAAATTCGTGCAGGGATACGCCAGACATCGGCAGGTTCATTTTTGAATCTTGAACCTCACAACGTGGATAATATTTTGGATCTCTTTGCATTGGCATTGAGGGATATACGCTTGTCATTACGAGATATTGTCGTATTAACATCCGTTGATACAAGACGGTTCTTAAAAAAATTAATCGAGTCCAGATATCCTGAACTTGAAGTGCTTTCTTTTGGGGAAATAACCGAAGGCACAGATGTTGTTGTGATGAAAACAGTATAACATTAATGATATTTAATAAAGATGAGGTTTTATTATGGGTTATAATGTCGTTGCCATTCTTAAGGAATGTTTGCGTGATTTCGGGCGTGAAGATTTGATTATTGATGCACTGGATAATCATTCAACAATTACAATCGACATTGATAAACGTCCTAGCATAAATATTACTGATCATGATGGTGTGATCATGTTTTGGGCAACGGTGGGAGAATATAACGAATATACTATTGGTCAGGTGAGTGGCCCTTTATTAGCTTATCAACTTGAAGCCTCTTATCCTCAATTTAGTGTAGGTCAACCCGTATTATGTAAAGGTGACGTTAATCTGGAGCTTTGTGCATCACTTCAGCCAATGTGTTTTGATTCCAAAGAAAACTTTAGTGCCGCACTGGAACACTTTTTTAATCATATGATTTTTATACATGACATATTAAATAAATGACATAGCTTATGGCAGCGATAAACTCACTCTTCAATGAGGCCGCGCACCCTACATTGATACATGGTGCAATCATTGAAGCACCGTTGAAAAATGTTGCTGTTGGTGAATTGTGTTTAATTAAGGATTCGTTATTACAAAATAATGTGATCAGTAAAGCGCAGGTTGTTGGTTTTCATCAAGGGCAAACGGTGCTGAGTTTATTGGGGAATGCTAACGGGTTATCCCTGCAGGTTGTGATCGAACCCACGGGCAGCAGTTTTTTACTTGACGTGAGTGAAAATTTATTAGGTAAGGTACTGGATGGTAATGGTGTTGTGGCAGGTTCCTTAACACAACAACAGGCCCGGCTTGATGTGATGGTCGAACAGCGGACTGTTAATGGCATAACCCCCTTATTCAGTGAACGTCGTCCTATTACTGAACCTTTAGTGACGGGTGTACGGGTAATAGACAGCCTGTTGACTTGTGGTCAGGGGCAACGGATAGGGATTTTCGCAGCAGCGGGGGGGGGTAAAACATCGTTAATGAATATGTTGATTGATCATTCAGAGGCTGATGTTTATGTTGTGGCCTTGGTGGGTGAACGTGGTAGAGAAGTCACTGAATTTGTTCATGATATGACTCAATCTTCCAAGTCTAATAAGTCCATTGTCGTTTATTCAACATCAGACAGGCCTTCAGTAGAACGTTGTAATGCCGCCATGATAGCGACTGCAATTGCAGAATATTTTAGGGATCAGGGCAAAAATGTGGTGTTATTTATTGATTCCATGACCCGTTATGCACGTGCCCTGCGTGATGTAGCGCTTGCAGCAGGGGAGCTACCCGCCAGACGTGGATATCCGGCATCCATATTTGAAAATCTGCCGCGTCTGCTGGAAAGGCCAGGCAAAACGGCCAAAGGGATAATAACAGCCTTTTATACGGTATTGCTTGAAAATGAAGAAGAGCCGGACCCAATAGGTGATGAGATTCGCTCAATTTTGGATGGGCATATTTATTTAAGCCATAAGCTGGCTGCTGTTGGGCATTTTCCGGCTATTGATGTATTACGGAGTGCCAGCCGTGTGTTTACCATGGTGGTGGATAAGCAACAACAGCAAGCAGCATCACAGATGCGTGATTTATTATCCCGCCAAAAAGAAATGCAGCTCTTTATTGATATGGGTGAGTATCGGCCAGGAGAAAATGCAGATAATGATCGCGCGATGGAATTAAAAGAAATGATTGAAGATTTTTTACGCCAACCAATGGATGAATCATCAAATTACGCCGAAACCTTAGAGCGTTTTTATGGCATCGTGGCTTAGGGAGAAAGCATATTTAAAATTTCTTTATCAGAAATCTGATAATGTCATGAGAGAAATAAATCGCCTGAGGGGTGAGGTAGAAAAAATTCAGGAAGAAAAAAGAGCAGTACAACGGCAGATGGACTTGTTATCACAGCAGATCAATTTTTATCAACGTGCGGGTCAGATTTCTTACCAAACTCTATTGGAAAACAGACGAAAAATAGCCGTGATTATTTATCAGGTAAAAGCGCTTTTACAACAGATCGTTGAACTGGATAATCGTGAGCTTCTGCTGGTTGATAGTATTAAGAATTCCAATTTAGTTATTAAGATGCTCAGCAAGAAATCTTATAAATTTGAACTGATGCTCAAGCAAAAACGTTTTGAACAATCGCTGATGTCTGAGCTGAGTAATGAAAACGAGATTCAGGAGTTGGCAATTTATGGTCAATCATATTGATAATACCAAGCGTAATCAGGCTGTGAGTAACAGGGAACGTGGCAGAGAAGATATGCTCGAAAAAATCAGGCAACAAAAAACGCGAGAGACATCGAGTCAACGTCTGGGAGATCAGGAACAACAGCTTTTAAAAGAATACCAATCCCTTAAGGTAAGAATGAAGGCATCAGTAAATACCGAGATCAATGGTAAACGTAAGCGTGTTAAGTCTGGTGAGCAGGATGAAGTTCCTGTGCTGTCGGTGCAGCATTTCATCAAACTGGATCCCAAGGTAGTCGTGCGGTCAGAGCCTGAGGCTACCGGGCAAAAAAAAGTTACCGGAAATGATCTGCAGTTAGCCCAGTTAAAAATCCATGAACAATCCAAATTAGAAGCACTGGAGCTGCATGCGAGAATAGAAGCAAGTAACCTCAAGCTTGAGCTAAATCATAACATGGTGCGTGAAGCACAAGCTCAGGAGAGCCTTATAACGGATAAGGCCTTCCAGCATGACGTGATGGAAAATATTTTCCAGCATGAAAAGAGTCGGGAACAGAATAATATCGAGTTACAGAATGCTGAGTTACAGGCAGTCGTGTTACATTCTGATAGAACACAGGAACGGAAAGCAACGGAACAGGAGTGGTTAAACTCTTCAGTTAAACTGATGATGCCCAAGGCTGAGGGAGAACCCAAAGCAGTCGCGGCTTCAGACCGACAGTTAAATTATTCGTTTAAAAGTTGGCAGGGTGATCCTTCCGTTAATATTGTGATGCAGGGAGAGGCCACCATCGCTCAAACTTCTGATGACCGTGTGCAGCGTGCATTACGCGAGCATCAATCTGAATGGCAGCAGAACAAGCCCCTGATTATCACTCCTCAGGATAGCCACCAGGAAAAAGGACAAAATCCGCATCGCCCTGTGTATGACGAAAATGGGGATGATGAATGAAGGAAAAGGCGGTGCTGAAATTAAGACAGATACAGCCTGGCATCGCCCGCCTGCTTGGATTAAAGGCAAAAATTAACAACATGGAACCTTTATTTAGTCCAATTAAAGAACGACAGTATTTTAAATTTACCTTGCAACATGAAGACACGCATTGTGAATCCATGCTTGATGTTGTCACCTGGTTAGAAAGTGAGTGGGTAGAGCGGGATACACTGGCCTGGCAGGATATTGACTCCTTTTATCTGGGATATCTCTTCGGTATAAAAGTACCTACCTTATCGATTCCTGTCCTGGCAAAACGCATTTATCAAGTAAAAGATATACGTATTGTTTCCGGTACCGAAATCGCTGAAGAAAAAATCAGAATACCCAGCCCGGTGGGTGAATTATTATTTGAGGATATTCCTCAAGCCATG
>CAZBYB010000011.1:0-8909 GCA_964496225.1 uncultured Yersinia sp. | reverse complement strand
CCGGTTAACGTATTCATTCCTCCCCGGGCATTAAAAATACCACTGAAATTTATACTGGGCACCAGTCTAATAAAATTTGCGCGCCTGGTTTGCGTTAGCTGTGGCGATTTGCTATTGCTGCAACAACATAATCCCCACGTTTATGTTGCTGATAAGCGGGCTTTTGGCTTTAATTTATCAGAAGAGGGCATCATGATAGATGAAGAAGATGAAGACATAGCAGAGGATGATGAAGAAATAGAAGAAAACATGGAAGATATAGACAATAGGGAAGAAGACGATAGTTCAATTGATAATACAAATGCGTTGATATCAGAAGAATCACCGGTTAAATTTGATAGAAATAAAATAAATTTAAAAATAAGTTTTTTGCTACAACAACAAAATATGACATTGGAAGAAATATCGCATTTGCATACGGGTAGCCTGGTACCACTTTTGCCAGAAGCAGAAAAAAAAATTATCGTAACAGTTAATAATCAACGTTATGCAAAAGGAGAATTAATCCAGATTGGTGATCAGCTTGCTGTAGAGATCACCGAAATTTATTTTGAAAAAGATAAATAATAATGATAGATAATGATGTATCACTAATTGCTTTCTTATCTTTTGTGACAGTCGTCCCCTTTATTGTGGCAGGAGGGACCTGTTATATAAAATTTTCTATCGTTTTTATCATGGTGCGCAATGCGCTTGGAGTGCAACAAGTTCCTTCAACCATGACATTGAATGGTATTGCACTCATTTTAGCCATGTTTGTTATGACACCGGTGACAAGAAATATTTACAGCTATTTTCAAAGTAATAAAATAGATTTTACCAGCCAATCATCGGTCAATAAATTTATGGATACCGGTTTATCTGGATATAAGGCTTATTTGCGTAAATACGCTGATACTGAATTAACCGCTTTTTTTGAGAAAATACAGGGTAAGCGCACCCTGGTAAGTGGTAATGATAGTGGTGAACAGGAAGAAGAAATGGATTCGCTATTTTCTTTATTGCCTGCTTATGCATTAAGCGAAATAAAAGATGCATTTATTATCGGATTTTATATTTATTTACCTTTTGTGGTTATTGATTTGGTAATTTCCAGTATTCTTTTGGCGTTAGGAATGATGATGATGAGCCCGGTAACACTTTCGGTGCCGGTAAAACTGATTCTTTTTGTAGCCATGGATGGCTGGGCCCTGTTATCAAAAGGGCTTATTCTGAAATACATGGATTTAGTCAATGCATAGCATCAATAGACCTAAAAATATCATGTTCATACCCTTAAGGGTGGAGGTCTCATGGAAAATATTTTTTATGCCAGTAATAAAGCCATGTTCCTGATTGTCGTATTGTCTGCAGGGCCAGTAGCGGTAGCAACAGGTGTTGGCCTTATCGTGGGTTTAATACAAACAGTAACGCAATTACAGGAGCAAACGTTGCCCTTTGGTTTGAAATTACTGGCGGTATTTGGCTGTTTATTTGCCATTTCCGGTTGGTTATCTGACAAGGTTCTGAACTTTGCCACGGAGGTTTTTCAGATAGCTTTAACGAGCTGACCATGGCAATTCAGGGTGCATCCTTGGCATGAATGAACAGGTTATATTAATTGCCATGGCTTATGTTCGTATTGGGCCGGTTTTCTATTTATTACCTTTTTTTAATGACCGTTTTTTAAGCGGTCTCGTTTTCAAGAATGTACTGATATATTCAGTCATTATTGGTATGTGGCCATTAATTGCACCTACGCCATTGGTACTCGAAAATACTACCATCCTGATGCTGATCAGTGGTGAGTTATTTACCGGCCTGGTACTGGCATTTGTAATCTGTGTTCCTTTCTGGGTTGCCAGTAATATAGGCGAATTGATCGATAACCAGCGTGGGGCAACTATCAGCGATACCATTGATCCTTCCAATGGGGTTGAAACATCAATACTTGGCGCATTTGTTAATTTCTTCTGCAGTGTTATTTTTCTCATTTATGATGGTATGCTTATGTTGCTGGAAGCGCTGGCGGCCAGTTATCAGCATATTCCTTTTGGCACGATAATGACGCACTTTAATTGGTATGCAATGGGGGAATGGCTGAATGGCATGGTAGCTCGCAGCCTGATATTATCTTCACCTGTTTTGGTGGTGATGTTTTTGTGTGAAGTGGCCTTGGGTGTTTATTCTCGTTTTTGTCCACAGTTAAATGCATTCTCATTGTCACTGACCATTAAAAGTATTGTTGCTTTCTCTGTATTCATTATTTATTTTACTACCGGATTGCCTGATGAATTAATAAGTCTGTTTGATATGAATAATTTCTATCAAATGTTGGTACCTTAAGCAATGGCAGAAAAAACAGAACAACCCACGGAGAAAAAGCTCAGGGATTCGGCCAAAAAAGGGCAAACATTTAAGAGTAAAGATTTAACAGCAGCGATTGTGTTATTTTGCGGTATTGCTTTTATTGGTAACGGTCTTAGTTTTTTATCCTTTAGTGAATTAGTCAAGGATATATTATTATACCCGGGTTCTATTGATATTAAGCACTATATTCATACCCTGATGGGAATTTATTTTACCATAGTGTTACCTGTGATTGGTATTTGTCTTTTTTCAGGTGCGCTGTTTGCCTTATTTCAAAGTAAATTCCAGCTGGCCACGGAAGCCGTAAAACTGGATTTTAATAATGTTAATCCCATATCCGGGTTTAAAAAAATATTTAGCCTGCGTTCAGTAAAAGAAATTATTAAGGCTTTGCTTTATTTAGTAGTTTTTTGTACTGCTATCTATGTATTTTACATTTTGTACCGTCGTGAAATTTTTATGATTTACCGTAGCAGCATCGTTACATTAATCAACGAATTTATCTCAATGGGTGTGACTTTTGTTTTTATTTTTTTAGCCACTTCTCTGTTGGTATTGCTTTTTGATGCACTGGCAGAATATTTTCTTCATGTTAAAGATCAAAAAATGGAAAAACATGAAGTTAAGAAAGAATATAAGGAATCGGAAGGAAACCCTGAAATTAAAAGTGCCCGTAAACAGGCGCATTTTGAATTATTATCGGAACAGACTAAATCCAATGTAGCCAGTTCTGAATTTGTATTGGCGAACCCAACGCATATTGCAATAGCCATTTATTTTGATCCCGATGTCATTGAATTGCCTTTTATTGCAGTACGTGCCACTAATGCTCAGGCACTGGCGGTTATTGCTTATGCACAGGAAGTGGGTGTGCCTGTTGTCAGGGATGTTCGTATTGCACGCAATATCTATTTTAGCCACCAGTTATACAGTTTTGTGCGTGATGAGGCCTTGATTGATGTCATGAGGATCCTGCTCTGGTTAAAACAAGTCGAATTCAGCGGTGCTGATTACCGCAACGAACGTCTTTTTAGTCCTATAGAAAACTCTCTGACGCCTCAGGATATAACACAGAAGTAATAAAGTATAATTAAGAAAGCTAGAAATTTTTTTGAAAAATTTTTTAATTAGGGCGATTTGTTACAGTGCGTTATGAAATAAGGGTCTATTCTAATAGAACTTTAACAGAAAGTATGATTTTTTGGGGGATGTTCCGAATGAACGATACTGAAAACCTTAATCAGCAACCGGATGATGAATTTGTTGCTAAATTGTTTAAATCCATTGAAGGAGGGGCGACCTTAAGAGAAATACAGGGTATTCCTGAGTCTTTTATGAAAGGGATTTATACCTATGCTTATGAATTTTATCATCAGGGACGCTTGGACGATGCAGAGGTTTTTTTCAGATTTTTGTCCATCTATGATTTCTATAATCCCGACTATATTATGGGGCTGGCAGCGGTTTACCAACTTAAAAAGCGTTATGAAAAAGCCCTTGAGCTGTATGCCCTTGCCGATGCGCTGAACAAAGGTAAAAAAAACTACAAGCCTCTTTTTTATGCCGGGCAATGTAACATCATGCTCAGAAAGGCCGAGCAGGCCAGGCAGTGTTTCGAAATGGTTATTGAGTATTCCGATAATAACGAATTAAAAGCCAGAGCAACGGCGTATTTGGAAACTTTGAAAGGCCAGCAGACAGCAAAAGCAAACCCTGCATCGACAGAACAATAAGCATATAACTTTTATTACACAGTAGGTTGTGGTCACAGGTTAGTTTTAGGAGGTATATTATGAACGGTCCAGTCAATTCGTCTTCAGGAAGGCTCAATCAGGCTATAGTCAATAGTATCCTGGAAAAAACACGTGATCCTGATATGCAGCCTCAGGTCATTATGGAAAAGGCAAATCAGGCATTTACTAAAGTGGCAGCCAAATATGCCTCTGAAGACGCAGAAAACAAACAGCAGCCCGGTGCCTGGCAGTCTGATCCCAATGCCCCTGAATTAGAAAAACCTGATCAAAATGCCGTCAGACAGGCGCTTCAGGAAGCCGCTCAGCGGGAGAAAAAAAATGAGGTTGCCGGGAAAACACAAACCGGGCAGGGTCAGGAAGCAAAGAGAGCAGAGGATCAACCGCAATCAGCAAAAACACAAACCGGGCAGGGTCAGGAAGCAAAGGGAGCAGGGGATCAACCGCGATCAAGCTCCTTTAAAGACAGTAGTACGCAGCAACAACAAACTGGGATGACCAGAGACAATACCTCTGACGCTGCACAGGGGGATGTTGCAACGCGTGGGCAAAGCCAGACGCTCAGTAAAGCACAAACCCAGCAGTTTTCTGATGCCCGGCAGTCTTCTAATGCAAAGAATCCAACCCGTCTGATGAATGATACCGGTGGCAGTGTTTCAGAGAATATGGCTGATAGTGCTGACACTGCTGATAACAACCAGTTAACAAAATTTGTCAGCAGTAATGTCAAAAATCAGGGACAGAGTGAAAACGCACGCACAAATTCGCAGCCTAAGCCTAAAGCAGCACTCTTGCAGGATCCTGCAGCAAAAGAGAATAAACTGGCCACTGATGCCCAGTCTGCGGCCACTGTGATGCAGGCCAATAAAAATAGCGCAGTTGACGAACTTGAAGAAACCACAGAAACCCAACAGGCTTTTTCTGATAGCGATACCGGTAGCAGCATCCCGTTAAGCAACAAGGCCGCCATGGGTCTGTTGTTTGCTCAGGTAATGGATATTATCAATAAGAATTCCATTCAAAACATGCTAGGAAACATGAATGCGTTGCTGGCAGCAGACCAGACAGCCTCAGATGATTTTCAGCAACAAGCCGATGCAATAGGTGGTATGGAGGCTAAAAATAAGGAGTTGCAAGATAAGGTCACTGATGCCAATAAGCAGCTGTATACTCTCGAACAATTAAGCGAAAAGGCCAATGAGAGAGCAGAGAAGGCAGCAGCAGCGGCGGCGGCCAATCCGAATGATGCGAATCTTCAGGCGCAAGCGAAAGCGGCTGCGCAAGAGGCAGAGACAGCAAAAAGTGCGGTGACGGCACAACAGGAAATAGTGAAGGGTTTGAATGGCCAGCTTGCGGGCAGTTTCAAGACGATTGCCGATGCACAAAAGAAATTTCACGATGATTTATCTGCTTATAACACTCAGCACAATAACCAGCTGACGGCACAAATGCAGCCGAATAATTACACCTCTGCGGCCCAAATGGCGCTGGTTATGGCGCAGTTCATGGCCATTATGGACAAAAACAGTCTTGATGAGCTGAATGCGGCAATGGAAAAAAATAAGCTCATTCGAGAGGCTCAAATTGCCGATGATCAAAAGAAGCTAGCCGAAGCGGCAGAGCAGAAAAGAAAAGCGGATACAATGGGCTGTATCTCCAAACTGATTGGTGCCCTTATAACAGTAGTGAGCTTTGCGGCTGCCATTTTTACAGGGGGAGCGAGCCTGGTTTTAGCCAGTATCGGGCTGGCGCTACTGATAGCAGATACTGTTCTGGAAAAAACGGGAAACCAAACCATCACCGGACTTTTTATGGAAAAAGTCATGAAACCCTTTTTAGATCTGATGACGAAGATAGCCAAAGAAATTATTAGAAGCCAGCTCCCCCCGGGAACACCCGATCCTCCATGGCTTGATACCGCAAGTGCCATTCTTGGTACAATAATAGCGGCGATAGTTATTATTGTCTTGGTGGCGGCAGGTATGAAAGCCGGTGGTGCGTTGTTAGGTAAAATGGCGGCTTCTCAGGCTGGACAATCTGTGGCTAAAGTGGCTTCTCAGGCTGGACAATGGGCCAGCAACGCGGCTCCTGCATTAGTCAATGGATTTAAAGCAGCACAAGTTTCCGGTGCCACGCTCAAAAATCTTCAGATTGCAACTAAAGTTACCCAAGCTTCAGGAGCTGTCGGGGTAGCCGGGGTGAATACCGCGGGTTCTATCTATAACGCGCAATTTGAAAAAAATGTCGCTGATCTCAGCTTTGGGGAAAGAATGTTAACAGCAACCGCAGCTATGACGCAGATTGACATAGAGTTACGCAAGGGCATAAAGAAAATGATGACGGATGTTATGGAACAGATGACGACAGTGATAGAAGGTAAACAGGAGTTAGGCAAAACTATCCTTAGCAACAGGCCTATAGCGTCTTGATACTGTCAGAGATTATTACTTAATTTGTTATATCAGGAGGTTATTATGAATAACATCAATATAAACAGGTCGATACCCGTTTCTATCCACCAGCCACTGGAGCATGTGGCTACCTCAGGGAGTCGGATAGACTCTGAGGCTATGGAAAAGTTAAGAAAGGATATTGCACAGAGCAGTTCAGAGAAAGTGCAATTATCCCCTGAGCCTGCAGGTACACCCCAGCAAAAACAGGATGCTGTTAATTTCTATAATGATAATCATCAAATGATCGAAGGTAATCTGGCTGCTTTGGGTGGTATCAGTATCAATAAGAATTTTTCTTTTCTCTCTCCGGGTCAGGGTATTCAGGCTAATCAAGGGGATGATCTGGGTATTCCCGGTACACAGGCTGGAAAGCCTGTGGATGGGATGACTATCCTGCAGGCTGTGCTTAATCCACAACCCAGTAAAGATACGGCTCACGCCAATGATTATTCAGCGGCTGAAGAAGGATTGAATAACGTTATTGATGATGTAATGGGAGTGGTATCTGGCATAGCGGATGAGAAGCTGGCTGCCGTTGCGGCGGCAGTCTTACCCAATGTCAAAAATGTTATCGGTAATGCACTGAATATTGCCTCTGAAGTGAACAATGGTGGCACGCCCACTGCCATAGCTAGCAATGCCATGAAGGCACTGAGTGCGATCATGGAGGCGATATCCGGTGTCGTGACGGCGACTATGGGTACAGAAGTTTCTGCAAAGATTTCTGCCATATTGGGAACAATCAGTAAGGCATTGAATGGGGCGTCTGAGGCTGTCAGTCAAGGTAAAGATCCTTTTAAGACGGCAGGTAAGGAATTAGCTATTGCTACTGAGCAGGCAGGGAAGATGGCAGGAGATGGTGAAGTTTCTCAACAGGCCGCGGCGGTACTCCCACATGTTAATGGTATTATGCAAAATTCACTGAATATGGCCTCTCAGGTAACCCAGGGCAATGGCGATGTTACTACCCTGACTCAATCTTTAGGTGGTGTGGTAACGGGGATGTCGGATCTGGTTTCTACCAGCACGGATAAAGAGGTTTCTTCTCTTGTTTCCAGTGCATTAAAGCCTATGGCCATCGTGATGAAAATGGATCCGTCAGTAATAAGTGCGCTCGATGTCCAGGGAGAGCTGAATAAAAGTAGAAAGTTGTCCCTTGAACAGGAAGCAAAACTAAAGCAGATTGAGGGAGATGCTTCGGTACTGCAACAGCAAAAAGCAAAAGAGGAAGCGGTAACGCGCATGGCGGGTAACATAACAGGTGCCATCGCGAGTGGGGCAGCCAGTGTTGGCGGCGCAGCGAAGAGCGTCAAGGCTAACGCAGGTGCAAGCAAGGCGATAACGGCCCACGAAGCAAAACTGTCCGCACTTCAGTCCCGCCAGACTGCCCTTCGTGCAGAGCTAAAAGCGGATGCTAATTTGCCTCGTGGTACTCCAAGGATGGCATCAGAGGTACGGGCCAGTAAAACTCAAGAGATAAAACAGCTGGATGCGGATATCCAAAAAATACAAGCCGAACATAAGGTGGTATTAAATAAAACAGAGGCATCAAGCAAGAAAGGAGATGTTATTGCTGCCTTCGGCCAGGGAGCAAACGTGGTGAGTACGACCTCAGCAGAAGTGTCAGCAACGGATGCCAGGGTTGAACAAATGAAAGCAGAACGCGCTCAAAAAGTATTGGCGCAGGGCCAGGATAATGCCCGTCGTACGACAGATGAAATTGATAAACTCAAGGACAGTATGAGAGATATCATGCGTCAGGCATCGGATAGTATTAATTCGTTGTACCAGAGTATCAAAATATAATCATTACCTTATCAGGGATGATAAACAGCATTCATTACAGGTAGGATGCTGCTATCTTTTTAGTTGAAATCACAAAACAGGCATGAGTTTATCTCATTGCCTGTTTTGTTTGTCATTAAGGAGTCATTTATGTCGGATACTCGTATCACTACTGCAGAGATGCGCAAACCTATCCCCATCAGCCAGCCAGAAAATAACCCGTCAGCTGTAGAGCATGCCCCGCATGCTGCAAAATTAGGTGACGTGATTGATGTCAGCCAGCAGCAAATTGATGCCGGGCCTGCAGGGTTAAGAGATGCCGGGATGCAGGTGCTTGATGGTGCCCGCGCGGCGGGTCAGCTTTTTGAAAAGCTCAGTGGTCGATCGCTACTGGATGAGCCAGTGCAAGAAGCCCCACGGCTGGATATGTTGAGGACTGGGCTTGACTATGCCATCAAAAATCTTGCCAGTATCCGGCCAGTGACCATAACAAATTCAGCCGCAGTCAATAGCAACAATATTGAACATCTGCATAATGCCGCCAGGCAGTTGAAGACGGCCCAGCACCTTT
>CAZBYB010000010.1:21685-28373 GCA_964496225.1 uncultured Yersinia sp. | reverse complement strand
GGATGCCGCGTGATCAGTATCTGAAACACTTCATCGGGTGAGAGACTATTGATGAGGGTGAATGCCTTATTTTTATCATTTGAAAATACCCGCAACACGCTACCTGCACCGGCATTATAAGCCGTAATTACCGCATAACGACGGGAAACTGGATTTTTAATCCCACTCAGATAATGATTTTGCAAAATAGACAGATAAGCCGTACCAACATCAATATTATTTTCTGGATCAAACAAATAGTGACGGCCAGGTTTTCCCCTTTTACCTCGCATCTTAAAAACATCCCAGCCTGCTGTATGCTGAACCACTTGCATTAAGCCCAGTGCATCAGAATGACTTACCGCATAGGGATTAAAGCTGGATTCAATCTGCATAATGGCAAGAATAAGAGACGTTTCTACTTTGTATTTATTAGCGTATTTACGTACAAAGTGTAAATATTTATGGGCTCTTTTATCCAAATGGTTTGGTACAAGCCCAATAGTAACCGACCACACTATATGCAAACCAGAGGTGCGCTTTTGCATTTTCTTCTGTATCAGGTAATCTGCAAAATTTGCAGCTCGCGCCTCCCAACGTATAGCTTGACCATGATTATCTAACACCTGAGCGTATAAAAACGGCTCCTCACTGATCTGAATATCATTACTATCAGAATAGAGATCCATAGAGCCAGGATCATCTCCCATCATCAAGGTAGTGATAATCGCCTTACGCAAGTGCGTAGCCGGTTCAGTAGTAGCAATCGTCTCCACTGTAATAATACCGGCATCAAAGTTGATGTGACTACGAGTTTGATACCTGTCTGTGTACTTAACATAATCCTTGGGACCTGCAATCAAAACTTCATGAAATCCCCAGATATTTTCAATATTATGGGCAAACTGGTCCATAAGGATATCAAATCCATTGGTATCTTTAATCAGGACTTCGCTTTTTATCTGCTTTTTTTCACCAGAGCATGCAGTCAATAAGCAGGCTAGCGCTAACGAAGATAACACTGCCTTCATCCTGAGAAACCGTATCACAACGCAAAACTACCCATGACTAAACAATAAACCTTTTGCAAAACTCACTGCAGGAAACAAGTACAAGATTGCACGGCACGCTGGACTGTATACAAATTCATATAAGATTAGAGCACCTTAGGCAATGCATTGGTTCTTTCGTAGTAGATTTTTATAAAAGAGCCAAGAGATTTGTTCATTTTTATGCCTTTATTATCAGATAATTATGAGATCATAAACAGGTTTTAATGGATATATTGATATCATTACCGATTTGGTGGTACATATCCTTCAATAAGAATTTCTTTATTCTCAAATAAAAAATTAATCATCTCCTGCTCCAGGAACTTACGGTCTTCTACATTTATCATATTCAATTTTTTTTCGTTAATTAACATGGTCTGTTTTGTTAACCATACTGACCAGGCTTCTTTAGATATTTCGTCATAAATACGTTTACCCAGATCACCCGGATAAATTTGGGAATCCTGCCTTTCCGCATTTTTTTTAAAAAATGCACAAAAAATCATCCTGCTCATCGTTAATTCCTTATTCCTTATACAAGTCGATTTTTGATCATGTCACTCTGTACCCGGCATACTAAGACTAGAGTGAGCAACTAATTTTTGTAATAAACGCTCAACAGGTGCTGCAAGCCCAACTGCAGATGGTTGCACTAAATCATACCAGAGACCCATTCCTGGATTTCTGCCTGTATCGAGAAAGGCTACATTAAGCCAGACTGGCATGATATTCAGATGAAAATGACTGAAAGTATGACGAAATGCTTTAAGCTGCCGTAAATACTTTTCCGCCACATTTTTTTCATGAAAACCTTGTTCTTGCAACCAACATACCAGATCTTCAAATTGATTAAATTGCGGGAAGCAATACAATCCACCCCAGATACCTGCAGGGGGGCGCTGTTCCAGCCAGACATGTTGATTCTTTTGCATAAGAAGGAACCACGCCGTCTTTTCTGGTAAAACCAGTTTATTGGTTTTTTTACCGGGATACTGTGACCAACTACGCCGGGCACAGGCAATACAAATCATGTTAAGTGGGCAAACCCCACATTTTGGCTTAGAGCGCGTGCAAACCATGGCTCCCAAATCCATCATGGCCTGATTAAAATCACCAACGCTACTCACCGGTGTAACTTCCCTGCTAATATTCCACAGGGTATTTTCCACTTCTTTTTTACCCGGCCAACCTGCAATTGCATAACAACGCGCTAAAACGCGTTTTACATTACCATCAAGGATAGGGAAATGTTGTCCCACAGCCAGTGATAAAATAGCACCTGCAGTAGAACGACCAATGCCGGGCAATGCCAGCATTCCATCAAACGTTGTTGGAAATTCTCCCTGATGTTGAGAAACAATAACCTGTGCTGCCTTATGTAAATTTCTGGCGCGGGCGTAGTAACCTAATCCAGTCCACAGACAAAGCACTTCATCCAGTGGTGCCCGCGCCAGACTCTGTACATCAGGAAATCGGGCAATAAAACGTTTAAAATAAGGAATCACAGTTGCCACTTGGGTTTGTTGCAACATGATTTCTGATAGCCACACTTGGTAGACTGTTTTATCCAATTGCCATGGTAACATCTTACGACCATAGCATTGGTACCATTCAAGCACGACTGATGCGAAACCTTGTGCCTGCATCATAAACTGGTATTACTATCCGGCAGGTAAATAATAAAAGCAGAATTGGAACATAGTGCATCAAGGTCTGTAAACCAGAATTTTTAAGCCATAAGCCAGGACCAATAAATTTCTTACCTACAGTAATCATAATTAGGTAAACTCATATCACTCTTTACACCATGCCCAAGCTGAGTGATACATTCACTTTAATCATTATGAATAATCATGATAAATGACACCAGATCGTCAATATTTAATGAGCAGGACAGACTACAGTTGCCCCATATTCGCAGCTTTGTCCGCCGTCGGGGAAGACTCACCAAAGGACAACAACAGGCACTGGATAATTACTGGCAGATAATGGGCATAGAATACCAAGCCAGCCCTGTCGAGCTAAGTACCCTGTTTGGTTATGAAGCACCGTCAGTCCTGGAAATTGGTTTCGGCATGGGTGCCTCATTAGTCACGATGGCTACTCGCAATCCACACCAAAATTTTTTAGGAATTGAAGTTCATCTACCTGGAATCGGTGCGTGTCTGGCATCAGCATACCAGGCGCATTTGACCAATTTACGCGTCATTTGTCATGATGCAGTAGAAGTATTGCAAAACATGATCCCAGATAACACACTGGATAAGGTACAGCTATTTTTCCCTGATCCATGGCATAAACTGCGCCATAATAAACGCCGTATCGTACAGACATCCTTTGTTGAACAAGTACAACGCAAGCTAAAGATGGGTGGCGTGTTCCATATGGCAACAGACTGGCAGCATTATGCCGAACACATGCTAAATGTCATGCACAGCACACCAGGATACCGTAATTTATCCTGCAACCACGATTATGTACCTCGTTCTGATACACGCCCACTGACAAAATTTGAATTACGTGGCCAGCGCCTGGGGCATGATATTTGGGATCTGATGTTTGAAAAAATAATGTAAAGATTAAACATATTTTCTAAAAGATATGAAATCAGTTTCAATGCGATAATCTTTATGGGGCCCGATGATCTGATAATGTAACGAAAAATACCTGTCATTAAAAAAAGAGTAGGCAGCCTTGTAATAATCTCTGTTACAAATATGTTCCCCGCAGGCACGTGTCATATTTTCATTTACATTGATTGCCAGATTATAAAAGAAACTCCCATCCGAAAATGTCACATAAATTTTATCATTGATAATATCATAATAATAAATATATTCTTTATAAGCTTTATATACATTACGACAATGGTAATGTTTGATTTCCATATCCTCTCTGTATTGTAAACAATTGCTCCCCATTAACGAAAAATTAGCTTGCCCATGAGCGATAGCGACTCTGCCTATTTTCCTGGAGAGCTGCCACACACCTGGAAGGCTCTGAAATATTTTTTGAGCAGATGTCATAATTTCTTGACAGTCATTGCCTGTATCCTGCTTATCTGACTTCCACACCTTGTGCCTGAAGGTCTGCATGATAGGAAGAACGCACGAAAGGACCGCAGGCAGCATGCGTAAATCCCATCGCCATGGCCTGCTCTTTTATTTTGTTAAAATCTTCAGGACTCATATAGCGCCGTACCGGTAGATGATGGCGACTGGGTTGTAGATACTGACCTAGTGTCAGCATAGTCACACCCTGTTTGCGTAGATCATGCATGACCGTGATAATTTCTGCATCTGTTTCCCCCAAACCAACCATAAGTCCTGATTTTGTCGGAATTGCCGGATGTGCCTGTTTGAACCGCTCCAGTAATTTTAGTGATCCTTCATAGTTTGCCCCTGGCCGCACTTGGCGATAAATGCGTGGGACGTTTTCCAGATTATGGTTAAATACATCGGGGGGAGTTGCAGCCAAGATATCTAACGCACGATCCATACGACCACGGAAATCAGGTACCAGTATTTCAATTTTAATATCCGGATTTTTAGCGCGGACTGCAGAAATACAGTGCGCGAAATGCTGCGCTCCGCCATCACGCAAATCATCACGATCAACAGAAGTAATCACTACATAGCGTAATTTCATGTCCTGAATCGTTTGTGCCAATTTTTCCGGTTCTTCCGTATCAGGAACCCGTGGTCGACCATGAGCAACATCGCAAAATGGGCAACGACGGGTACAGATAGCACCAAGGATCATAAAAGTCGCTGTGCCATGATTGAAGCATTCTGGCAAATTAGGGCAGGAAGCTTCCTCACAAACGGAATGCAAGCCATTTTTACGCATTGCTGCTTTGATATCCTGGATACGACTGGAATCAACAGGTAATTTAATTTTCATCCATGCAGGCTTACGCAGTATTTCCTGCGGTTCAACCATGGTCACTGGTATCAATCCCACTTTATCGGCATCACGGTATTTAATACCCTGTTCTCTCTGAATTAGTTTGCTCATCATTACTGTTCTTCAATCTCTTAAAATATGTTTTTCTTTCGGCAAAAATATTTTACTTATTTGGAATAATTATATTTTATATATCGAAATGGTTGATCACTTCACTCTACTCCAAATAATTCAGAGGCCATCATCGTTCCATGGATAATGTGCAACAGCCTTGTAGCCGAGCTGATACATAAATTCGTATACCAAAATTGGACCTACATCATCAATACCCACACCCGTTACCAATGAACACATTTGAGTCATCTGTAAGCCCTGATAACCACAGGGATTAATGCGTTGAAAGGGTTCAAGATCCATATCGATATTTAATGCCAGACCATGTAATGAGCACCCTCTGTGAATGCGCAGTCCCAAAGAGCAGATTTTCTGTGCTCCAATATAAACACCGGGTGCATCCGGGTGTACGCAGGCAGCAATACCAAAATGCGCCAGCGTTTTTATTACTGTATTTTCAATTGCAGTAACCAGCTGTCGTATCCCTATTTTTGCACGTTTCAAATCAATCATCACATACATCACTTGCTGACCTGGACCATGATAAGTGACTTGGCCACCGCGATCACTCTGAATAACCGGAATATCCCCTGGCATAATAACATGCCTAGCCTGCCCTGCCCGACCCAAGGTAAACACGCGCTGATGTTGCACTAACCAAATTTCATCTGGCGTAACATCCGTCCTATGTTCAGTCAATTGATGCATCGCTCGAAAAACAGGGAGGTAAGGTTGCAAGCCCGGCTGGCGTAAAATGAGTATGGGTTGCTGCAAATATGCTGCCGTCAGTTCAAGAAATAGTGATGCAGTATAGCGCGACTAGATCTGTACAGCCAAGATGGGTTTGATACCCCCGATAACTCCTACTCATTAAGACATAGCAGACTACCAGCTAGAGCACCATACGGGCTAATTCGAGGTGGCCCAATTCCTCGTATAATATTTCCACCTGCTCAATATGGGTGGCAAGAACAGTAATAGAAATAGAGCAATAATTCCCCTTGCTACTCGCCCTGACCTGAGGCGTATAATCTCCAGGAATATGGCGCTGCACTACCTCAACTACCTGGTCAACGAGTTCAGATTTAGCCAGTCCCATAACTTTGTAAGTAAAAGAACAGGGGAATTCAAGCAGTTCCCTCAGGTTAGTTTTCATTTTTTCCTTCCGTGCTAGCACTAATCTGATGCATTATTTAACCAAACCAGTGATGAAACAGAAGTTTAATGTGATCAATCATACGACCAAAGAAACCGCTTTCCTTCACATTATGCATCACGACCAGTGGGCGTTGTTCAATCGTTTTACCATCCAGATCGAAATTGATAGTACCAACAACCTGATTTTTAGCCACAGGTGCATGGATTTCTGGTGTGTTCAGCACATAGCTGACCTTGAGATCTTTTATCCTGCCACGAGGAATTGTCAGGTATGCATCCTGATCGACTCCTAGCGGTACCCGATCAATATCACCAAACCAGACAGGCTCAAAGGCCAATTCTTTACCCGCTGTTAATGGCATCACAGTTTCAAAAAAACGAAAGCCCCACGTCAGTAACTTTTTGCTTTCAGTTGCACGGCTTTTCAGGCTGTGGCTGCCCAGTACTGCAGAAATCAATCTCGTCTTGCCTTCAGTAGC
>CAZBYB010000010.1:6935-21675 GCA_964496225.1 uncultured Yersinia sp. | reverse complement strand
AGCAGAAGCAACCAAATTATGACCTGCGGCTTGAGTGTGGCCGGTTTTGATACCATCAACGTTCAGAGTACTATCCCATAGCAGGCTATTACGATTTTTCTGGCGAATATTATTGAAAGTAAATTCTTTTTCTTTGTAGACAACATATTCGTCAGGAACATCACGTATCAACGCTTGACCGATAATAGCCATATCCCGGGCTGAACTGAATTGACCTTCCACAGGCAAACCATGTACTGTTTTAAAATGAGTATTTTTTAAACCTAACTCATTCACATATTGATTCATTAAATTAATAAATGAATCCTGGCTACCCGCAATATAGTCCGCCATCGCAACACAAGCATCATTACCCGATTGTATATTGATACCACGTGTCAATTGTGAAACAGGTACCCGATCACCTGGCTTTAAAAACATCAAAGAAGAACCTTCAAATTCAGGATTACCCGTAGCCCAAGCATTTGTATCTATGGTGACAACATCATCGATACCGATCTTTCCTGCTTTCACCGCCTGACCAATAACATAACTGGTCATCATTTTCGTCAAACTTGCCGGGTCACGCCGAGTATCAGCCTTCATCTCTGCAAGTACTTTCCCGGAATTGGCATCAATTAAAATGTAGGCTTGAGCATCAATTTGCGGAACACTGGGGATAATTCGGCTAAGGTCAATGTCATCAGCCCGGGCAAAAAACGCTACGCTCATAAAAAAGACGGCGTTTATCTTATTGATAAGACAATAAATAGTAGTATTTTTCATTTTCAGGATAATAATTATCTACCGGAATAAAATTAAAAACCAGCCCACATAATAACAGATTAAAAATTGACAAGCACCAGACATCTCATTCAAAAATCTGGCATTGAGTCACGTATATAAGCACACTAAAAACCAATAAAAATTTTTTTGATTTCACAAAAAATTTATTTAGGATTCGATATTGATCATAGTAAAAAATAAAATCTGGCGTATTTTATGCGGCGCAATTACATATTGATCAGGATAATTTTATTATGACGATTTCTCAAACTACACCGCTTTTTTCTTCTCAAATACAGTTTTATCTTAATGGCGCCAGCAATAAAACGGTCAACCAAAAAGAAACTGTTGCAGCTTCATCATCGACCACGCCTGTTGCCGGATTAATTACCGATCTGGCAGAGATAACGCAACGTTCCGGGCTGGTTCCAAGACATATGGCTGATTTACAACGTGTGGCTACTGAAAATCAGTGTATTTTTGCCTTCAGGCCCGTAGATCCACTTTCCACCCAATTGATTGCCGAGGGTCATCCAACCAAAAATTTTCATATTAAAGGAAAAAGTGCATCATGGGGCCCGATGGCTGGTTTTATTCCAGTTGATCAACACTTTAGTAAGCTTGAAGGCAGTGATCCTGACAAATTGATAAAATTTAATCAAAAAACACAGGAATGTCTGGAAAAAAATCATGCCATACCTGGCCATTTGACGATAAGTGCTGAACGATTGCAATACCTGGTGAGCACAGGCCTGATTGATGTTCACGGTAGCCAAAATAATAAAATTCTTTATGCAAAGGGGCCAAGCGGCCAAGAATATCAATTCAATGCAGAATTTGATATGAACGGTAATGTTCTGAATGTTTTGCATCAGGGTAAACACATTGAAGTGCTTTGTGATCCTGAAACAGGTATTCCTTACACTGCTGATTATGATTTGCTGTGCACTGCGCCGAGCATGGCTCATTATGGCGCCCAAGACAAATTACCTGTTTTGGATGTTGCTTACGCTCAATATCTAGAAAGATTCAGCCAGTATAAGCACCAAGTTTCACCACCGTTGCAGAAAGAAGCTTTCTATGCATCAATGGATAAAGATAAAGGTAACATCACTCAGCGGGAAAATGAGCTTATCAAAAAACTCAATCAGGCAATGGGTTGTAAACCAGGCAGAGAGGTCGTTCATCATTGTCAGGATGCAGCTAATCCTACGACGAATCCAGACAGCAATTATCCTGTAACATTTTTTTTACCGCAACCATTAGATTGGATACCAGAAACCGTATTAATGGCTACGAACGAAGACGCACTGGCTTGTATGATTAAAGCTGTCAAGGAAGGAGGATTTTATATACCCGTAAACCCATTATGGAATGAAAAACTAACCAGCATTCGCCATCCTTCATTTGAACAGGCATGTAACTCTTTGAATGAAGAACTTAATAAAAATTACCAGACCCAAGAATCAAGAGCAATATGGTACATAAACGGCCTGATTAGGCCTGCCGTTTTTCAAATAGATCTTGTTTAATTGTGCGTCATTAAGCCTAGTTGTGCTGCCTGCTCTTCAGGCAGCTTTTTTACTACTCCATGACCCTAAACCTTCTTTTAAATAATGGGTTTGATATCGATCTCTGTATTTTTTATAGTTGCGACTAAAACCGTTTCCACAAGTCTTTCAGGGTAGCATCAACAAAAGCACCTACTCTGGAATATGCAGCATCTGCATTAATTTTTTCATCGAGAGGATGTGAACCAAGAACATCAGATACAAACATCCCCGGAATAACCAAAATATCCCTTTCTGCTTCATTAATCGCCCTAAAGATATGCGCTGTTTCTACATCAACAGTACCAATCTCACTTTTCCTGTTTTTATCCAACCAATTTTTAGTTTCAACCAGCGGAGAGTTTACCGTCGTATTTGTCGTAATATCTTGCTTTAAGAAATCAAGACCTTCTGGCACGATCCTTTTAATGTTATCAATCTTCTCAAGAGAAACTGTCTGGCCATTATGCTCACTGCTGGAAAGTGCAACATAATCACCAACCTTTGCATCCCCACAAATTCTACCACCGGCACCACATAGGATAATATGACTATAACCGCCGGCCAGGAATGCTTTACATGCATCATAAGCCAGATCGCCGTTTGGCATTCTTAATGCAGAAAATAATACTTTTTTCCCCTCTTTCTCTACTATGGTGGAATCAAAAGTAAAATTTGCCACAGTATGCTGTATAATCTTTCCTTCACTTACAAGTTTTTTATATGTTTCATCACCTGATATTTCGGAATTAAATTCAATTTCCGCAATATGTTCCATAATTTTACGGCGAACACCAATAAACAATACTTTTTCATCAACGCTGATGGGTTTTGTCAGTTCCTGCTGCAACTCATCAAGCATTTTTTGCTTTAATTCTTTGATGGAACCAATCATCGTTACCATGCGATCAACATCTACACCGGAATAATGAAGTTGCAGCATCTGATGCGCGATACGTGTAGAAGATCCCATTCCGGACATGACAAGTATTGAAACACCATCCATCTTACTGCTAAAAATATAATTTTTCGTCGATGTATTGCTGGATATTTCACTACATTGGTCAAAGCCTCTTTTTTTATAATAGTTCAACATGCTCGCTTCGTTACCGCCACAAAAGAATTCGCAACCATGATTTTTAGCAAAATCCATCACTCCTGAAGACATCCTGTTCCTCAGATATGAGGTAACATTCATAGTATGCTCTTCCAAAAGGTCAGGAAGCTCGATCGGTACTTCTTTGGTTGCCGGTTGACAAATTAAATCACTTTCATGGAAAGTCGCCGGCATTGACATAGACCTGATTTTTATTTTATTGAGTTCATTTAATTGAGAAGAGGTAGGTTTTTCCTTGAAATCCAAAGGATCACTCGCACTTGTCATTGCATTAACCATACTTCCTCTTGGAATTAACATCCTGTTCATCAGGTAAGTACGTCTATCCGAAACAAGCGCTATTTCACTATTAACCCTCGTCTGTGAGACGGAATGACTGGCCCGTATATGTTCCATTCTCTTCATAACGTCTACAGAAATGATATTTTCAAAAAAATGATATATAACTCTACTATTTTGTACTTCCAGATCACATTGAGTTTTACTCCTAACGACTGCAACAGTTGCATTTTCAGGTTCTAAATTAGTACTAATGAGGCCGTTTGGTAACCTGGTTTTAACCGCAATATATTGCTGAGGCTTTTTCAAGAAGTCTTCACCGGATTGCGATATTCCGACCATGTTTCCGAAAACTCCCTCCCCGGACTGTAAATGATTTTCCGGATTTTTTAAGAAAACAGTAACATGATGCACTATCTGGTTGGATGATATAGTTGGCATATAAACAGAAACCCTGAATTAAAGCATTTAACTCAACTGCCTGGTATTTGGCGGACAGATGCAGATTATGTGGTGTACAATTGATTTCTACCACAGACACTAACACTCAAAGTAATACGAATAACGGCAAGACAGGATAGCGTTACAACATTCGCTAGTGTATTTTTTCATGGCTAGAACGTCAATAACACTGAAGTCATATTTTTACTTGTAAATCAAACAAATAAGCATATTATCTATTCGCAGGATCCGCATCCACAGGGATCGTTGATGCGCACAACAAACTGAAGGTGATTACTCAAAGTCATTACACGCACATAGCTCAGTTACAAATGTTTCGATAACATTTTCCGGTGCGTATGTATTGACATCACAATGCCAAACCCTGCCATTAAGACTATCTGTGCCGAACCAACATAACTTACTAAAGGTAAAGGTACACCTACTACAGGCAGGATCCCACTGACCATTCCGATATTAACAAAAACGTAAACAAAAAAAACCAACATTAACCCCCCAGCCAATACTCTGCCAAACGTTGTCTGGGCATTCACCGCAATTACCAAACCACGGATAATAATGAAAAGATAAAGCCCCATGAGTACCAATACACCTATCAAACCCAATTCTTCAGCCAGAACAGCAAAAATGAAATCCGTATGGCGTTCCGGCAAAAATTCCAGCTGTGATTGAGTACCCTGTAACCAACCTTTCCCTGTGAATCCCCCAGAACCAATAGCAATTTTTGACTGGATGATATGATAACCAGAGCCAAGGGGATCAGACTCCGGATTAAGCAACATCATGACACGCTCGCGTTGATAATCGTGCATGAGAAAAAACCATAATACAGGGATAAAACATATCAGTAAGATTGCGGCAATGGCAATAAGCCGCCAGCTCATGCCAGATAAAAACAAGACAAACAAACCAGAAGCCGTCACCAAAACTGACGTCCCCAAGTCTGGTTGGGCAGCAATCAAGAATGTGGGTACGAAGATTAAGATAAAGGCCATGCCAATATTTTTTAATAAGGGAGGACAGATATCTCGATTTACAAAGCGGGCAACCATCAAAGGTACGGCAATTTTAGCAATTTCTGAAGGTTGAAAACGAATAACACCGATATCCAACCAGCGTTGTGCTCCCTTACTGACTTGACCAAAAATATCAACTAAAATTAATAAAGCAACGCACATCAAATACAAATACAGTGCCCATTGCTCATAAACACGAGGAGGAACTTGTGCCATAGCCAACATGACAACTAAACCGACAGTAATCTGGCTGACTTTGCGTACCATCATATCTATGTTTTGGCCACTGGCGCTCCATATCACCAATATACTGTACGTTAGCAACGTCAGGATACCGATAAAAAAAGGAACATCAATGTGTAGCCTGGACCATAAAGAACCTTTTTGCTGGTTGTCAGCCATAATTGACCGTACCAACAGCGGTAGAATTTACCACCCGATCTTTATTATTATTCCCCAACAAAACATGATCGAGAATCTGACGAGCAATAGTCCCAACCGCTGATCCATTCCCCCCATTTTCAAGAATAATAGCCACGGAAACTGTTGGATTATCAAAGGGAGCAAAGGCCATCATCAGTTTATGGTCACGCAGATGTTCAGCAATTTTACTGGCATTATAGGTTTCATAACTGTATACCTGCACCGTCCCTGATTTAACAGCGGCCTTATACGGCGTTCCTACAAAAAATCTATGCCCTGTGCCATTGGGACGATTAGCCACACCAAACATGCCATCTTTAGCAATTTCCCAATGATCGGAATGAATATCGCTAATTTTGTGTTGCTCTTCCTGCTTCCAGAAAACTTGCGTACCGTTTATTTGTGTATGTAACAGCAAGTGTGGTGTTTTAACATTACCATCATTAATTAATGTAGTCAGTGCTTTTGCCATCTGTACAGGTGTTGCTGTCCAGTAACCTTGACCAATACCAACGGGAATCGTATCACCTTGGTACCAATTTTTTTTATGACGCTTCTGCTTCCATTCTCTGGTCGGCATAAGGCCCGCACGCTCCTCAGCCAGATCGATACCCGTATAATCGCCGTAACCAAATTTACTCATCCATTCAGAAAGCCTATCTATGCCCATTTTATAAGCCAGCTGATAAAAAAAGGTATCCGACGATTCCTCTAATGCTTTAGTCACATTAACACGACCATGTCCCATTTTTTTCCAGTCACGGTATCTTTTTTCAGAACCCGGTAATTGCCACCAACCCGGATCAAACAAGCTGGTGTCTTTATTGATAATACCGGCACTCAGTGCTGATGCGGCAATATAAGGTTTTACTGTCGAGCCTGGTGGATAAATTCCCTGAGTAGCACGGTTAATCAATGGACGCTTGGGATCGCTTAACAAAGCTTGATAGTCTTTACTGGAAATTCCTTCTACAAATAGATTAGGATCATAACTGGGAGTAGAAACCAGAGCCAAAATTCCACCAGTACGCGGATCACTAACTATCACCGCTGCTCTGCTACCTGCCAATAATTGCTCAATATAAATTTGCAAACGCAGATCTAATGTCAGCCAGATGTCTTTGCCTGCTTGCGGGGGTTGTTCATGTAATTGACGAATCAACCGGCCACGATTATTAACTTCTACCTCTTCATAACCAATTTTACCGTGTAAGACAGACTCATAAAAACGTTCTATGCCTAATTTACCTGTATCCTGACTGGCAGCATAGTTAGCCAATATACCTTCTTTCTCCATACGCTCAGCTTCTTTTTCATTAATTTTGGAAACATAGCCGATCACATGGGTCAGTGCTGAACCATACGGATAATAGCGCCTCTGATAGCTCTTTATCTCAACACCAGGAAAACGAAATTGACTAACGGCAAAACGGGCTATTTGTACTTCAGTCAGTGGCGATTTCAAGGAAATTGACATAAATGGCCTTGAGCGCTGTCGTTCCTTATTAAAATTAGTAATATCATTATCATTAAGTTCAACTATGGGCCTCAATGCCTCTAAAGTGGCCGCTAAGTTTTCCACTTTTTCTGGCATCAATTCCAGTTGATAAATAGTCCGATTGAGTGCTAACGGTATGCCATTACGGTCATAAATCATGCCACGGCTTGGAGCAATGGGCACCAATTTAATACGGTTTTCATTAGAACGGGTACGATAATCTTCAACACGAATAATTTGCAAATGATAGAGATTCACCACCAGCATCACACTGAGCAACAGGATGACAACGACTGCCACCAGAGTACGGCGTACAAATAAGGC
This sequence comes from uncultured Yersinia sp., assembly GCA_964496225.1. GTDB lineage: Bacteria > Pseudomonadota > Gammaproteobacteria > Enterobacterales > Enterobacteriaceae > CAZROT01. The sequence goes on along the minus strand of CAZBYB010000010.1, from coordinate 14,241 downwards.
TGATTCAGCCGGGTAGTTACGAAAAGGATTGGGTTCTATTTTCATTGCACTATTTTATTGCAATTGTGTTCAGATTTATCGCTTGATAATACTGTATCTAAAAAAACACCCCGCCAGCAATCTGTTGACAGGGTGAAGATTATTTCATCATCACGGATAAATCTTGTGACACATTAGAGGGTGATTCACTCCGTCGTGGCGATTTCTGTTTCAGACTTTGCACGATCAACTAATTCAACATACGCCATCGGCGCATTGTCACCTGTGCGAAAACCACATTTTAAAATACGCGTGTAACCACCTGGACGAGTGGCAAAACGCGGCCCTAACTCGTTAAAAAGTTTTGATACTATCTCATTGTCACGAGTACGGGAAAAGGCCAGACGACGACTTGCTACACTGTCATTTCTGGCAAGAGTAATCAGTGGCTCAACGATATGACGCAGCTCTTTAGCCTTAGCCAAGGTCGTCTTGATGATTTCATGGCGAACCAAAGAGCTGGACATATTACGAAACATAGCCTTACGATGGCTGCTGTTACGATTCAGCTGACGACCGCTCTTACGATGACGCATGACCTTATCCTCCTACAGTAAAATCCTAATATGATCGACAGTTACTTTTCAGTAAGGCTATCCGGGGGCCAGTTTTCCAAACGTTGCCCCAGAGACAGACCACGTGAAGCCAGTACATCTTTAATTTCAGTAAGAGATTTCTTACCCAAATTTGGTGTTTTTAACAATTCAACTTCAGTACGTTGCACCAGATCACCGATGTAGTGAACAGTTTCTGCTTTGAGACAGTTAGCAGAACGAACAGTTAATTCTAAATCATCAACGGGGCACAACAGTATCGGGTCAAATTCTGGTTTCTCTTCTTTCACTTCTGGTTGGCGAACATCACGCAAGTCAACAAAAGCCTCCAATTGTTCAGCCAGCACAGTTGCTGCACGACGAATTGCCTCTTCAGGATCAACCGTACCATTTGTTTCCATGTCAATGATCAATTTATCCAGATCAGTACGTTGTTCAACACGCGCAGCTTCAACATTGTAGGCAATTCGCTCTACAGGGCTGTAACAAGCGTCAACCAGCAAACGACCAATCGGACGCCCGTCTTCTTCCAAATGAATTCTGGCAGAAGCAGGCACATAACCGCGCCCACGCTGAACTTTAATGCGCATATTGATGGATGCATTTTCTTCAGTAAGATGGCAGATCAGGTGCTGCGGCTTAATGATTTCGACATCACCATCGTGAATAATATCAGCTGCAGTCACAGGACCTATCCCAGATTTACTCATGGTAAGAATAGCCTGATCTTTTCCCTGAATTTTAACTGCCAAGCTCTTCAAATTCAGCAAGATTTCCAGGATATCTTCCTGCACGCCTTCTTTAGTGCTGTATTCGTGCAATACACCGTCAATTTCAACTTCAGTTACCGCGCAACCTGGCATCGATGAAAGCAAAATGCGACGCAGCGCATTACCAAGAGTGTGGCCAAAGCCACGCTCCAAAGGCTCAAGAGTCACCCTGGCGTGCGTCAAACTGACTTGCTCAATATCCACCAAGCGTGGTTTTAAAAACTCTGTCACAGAACCCTGCATTGTGTCCTCTCTCTAATACTAAGCTTTACTTAGAATAAAGCTCGACGATCAGGTGTTCGTTAATATCCGAAGACAAATCAGCGCGCTCAGGAACATGCCTGAACACCCCCTCCATCTTTACAGCATCAACTTCCAACCAGATGGGCTTTTCACGCTGCTCAGCCAGCTCCAATGCTGCCTTAACACGAGACTGCTTTTTAGCTTTTTCACGGATACTGACTATTTCACACGGAGATACCTGATAAGAGGCGATATTAACAACACGACCATTTACCATGACAGCTTTATGACTCACCAGTTGACGCGATTCTGCACGAGTAGCACCGAAACCCATACGATAGACAACATTATCCAGACGACCTTCCAGCAATTGCAACAAATTTTCACCTGTATTGCCTTTAAGGCGCGCAGCTTCTTTATAATAGTTACCAAATTGACGCTCAAGCACACCGTAAATACGACGAACTTTTTGCTTTTCACGCAACTGAACACCATAACCAGACAGACGAGGTTTACGTGCACCATGTTGACCAGGTGCTTGTTCAATCTTACACTTGGAATCTATCGCCCGAACACCTGATTTAAGAAACAAATCTGTGCCTTCGCGACGGCTCAGCTTGAGCTTAGGTCCCAAATATCTTGCCATTTTATTTCTCCAACAATCCTGAAAGCCTCATTACACCCGACGTTTTTTCGGTGGACGGCAACCGTTATGAGGGATTGGAGTCACATCAGTAATATTAGTGATGCGGAAACCAGCAGCATTTAATGCACGGATGGTAGACTCTCGGCCTGGGCCCGGTCCTTTAACCATAACTTCCAGATTCTTAATACCATAATCCTTCACCGCATCCGCACAACGTTCTGCTGCAACTTGAGCTGCAAATGGTGTAGATTTACGGGAACCCCGGAAACCAGAACCACCTGCTGTCGCCCAACCCAGCGCATTGCCCTGACGATCAGTAATAGTGACGATGGTATTATTGAACGAAGCATGGATATGCGCCATACCGTCAGAAATTTGTTTCCTGATACGCTTACGTACACGAACAGGTACCTTTGCCATTATTCACCCCAGACGATTATTTCTTGATCGGTTTACGTGGACCCTTACGGGTACGCGCATTGGTTTTAGTACGCTGACCACGTACTGGTAAACCACGACGATGACGTAAACCCCGATAAGTACCGAGGTCCATCAGACGTTTGATACTTAAGGTTACTTCACGACGCAAATCACCCTCAACAACATACTTGGCAACTTCGTCACGCAACTTCTCAATTTCTTCTTCAGACAACTCACTGAGCTTGGCATGTTCAGCAATACCCGTTGCAGCACAAATAGCGTGCGAACGAGGCATACCGATACCGTAGATCGACGTTAGTGCAATCACAGTATGCTTTTGATCAGGAATGTTAATGCCTGCTATACGGGCCACTATGTACTCCTAAATTTAGGCAGCAACACTATTTCTGAAAAGCCCGTTTTCAGGATATCTAGACAGTGTTGCAATTACACAAAAAGACAGGCTGACTAATCTAGCCAGCTCAATCCGACTTTGCAAGAAAAAATGCTTAGTAAATCAGCCTTGACGCTGTTTATGTTTTGGTTCACTGCTACAAATAACTCGAACGACACCATGACGTTTAACGATTTTACAGTTACGACATAATTTCTTAACGGAAGCACGTACTTTCATTTTTTTATTCTCCGTAATTTCTCATGCATTCCTAAATTAACGATTAGAACCTTTCAGGTTTGCTTTTTTCAATACAGACTCATATTGACTGGACATCATCTGAGTTTGAACTTGAGCCATAAAGTCCATTGTTACCACAACGATAATCAGTAGTGATGTACCACCAAAATAAAAAGGTACTTTCATTGCCTCACGCATAAACTCAGGGATCAAGCAAATAAAAGTGACGTACATCGAACCGATTAAAGTAAGACGTGTCATCACCTTATTGATATATTTTGCCGTTTGCTCTCCCGGACGAATTCCCGGCACAAACGCACCAGATTTCTTGAGATTATCCGCTGTTTCGCGTGGATTAAATACTAACGCAGTATAGAAAAAACAAAAAAATATAATCGCAGATGCATAAAGTAATACATATAGCGGTTGGCCTGGCTGTAAATACAGCGAAACCGTTGTTAACCAACCCCAACCTGTGCCACCTCCAAACCACGACGCTATCGTGGCAGGGAATAAAATAATGCTAGAAGCAAAAATGGCAGGGATAACACCCGCCATATTCACTTTCAATGGCAAATGCGTACTTTGTGCGGCATAAATCCTACGACCTTGCTGACGTTTTGCATAATTAACAACGATACGACGTTGACCACGTTCGATAAAAACCACAAAGAAAGTCACAAAAAACACTAACACCGATACTAACAACAATAAAAGAAAATGCAGATCCCCTTGTCTAGCTTGTTCTATAGTGTGACCGATGGCTTGGGGAAATTCTGCAACAATTCCGGCAAAAATTATAATAGAAATACCATTACCAATACCACGTTCTGTGATCTGTTCACCTAACCACATCAAAAATACCGTTCCGGTGACAAGACTAATAACCGCAGTAAAATAAAAAACAAAGCCCGGTTGCACAACCAAACCCTGCATGCCGGGCATATTGGGTAGGCCCGTTGCAATACCAATTGATTGGAATATACCCAATATCAGTGTGCCATAACGCGTATATTGACTTATTTTACGCCGACCTGCTTCACCCTCTTTCTTTATTTCTGCCAGCGTGGGATGAACAACAGTCAATAACTGAATAATAATTGACGCGGATATATATGGCATAATGCCCAAAGCAAAAATAGAGGCACGGCTAAGGGCACCACCAGAGAACATATTAAACATTTCAATAATTGTGCCCCTTTGCTGTTCAAGCAATTTAGCAAGCACAGTGGCATCAATACCAGGAATTGGAATAAAAGAACCAATACGAAAAACGATTAGGGCGCCTATAACAAAAAAAAGTCTGCGCTTCAGCTCACCCAATCCACTTTTAGCGCTTTGAAATTCCAATCCCGGTTGTCTGGCCATTAACTGATTTATTCCTCGATTTTCCCACCAGCAGACTCAATCGCAATACGAGCACCCTTAGTAACCCGTAGACCACGAAGAATAACTGCGCGAGAGATCTCACCAGACAGTATAATTTTTGCAAATTCAATCTGAATCCCAACAATATTAGCGCCTTTTAGCGTATTGAGATCAATGACATCATCTTTTACCCTAGCCAGCTCAGACAAACGAACTTCAGCCGTAACCATAGCCTTACGTGAAGTAAAGCCAAACTTTGGTAAGCGGCGATACAGAGGCATTTGACCGCCCTCAAAACCACGACGCACACCACCGCCAGAGCGGGATTTTTGACCTTTGTGACCACGACCGCCAGTTTTACCTAAACCAGAACCAATACCTCGACCTCGACGTTTTGGTGCATGTCTGGATTGTTCAGCTGGAGACAGAGTATTCAAACGCATCTGTTACTCCTCAATCTTAACCATATAGGAAACCAAATTAAACATACCACGTACGGCAGGCGTATCTTCCCGCTCTACTGTATGGCCAATACGACGCAGACCTAATCCAGCCAAAGTTGCCTTATGTTTTGGCAAGCGGCCGATAGAACTACGGATTTGAGTAATTTTAATCGTTTTTGCCATAACTATTTTCACCCTAGAATTTCTTCAACGGATTTACCACGTTTGGCAGCAACCATTTCGGGAGACCTCATATTTTCCAAAGCATCAACGGTAGCATGAACCACATTAATCGGATTAGTAGAACCGTACGTCTTAGCCAAGACGTTATGAACACCTGCCACTTCCAGCACAGCTCTCATCGCACCACCTGCAATAATACCCGTACCTTCAGAAGCAGGTTGCATGAATACACGAGAACCTGTATGTGTTCCTTTAACGGGATGCTGCAGAGTACCGTTGTTTAATATGATACTCATCATATTGCGCCGGGCTTTTTCCATTGCTTTTTGAATGGCTGCTGGAACTTCACGCGCTTTACCATAGCCAAAACCAACGCGACCATTACCATCGCCGACTACTGTCAATGCGGTAAAACTGAAAATTCGACCACCCTTTACAGTCTTGGATACTCGATTTACTGCAATCAATTTTTCTTGCAGTTCGCCCGCTTGCTTTTCAACGTGAGCCATTTAACGCTTACCTCTTAGAACTGAAGACCAGCTTCACGGGCTGCATCTGCCAGTGCCTGGATTCTACCATGATATTGAAAACCTGAACGGTCAAAGGAGACCCCTTTAATGCCTTTTTCCAACGCACGCTCAGCAATTGCTTTGCCGACAACCGCTGCCGCATCTTTATTACCAGAATATTTTAGTTTTTCACCGAGAGACTTCTCTACAGTTGAGGCAGCCACCAGCACTTCAGCACCGCCAGGTGCTATAACCTGTGCATAAATATGCCGTGGCGTACGATGTACTACTAAACGAATCGTGCCCAATTCTTTAAGTTTGCGTCTTGTGCGAGTTGCACGGCGGATACGCGCTGCTTTCTTATCCATGGCGTTATCTTATTTTTTCTTAGTCTCTTTAATACGCACGACCTTATCGGCGTGACGGATACCCTTGCCTTTATATGGCTCAGGACGACGGTAGGCACATAAATCTGCTGCAACCTGACCGATGACCTGCTTATCAGGACCTTTCAATATAATTTCGGTTTGCGTCGGACATTCAGCAGTCACATTTGGTGGTAGTTTATGGTTAATAGGATGAGAAAATCCTAAAGACAGATTTACCATATTCTCTTTCATCGTAGCACGATAACCTACACCCACCAATTGAAGCTTCTTCGTGAAGCCCTCAGTGACACCAATAACCATTGAGTTAATCAATGAACGCGTAGTTCCAGCTTGAACCCATCCATCTACGGCACTTTGACGCGGAGAAAAAACAAGCAAACTTTCTTTCTGTTTAACTTCGACATCACGGTGAACCGTACGCGTCAGACTACCGTTTTTACCTTTAATTGAAATAACCTGACCATCGAGCTTAACCTCAACATCGCCAGGGATAAGAACAGGTGCTTTTGCAACACGAGACATTTTTCCTCCTGGATTTAAGCTACGTAGCAAATAATCTCGCCACCAAGACCGGCATGGCGAGCCGCACGATCAGTCATCACACCTTTAGAGGTAGAAACAACCGCGATACCCAAACCGGCCATCACCTTAGGTAACTCATCTTTTTTCTTGTAGATGCGCAAACCTGGACGGCTAATACGTTGAATACTTTCTACCACTGCTTTACCTTGAAAATACTTTAGTATTAATCCCAGAACAGGCTTAACATCACCTTCTACAGTAAAGTTTTCGATATAACCCTCTTCCTTTAATACATTAGCAATTGCTACTTTCAGCCTGGAAGAAGGCATGGTAACCATAACCTTATTTGCGGCCTGACCGTTACGAATACGGGTCAGCATATCCGCAATGGGATCCTGCATGCTCATCTGTCTTTAACTCCGTGATTCAATTTGGTGAAAAATCACCAACTCGCCTTTTTAAGACCCGGTATCTCACCGCGCATAGCGGCTTCACGAACTTTAATACGGCTCAACCCAAATTTTCGCAAGAATGCATGTGGCCGACCAGTCTGACGACAGCGATTGCGCTGACGAGATGGGCTGGA
>CAZBYB010000010.1:0-6925 GCA_964496225.1 uncultured Yersinia sp. | reverse complement strand
CGCGGCAGAGTCTGCAATTTGAGAACCGCATTCCAGCGATCTTCACTGGATGAGTTCACATTAGAAATAATAGCTCTCAGTCCTTCACGTTTGGCACGAAATTTTTCAGCCAATTTTGCGCGAACAACTTCACGAGCTTTCATTGATTGCTTAGCCATTCAGTAATCCTATCTTCATTTGCGGAATGGGAAATTAAAAGCAGCTAATAATGCACGGCCTTCATCATCGGATTGCGCAGAAGTGGTAATGGTAATATCCAAACCACGTACACGATCAACCTTGTCATAGTCGATTTCCGGAAAAATGATCTGCTCACGCACTCCCATGCTATAGTTACCCTGACCATCAAACGATTTAGCAGACAGACCACGGAAGTCGCGGATGCGTGGTACAGCAATAATGATTAGGCGCTCAAAAAACTCCCACATACGTTCGCCACGCAGGGTTACTTTACAACCAATTGGATAACCCTGACGAATTTTGAAGCCAGCAACAGACTTGCGTGCTTTTGTAATCAAAGGTTTTTGCCCGGAGATCGCTGCTAAATTTGCAGCAGCATTATCAAGCAATTTTTTATCCGCAGTCGCTTCTCCCACCCCCATGTTCAGGGTAATTTTTTCAATTTTAGGGACTTGCATGACAGAATTGTAACCGAACTGAGACATCAGTTGTTTGATCACTTTCTCCCTGTAGTAATCATGCAGTTTCGCCATCATATTACTCCAAATATTACTTAATAATTTCGTTATTTGATTTGAAAAAACGCACTTTCTTCCCCTGCTCAAACCTAAAACCGACACGATCAGCCTTGCCGGTTGTCACGTTGAACAAAGCCACGTTAGAAATCGCAATAGCAGCTTCTTTTTCAATAATGCCACCCGGCTTATTCATGGCAGGAACCGGTTTCTGATGTTTTTTAACTAAGTTGATACCTTCAACAATCACAGTACCTGAAGATAGAACATGTTTTACTTTACCGCGCTTACCCTTATTTTTACCGGTTAACACTATTACTTCATCATCGCGACGAATTCTTGCTGCCATGGTTTATTCCTTAAAGTACTTCTGGTGCCAGCGAAATAATTTTCATGAATTTTTCACTACGCAGTTCACGGGTTACTGGGCCAAAAATACGTGTACCGATCGGTTGCTCATTACCATTATTTAAAATAACACAGGCATTACCATCAAAGCGAATGACAGAACCATCAGGACGACGCACACCCTTTCTGGTACGCACCACTACTGCTTTCAATACATCCCCTTTTTTTACCTTACCACGAGGAATGGCTTCTTTAATGGTAATTTTGATGATATCGCCAACACCTGCGTAACGGCGGTGAGAACCACCCAGAACCTTGATACACATTACGCGACGTGCACCAGAATTATCGGCCACATTCAGCATAGTCTGTTCCTGGATCATGTTAGTACTCCGCTAATACCAATTATTGTTATCATTAGGCTTTCAACTAACCCATTAAATATTCTAAAAACTTCAGTACACAACATTGTAACACTGCCGCTTCAAATATAGGTAGAAAAAATAAAAAATCTATTCTATACAAGTCATGAGTTGGTAATCATGCCTGAACCGCTTTCTCTACAATACGCACTAATGTCCAGAATTTAGTCTTGGACAATGGACGGCATTCACGTACTTCCACAACATCACCGATATTGCATTCGTTTTTTTCATCATGTACATGCAGTTTGGTTGTACGTGTTATATATTTTCCATAAATGGGATGTTTAATTTTGCGTTCAAGAGCAACAACAATGGATTTCTCCATTTTGTCGCTTGTTACACGGCCCTGCAGAGTACGAACTTTATTATCAGCCATCATATATTCACTTTTTCAGTCAATAACGTTTTAACACGTGCAATATTACGACGCACCTGTCTTAATAAATGCGTTTGTTGCAGTCGACCCGTTGCCGCTTGCATACGTAAATTAAATTGCTCACGCAACAGGCTGAATAACTCAGCATTCAGTTCTTCACTGTTTTTTTTACGCAGCTCTTGTGTTTTCATCACATTACCGTTTTGGTTACAAAGGTGGTTTTAACCGGCAACTTGGCAGCAGCCAGAGTGAAAGCTTCGCGAGCCACTTCTTCGGATACACCATCCATTTCGTACAGGACTTTTCCTGGTTGGATCAAGGCAACCCAGTATTCTACATTACCCTTACCTTTACCCATACGGACTTCAAGCGGTTTCTCAGTGATTGGTTTGTCCGGGAAAATACGTATCCAAATTTTTCCTTGACGCTTAACAGCACGAGTCATAGCACGACGGGCAGCTTCTATTTGACGAGCCGTCAGGCGACAACGACCAACAGCTTTCAGACCAAAAGTACCGAAACTGATATCCGTACCAACAGCAAGACCACGGTTACGTCCCTTCTGCATTTTACGGAATTTTGTACGCTTTGGTTGCAACATCAGTGATTCTCCTTACTTACGGCCTTTACGTTGCTGCTTTTTAGGTTGTATAACCGGTTTTTCTGGTTGTTCAATAATAACCATACCACCCAGAATTTCACCTTTAAAGATCCAGACCTTCACACCAATAACGCCATAAGTGGTATGTGCTTCAGAAGTATTGTAATCGATGTCTGCACGCAAAGTATGTAACGGCACACGGCCTTCACGGTACCATTCAGTACGCGCAATTTCAGCACCACCAAGACGACCACTGACCTCCACTTTAATACCTTTGGCACCAAGACGCATTGCGTTCTGTACTGCACGTTTCATGGCACGACGGAACATAACACGACGTTCCAGTTGTGAAGTAATACTATCAGCGACCAATTTTGCATCAAGTTCAGGTTTGCGCACTTCGGCAATATTGATTTGCGCTGGAACGCCTGCAATATTTGCCACTACTTGGCGTAGCTTTTCGACGTCTTCCCCTTTTTTACCAATTACGATGCCTGGACGAGCAGTGTGAACAGTAACACGGATACTTTTCGCCGGACGCTCAATAACGATACGAGAAACAGACGCTTTCGATAATTCCTTATTAAGGAATTGGCGGACTCTAAAATCACTGTCCAGATTATCAGCGAATTCTTTCGTATTCGCATACCAAGTAGAGTTCCAAGGTTTTACGATACCTAGTCGAATACCATTAGGATGTACTTTTTGACCCATTGCCAGTCTCCAAAGTTTCAGCGATCTGACACAACCACAGTAATGTGGCTGGTGCGTTTCAGGATACGATCTGCACGACCCTTAGCCCGTGGCATCATACGTTTCATGCTCGGGCCCTCGTCGACAAAAATTTTCCTGACTTTCAGATCATCTATGTCAGCACCATCATTATGTTCTGCATTAGCAATAGCAGACTCTAATACCTTTTTAACCAAACGGGCTGCTTTTTTATTGGTATAGGTCAGAGTTTCCAGAGCCTGTGATACTTTATTACCACGAATTAAGTCAACCACGAGGCGAACTTTCTGTGCAGAAGAACGAGCGTGGCGATGTTTAGCGATAGTTTCCATCTCTTTCCTCTGGTTTAACGTTTCTTGGTCTTTTTATCGGCTGCATGACCGCGATAAGTACGAGTATGTGCAAATTCACCCAGTTTATGACCAACCATTTCATCAGAAACGAACACAGGAACGTGCTGACGACCATTATGGACAGCGATGGTGAAACCGATCATGGTTGGAAAGATCGTTGAACGACGGGACCAAGTCTTAATAGGCTTTTTGTCTCCGCTTCCCACCGCTTTCTTTACCTTCTTCAACAAGTGCAGGTCAATAAATGGACCTTTCTTGAGAGAACGTGGCATGGTTTATCCTCTAAATATTATTTTTTACTACGGCGACGCACGATAAATTTATCCGTACGTTTGTTGCTGCGGGTCTTTTTACCTTTGGTTTGAACGCCCCACGGGGTTACCGGATGCTTACCAAAGTTACGACCTTCACCACCACCGTGTGGATGATCGACTGGGTTCATCGCCGTACCGCGCACGGTCGGGCGAATACCACGCCAACGACTGGCACCTGCTTTGCCCAAGACTCGCAACATATGTTCAGTATTGCCAACTTCGCCTAAAGTAGCACGACAGTCAGACTGAATTTTGCGCATCTCACCGGAACGCAGACGCAGTGTAACGTAGGAACCTTCACGGGCAATTATTTGAACGTAGGCACCAGCAGAACGAGCCATTTGGCCACCTTTACCGGGCTTCATTTCAACATTATGCACTGTTGAACCCACTGGAATATTACGCATGGGTAACGTGTTACCTGCCTTAATTGCAGCATCGGCTCCAGACTGAACCTGATCACCCGCTTTCAGGCCCTTGGGGGCTAGAATATAACGACGTTCACCATCTTTGTACAAAACTAACGCAATGTTTGCAGAACGGTTAGGGTCGTATTCCAGACGCTCGATGACAGCAGGGATACCATCTTTGTTACGTTTAAAATCAATCAGACGATAGCGTTGCTTATGGCCACCACCGATATGGCGGGTGGTGATACGACCATTATTATTACGTCCACCGCTTTTACTGAGTTTTTCGAGCAATGGTGCATAAGGCGCCCCTTTGTATAACTCAGGATTGACCACTTTGACAACATGACGGCGACCCGGAGACGTCGGTTTACATTTAACAATTGCCACTGTTTTATTCCTCCGACCTTATTCAGCGCCGCCCATGAAATCCAGATTCTGACCTTCTTTCAGGGTAACATACGCTTTTTTCCAATCGCTACGACGACCAACATGTTGGCCCTGACGCTTCATTTTACCTTTAACTCGCAATGTGTTCACATCTTTAACTTGCACTTCAAACAGTTTTTGCACTGCGGCTTTAATTTCTGCCTTTGTTGCGTCTTTAGCCACCTTGAGAACGACGGTATTATTTTTTTCCATCGCTATTGATGCCTTCTCAGAGACATGTGGTGCCTGCAGTATTTTGAGTAAACGTTCTTCATGAGCCAAAATCATGCCAGCATCTCCTCAATTTGTTTAATAGCACTTGCGGTCATGACGACTTTGTCGAAGGCTATCAAGCTAACGGGATCAATGCCTGATGCATCACGAACATCGACCTTATACAAATTACGTGCAGCAAGGAACAAATTTTTGTCAACTTCACCCGTCACGATAAGCACGTCTTCCAAGGACATCTCTTTGAGCTTTTGTACCAGCAATTTAGTTTTGGGTGTATCAACAGAAAATTTTTCAACAATAATCAAACGATCCTGACGTACCAATTCAGACAAAATACTCTTCAACGCACCGCGATACATTTTTTTATTGACTTTCAGACTATGGTCCTGAGGTTTTGCAGCAAAGGTAACACCACCTGAACGCCAAATCGGACTCTTGACAGAACCTGCACGGGCACGGCCAGTTCCTTTTTGACGCCACGGTTTTTTACCTGAACCTGCTACTTCAGCACGGGTTTTCTGAGCGCGTGTCCCTTGACGGGCACCTGCTGCGTAAGCGACAACAACCTGATGTACAAGCGCTTCATTAAAATCACGCCCGAAGGTAGTTTCGGAAACAGTCAGTACGCCTTGTGCGTCTTTTATTACCAATTCCATTCCGATCTCCTTGACGTCACGCCTTGACAGCGGGTTTAACGATCAGGTTACTACCAGTAGCTCCCGGAACTGCACCCTTAATCAACATCAGGTTGCGCTCAGTATCAATACGTACTACATCCAGACTTTGCACAGTAACACGTGCGTCCCCCAAATGACCTGCCATTTTTTTACCTTTAAAAACCTTGCCCGGAGTCTGGTTTTGACCGATAGAACCGGGGACACGATGAGACAACGAATTACCGTGGCTTGCATCTTGGGTGCGGAAATTCCAGCGTTTTACCGTACCAGCGAATCCTTTACCTTTGGATCTTCCTGTTACATCTACCTTCTTGGTGCCAACGAAGATATCAACATTAATTTCCTGGCCAACCGTGAACTCGGTACCTTCCGGAAGACGGAATTCCCACAAACCACGACCAGCTTCAACACCTGCTTTAGCAAAATGCCCTGCTTGAGGTTTGGTGATTCGACTTGCTTTTTTAGAACCGGTCGTTACCTGAATGGCACAATACCCATCACGCGCCAGATTCTTTACTTGGGTCACGCGGTTCGCTTGAACTTCGATAACGGTTACTGGGATCGATACGCCATCTTCAGTAAAAATACGCGTCATACCCACTTTTTTACCGACTAAACCAATCATTGTTTCAACCTCTCAATTGTTCAATGACATTAACCCAGACTGATCTGCACATCTACACCTGCAGCCAGATCCAGACGCATCAAAGCATCAACGGTTTTCTCGGTTGGCTCAACAATATCAACCAAACGCTGGTGAGTACGAATTTCATATTGATCACGCGCATCTTTGTTGACATGCGGAGATATAAGCACGGTAAAACGTTCTTTGCGCGTTGGTAGCGGGATAGGCCCGCGCACCTGTGCTCCCGTGCGTTTCGCGGTTTCAACAATTTCCGCAGTGGATTGATCGATCAATCGATGATCAAATGCTTTCAGACGGATACGGATCCTTTGGTTCTGCATGAGACCAGAGCTCCAATTATTTTATGTTCGTATAATTAAAACAAAAAAACAGCATCTCTTTCCCATTATCTATCCATGGGGAGCGCAATCATTTGGTACATAATCCCCCTATCGGGGATATTGTTCGATTCTCTATAAAATCCTAACTACAGATTATCTTCAACCTGAGTTGGCGAGTACCGAGTTAAGCCCGCGCATTATACGTCAATTGAAACAAGAAGCAAGCCTGTATGGCTAGATTTCAGGACGAATAATCACTAAAAAATGTCAGCCTTATTTAATATGCTGACATTCTTTATCAATAACCATATTATTCTAAAATTTTAGCGACGACCCCGGCACCTACCGTACGGCCACCTTCCCGA
>CAZBYB010000009.1:0-29660 GCA_964496225.1 uncultured Yersinia sp. | reverse complement strand
TGGTTGAAAGTACTGAAATAGTGAGAGATAAAGGCACCACCCGCAGTCAGTTCTTACCTGGTCAGATCGATAAATATACCTGGCGGGATATTGGCTCCAGCTATTTAATGTCTGAAATACAGGCTGCCTATCTGTGGGGACAACTGGAACAGTCACAGCAAATCCACCAGCGCCGCCTTGAGTTGTGGCAGCGCTATTATGATGCTTTGTCAACGCTGGCACATGAAAAGTATCTTGTATTGCCTGTTATTCCGGATTATGTGACCCATAATGCGCATATGTTTTATATTAAGTTGCGCGATCTCGAACAGTGTACTGTTTTTATCAGTGCGATGAAAAAGGCCGGGATCATGGTATTGTCCCATTATGGTTCGCTGCACAGTAACCCCGCAGCGCTACGTTTTGGGCGTTTTAATGGGGAAGACCGTTTTACTACCCGGGAAAATGAACGCCTGGTGCGTTTACCTCTGTTTTATAATATGTCTGACGCTCATCAGCAGGAAGTGATTAACGCTATCCGGGCTTTTTTTTCCTGAGATGTCACTGGCAAAGGTGTTTGGCTGGACTTCAGTTGCTGTGCTAATTAAATTGGCTGCAGGGCTGTTAGTCATTAAATTATTTGCAGTGACATTTGGTCCCAGTGGACTCGGGCTGGCAGGGAATTTTCGTCAGTGCATTACTGTATTGGGTGTGCTTTGTGGTGCAGGTATTTTTAACGGTGTCATCAAGTATGTTGCTGAATATCATAAGCAACCAGAGCAACTGCGTGCGATATTAGGGACATCTTCAGCCATTATCTTTGGGTCTTGTTCGCTTTTAGCCCTTTTTTTTTTACTGGCAGCGACACCGATCAGTATTTTTTTGTTTGGTGATGATAGCTATCAACAGGTAGTACGAATACTGGCATTGATCCAGATGGGCATGGCCTTGGCGAATTTCTTTCTGGCGATCCTCAAAGGTTATGGCAGCGCCATGGACCATGCGCTGGTATTGATTGTAGGTAGCGTGATGGGGGGCAGTGCTTTTTATTTTTGCCTGCGCTTGTATGGTTATACGGGTGCTTTAACAGGTCTGGCGTTGTTCCCGGTATTGGTTTTTCTGCCTGCCGGGTTTGTGCTTGTGTATCGCCAGGTTATGCCATTGGCATACCTGAAACTGCACTGGGATAAGAAACTGGCCGGTCAGTTAGGTAAATTCACGCTTATGGCATTAGTGACGGTGTTTACCTTACCTTTGGTTTACATAATGATGCGTAATCTTCTTGCCCGTCATTATGGCTGGAATGATGTGGGCATTTGGCAGGGAGTAAGCAGTATTTCAGACGCCTGGTTACAGCTGGTTACTGCGTCTTTTACGGTTTATTTATTACCACGGTTGTCCCGGATGCAGGATAAGGCCGAAATTACGCACGAGGTCATCAAAGTGCTACGGTTTGTTTTCCCCGTGCTGGTGACAGCGAGTTTTACCCTATGGCTATTACGGGATGTTGTCATCGAATTGCTATTTTCCAGGCAGTTTACTGCCATGGGCAGCTTGTTTGCCTGGCAGCTGGTGGGTGATGTACTAAAAGTGGGCTGCTGGGTTTTTGGCTATCTGGTGGTTGCCCGTGCTTCACTGTGTTTGTATGTCATGAGTGAAGTCAGTCAGTGTCTGTTACTGACCGGCTTTGCCTGCTGGCTTATTCCTGTCCATGGTGCAACTGGAGCAGTACAGGCCTATATGGCAACTTATATCATCTATTTTATGCTGTGTAGTTTTATCTTTTTGATTTACTGCAATAAAACAGGAAAAAATGACCATGCTCATTCATGTACTGGGATCTGATATACCCCATCATAATCGAACGTTGCTGCGTTTTTTTAATGATGTCTTGGTCCATCACGTACCAATGGAGCAGTTACAGAATTTTATGGTGGTCAGTAAAGACACGGCGCCGTTTGGTCTGTTAGATGCACTAAAAATTGAAATATTTCAGGATAAACGAACACTGGCTACCGCGGTGATTGCCCGTGCCCAGAGCGATCGCAGTATGAGATTTTTTTTACATGGGCAATTTAATGCGTGGTTATGGCTGGCATTGTTGAATGGAAAAATTAAACCTGACCAAGTTTACTGGCATATTTGGGGGGCGGACTTATACGAAGAGGCCAAAACATGGCGATTCCGTGCCTTTTATTGGTTACGGCGCCGGGCACACAGCAAGGTCAAGCAGGTATTCGCTACTCGTGGTGATATCACGTATTATCAGCAACGTTATCCCTATGTTGCTGCAACGTTATTGTATTACCCCTATAAAGTAAATCCCGTCGTCACTGAATCTACCATTGACACATCTTCATCTGGCGCTATGACCATTCTAGTAGGAAATTCGGGTGATCCTTCTAACCGCCATATTGAAGCATTACATGCAGTTTACCGGCAATTTGGTGCTACTGTACACGTGGTGATGCCTGTGATGAGTTTTCAGGCACAGGATCACCATCACTATATTGCGGAGGTATATGCCGTTGCTGTAAAACTATTCACCCAACGCAACGTACAACTCCTCACACAGCATATTCCCTTTGCTGATTATCAAGAGATCCTGCGACGTTGTTCTTTGGCTTACTTCATTTTCAATCGCCAACAAGGCATTAATACATTATGTCAACTTATTCAGTTTTCTGTGCCTTTCGTATTGAGCCGAAAAAATCCATTTTGTCAGGATTTAAATGAACAGAATGTTCCCTTTTTATTTCAAGATGATGCGTTGGATGAGGCATTAATTCGTGCAACACAACGCAAGCTTGTCAGTCTGGATAAGCAAGCCATCGCTTTTTTAGCGCCGGGTTATATTAATGGTTGGCCGCAGGCATTAGCCAGGGCAGTAGGGGAGCATAAATGACGTTGGGGCAATTTGGTGGTTTGCTCAGTGTCTGGGCCATGGCGGTGACGTTGGTGACTATGCTAACTTACCGGGAATTCAGGCGTGTACGCTTTAACTTTAATATATTTTTTTCGCTGGTTTATGGATTGACGTTTTATCTGGGTTTCCCGCTGACCTGTTTGCTGGTTTTGCAGTTTGATGTTGTTGTGATATCAGCAGAATTTTTGTTGTATGCGTTACTTGTGGCTGTGGCTTTCTATGCTATTTATTATGCCAGTTACAAAATCAGAATAGTCCCGTTATCCAGTCAGTCTCGTTGTGTTGAATTTAACATAAATCGCCTTGAAGCGCATTTTACCTGGATACTGTTGGCGTTAGTGGCGACGGGCACAGTGATAGTGTTTTTCCTGAAAAATGGTTTTTTGCTGTTTACGCTCAGTGGTTACAATCAGATTTTTTCCGCAAGTGAAGTCTCTGTTGTCGCATTAAAGCGCTTTTTTTACTTTTTTATCCCAGCGATGCTCATCCTGTATTTTCTCAAGCAGGATAAACGTGCATGGTGGTTATTTCTTGCTAGTACGGTCGTTTTTGGTGTGCTGAACTATGTAATTATTGGTGGTACGCGTGCCAACGTGATTATTCCCATCGCCTTATTTTTATTTATTGGCATAGTACGTGGCTGGATAACATTATGGATGCTGATGATTGCGGGAAGTTGCGCTATAGTGATGATGTTTTGGTTGGCTATGAAGCGTTATGGGCTTGAGGTAAATGGTTCAGAAGTATTCTGTACTTTTCTCTATTTAACTCGTGACACCTTTTCTCCATGGGAAAATCTGGCCTTGCTGTTGGAAAACTACCAGAAAATAGATTTTCAGGGGCTTGCACCCATTGTGCGCGATTTTTATGTTTTTATTCCGAAATGGCTGTGGCCAAATCGCCCGGATGAGATCCTGAATACCAGCAACTATTTTACTTGGGAAATTTTAAAAAATTACTCAGGATTGACTATTTCACAAACACTGATTGGATCTTTGGTGATTATGGGCGGCATAGGGTTCATTCCTGCGGGCGCCATTGTGGTAGGGCTGATTATCCGGGGTTTTGACTGGTTTTATCAGCAGGGTAAATTATCAAGTAATCGCTACAATGGGGCGATTGTGCAAAGTTTCTGCTTTGGTGCGTTATTTAACCTCATTGTATTGGCCCGGGAAGGACTGGATTCTTTTGTTTCCCGTATGGTATTTTTCAGTTTTGTTTTTGGTACCTGTCTGCTGGTGGCGAAATTATTATATTGGTTATTTGAGGAACAGGGTTTGATTAAGACCACTGACATTGCCTGTCAGTAGTATTACCAACACCGTTTCATCCAGATTGGAGTCGTAGTAATTAATGGATTCTGTTACATCAATTCCTTCCTATATGTTACGCGGTTTTGAGATTTTGGGTTTCCGTAATCTGGCCCACTGTGTTGATCATTTATTTGCAAATGGCCTGAAAACGGGGATTTTAATTGCAATGAATGCAGAGAAACTAATCAATGCGGAACAGGATACCGTTTTGAATGCATTGATTAATAACGCTGAGTATAAATATGCTGATGGTATCAGTGTTGTGCGGGCCATCCGGCGTAAATATCCCACGGCCAGTGTGTCACGGATAGCGGGTGTAGATTTGTGGGAAGCCCTGATGCAGCGTGCCGGACAGAGTGGTGTACCGGTTTTTTTGATAGGCGCCAGGGCGGATATTTTGCAACAAACAGAAGCAATATTGCGTTCACAATGGAATGTGAATATTGCAGGAAGCCAACACGGTTATTTTACTCCCGATCAGCGCAATAGCTTGTTTGAACGTGTTAGTGCCAGTGGTGCGGCGATAGTGACGGTAGCCATGGGGTCACCCAAGCAGGAAATATTGATGCGTGACTGCTATATCCATTATCAACAGGCATTATATGTAGGGGTGGGTGGAACTTATGATGTGTTTACCGGGCATGTCAAACGCGCTCCTCAGGCCTGGCGAAACCGGGGGCTGGAATGGTTGTACCGGCTGTTATCCCAACCCGGTCGTATCTGCCGTCAAATAAAATTGCTTAAATTTTTGGGGTATTATTACAGTGGTCGCCTGTAGTCGAGACGGAGTAGTAATTAAAAAATTGTTTCAGATAATCATGTTCTTCTGGTGTGTACTGAATGTCAGAAATGAGCGTTAAAGAGCCTGGAGACAGGAGGATCTTATGATAACAAATCAAAAAGGGCTGCATCGTACCCTGGAAGCACGGCATATTGAGTTGATAGCCTTGGGTGGCACGATTGGTGTCGGGTTATTTATGGGGGCTGCCAGTACCTTGAAATGGGCCGGGCCATCAGTATTATTCGCTTATCTTATTGCGGGATTGTTTGTCTTTTTTATTATGCGTGCAATGGGCGAAATGCTTTGGTTGGAGCCGGTAGCGGGTTCTTTTGCGGTCTATGCTTATAAATATATCAACCCTTATTTTGGTTATCTGACGGCGTGGGGTTACTGGTTTATGTGGATAGCCGTGGGTATTTCCGAAATTACTGCCATTGGGGTCTATGTCCAGTATTGGTTTCCAGAAATTCCGCAGTGGGTGCCGGCTATTGCAGGTGTAGCTATTGTTGCTTTAGCCAATCTGGCGGCAGTGCGCTTGTATGGTGAACTGGAATTTTGGTTTGCGATCATTAAGGTAACCACCATCGTGGTTATGATCCTGGTCGGTCTTGGTGTGATATTTTTTGGCATTGGTAATCATGGACAGGCCGTGGGATTTGATAATTTAACAGCCCATGGTGGTTTTTTTACCGGTGGCTGGCAGGGCTTTTTGTTTGCGCTTTGTATTGTAGTGGCTTCTTATCAAGGGGTTGAGCTGGTGGCGACGACGGCCGGTGAGGCCAAAAAACCACAGATCACATTGAGAAAGGCCATAAACAATGTGTTATGGCGGATACTGATCTTTTATGTCGGTGCCATTTTTGTTATCGTCACCCTGTTCCCATGGCATGAAATTGGTACCGCGGGTAGTCCGTTTGTACTGACATTTTCCAAAATTGGTATCACTGCTGCCGCGGGTATTATTAATTTTGTGGTATTAACTGCGGCACTGTCAGGTTGTAACAGTGGTATGTATAGTGGTGGTCGTATGCTGTATGCTTTGGCCCAAAACAAGCAATTACCGGCAGTGTTGACCAAAGTTTCAGCCAGTGGTGTACCAGTGTATTGTATTGCGTTGACCATTCTGTGCTTATTACTGGGATCGGGTCTGAATTATGTTATCCCTGATCCACAACAGGTGTTTGTCTATGTGTACAGTGCCAGCGTATTGCCCGGTATGGTTCCGTGGTTTGTCGTGTTGGTTAGTCAGTTATCTTTTCGTAAAGCCCATAAAGAAGCCCTAAAACAGCATCCGTTTAAATCCATTATGTTCCCTTATGTCAACTGGTTGACTATGGCATTCTTAATTTGTGTACTCATTGGCATGGGTATGAATCCTGATACCCGGCTTTCCTTACTGGTGGGTATTATTTTTATTGCGATTGTTTCAGGTTGTTATTTTGGTTTTGGTATGTATAAGAAGATTGATACTAGTAGACTTTCGCCTTAGGGAAAAAAGAAAGAAGAATGTGGTCTGACCTTTGCTGCAAAGAGAGCAAAGCATAAGCAAATATATGCTTGCTGCTTAAAAAGCACTGGACAGCCAACGATTAAAACCGTAGTATCCTCACCCGCAACGGCGCTAAGCGCCCGTAGCTCAGCTGGATAGAGCGCTGCCCTCCGGAGGCAGAGGTCTCAGGTTCGAATCCTGTCGGGCGCACCAGAACAGTAGCAATTTTTGGGTTAAATGCGTAACCGTTTGAGTAAAAAAGCAGTGACAGTATAAAAAAATAGGGTAGTGGTGGCTATAGCTCAGCTGGTAGAGCCCTGGATTGTGATTCCAGTTGTCGTGGGTTCGAGTCCCATTAGCCACCCCAGGTTTTGTGGTTATGCGAAGGTGGCGGAATTGGTAGACGCGCTAGCTTCAGGTGTTAGTGTCTTAACAGACGTGAGGGTTCAAGTCCCTCTCTTCGCACCACGACAGACTATTTTTTAACCTGCAGTTAAGGCGATTGAAGCATGTTTTGGTGTTTATGCCAGTAAATATGAAGCAAGCCAACAGGGTAGAAAATTTGCCGTTATCTATCGGCGAGTAGCGCAGCTTGGTAGCGCAACTGGTTTGGGACCAGTGGGTCGGAGGTTCAAATCCTCTCTCGCCGACCACAATGCGATGAAACGGGTATTGGTACCTTCCAACATCAGGGTTCTTCTCTTTTATTGACCCCTTCTTTGTTGCTTCTATCCATGTATATGTCGATGAGTCTCTTGCAAAGAAACCACCAGAGCAGTCATGCCCCGGCGGGTCTCTATTTTAAGAGACGGCTCCGTGTTTTATGTCTGGTATCTCATTTCGACTATCTGTGTTCCCATTGTTCTTCTGAATAGAGTGTCAGATGATGATTCATGCGTCATTGCCGGCGCTATTGCAGGTGGCCGTTCTGGCATGGAAGACATAGCTTCTACTAAACTCGCTGCTGATTGTGGAACCCTTTTACCTGCCGGGCCATGGTGAAGCGTAACACAATCAAGACCACCACCGCGGTTTAATAGTTCTTCTGCCTGGTTCAGATTAGTATTGTGTTGAGATTGTGCACTGCCAACAAAATGCACATTCAGCCCGGGCTGTTGTTTTTGTATCCAGTTGCCGAAAGCATGATTGAGTGCTGTAATACTGGAAGCATTAGTGATGTAAAACATTTCTTTAGTCAGACTGCTGGTACCCATTATTCCATTCATATAATTGACTTGACGTCCTCCTGTTGAAAATACGCCAGGGGTATCAATCACTGTCAGGCCAGCGTCCTGTAATTGCCGCTTAATCAATGCGGTGACAGGCTGCCTTTCTTTGTGCAGCTGCTCCAGGTCACGCAGTGTTTTTTGCAAATCTTCTTTATTTTTTTCTGTCAGATCAGTGTCCGTGTTAAGTACGCTCTGCACCAGCTTTATACTTTCCGCATGATTGTTCAACAGTACGCGACCTTCAGACAGAGGGCGTGTGTCCATGTCAATATGAAATTCCTGTTGACTGATGATAACCAGATTTCTGCGCTCCACATTCAGTTCCCTTGCCATGATATCTTTAGTGATTTCAGTCATAGCCAGGAAACGAATGGCCTCATTTCTTGCCTCTTCAGGAGTGAGCGACTGACGGATGTAACCTGCTGTTGTTAACATGATGGTCATACGAGTGATGGCAGCAGGTTCAGGCTGCCAGCCTGATAACTTATCCTCAATTAATGCATCGCTATAGAAAGGAGGAAGTTGTTGGGCTGCTTTCAATATATTGAAATCCTTTAACAGCAGATGATAGAAATCTGCGGGCAAGGTGCCACCAAATAATGGCTGGTAGTGATTCTCAATCATGGTTTTCTGATCGGATGACAGCGCCATCTGCCCATTGGCATTTTCTGGCATGACGAGTCTGTTTTGCTCAAGAACGAATTGTGCCTTAATCCGTACAGCCCTGGCAAAGTTCAGGCGTGCCTGATGGTCCAGTCCTGCCGGGACCAGGTTTGCCGATTCCAGCAGCTGTAAATCGATTTCCGGATTGTAAAAATGAGCAGTAATCAATAAGTTGTAAACATCTTCCCGCAGCCTATCGAGATTGTCAGGTGTCATTGAATGATCGGTGAACGATTGATGATAGTTATCAATGATTACTTTCTGAGCGGGTGACAGTTCCGGTAGCGATTTTTTAGCATCTTCTGACATCATGAATGCGTTAGAATAAAAAACATACCCCGTTTTATTCAGTGTGGATTGAGCGAAATCCAGGCGTGCCTGATGAGCCAGTCCAGGCGGGACCAGGCCTGCTGATTCCAGTATCAGTAAAGCGATTTCACGGGGAATATATGTAGCAGGCTTAGTATTCTCAATAAAAGCGGCGAGTCTTTCTCGATCTGAATTGTATTTCACCGTTGTCTGTAAGACTGCATCACGTCCAACCAGTGCGTACAATTCTCCATTGGCCCGCCGGCCCGTCAGCATATTACCTCCATCAATGATGGAGAATGTTTTAAAGAGTGGTATTTTATGTTTATTAACCAGATTACCAGCCTGATCCAGCATGTCTTGATATACCCCCTGCGAGTGGAAAGAACCTAAACTATGGTAGCCTTCTTCTTCTGCGCCAGGAACGTTTTTGCCCACAAGCGCATTAGTAAAACGCTGGTATTGATCGCGCTCGGGATCTATCATTGTCCTCTGATCGTAAAATGCAGCACGTGCGGGCTGAAAGGCAGCACTTCCGTCGGCAGAAAACCACATATTGTCTTCATTCCATAAATAAATATCAGATTCCTGGTGGACCTTAAAACCGTAGCGTTCCCCCAGTTTTTGTAATTCATCAGCTAACTCTCCAGGTAAACGTAATATTGGTTCTGGATTATTATGGGCGTAATAGAGGTCGCTAATAGCATGTTCAAGATCATCCTGCGCTAAAGAGAAACCGGATCTTCTGACCTGTGAAGCAGGGGAATTTGAGTCTCTAGCATTGTATGCCCTGCCCGGGGGGAATAATAGATTAGAGACAAAGTTAGCCATATCAGCTAACAGGGATGTAACACCAAAAAACAAATTATCAAGAAAAAGCATAATATATCCTTTCAGTATTGATGATATTGTATTTTATTTAAAATAATAATGCGCAACTCATTTCACATAAAATAACCTTGTTTTTAATGTGGCAGTGAATAACCTGTTAAGGTCATTTTATTATAAAAATAAAATTCAATCTGGGGAAATTTATTTTTATACAGTTGCCGAAATGATGCCAGGGAAAGAAGAGTTGTTTTATTTTTTTAATAAACAGACTAAGTGATTTATTAATATTGATTGATATTACGATAATGATATTAAAATAATATAAGTGGATACGTGGATGGCTTTTAATGGATAATATTATCCAGCCTGTGTGATATTTTGAAGATAAAAATTGTTTGTTTCATTCAGAAATAATAGTTTGTATCTATTTTGTTTTTTTCTATTTCATGGTTGAATAGCACTTATAAAGATGATTGACACGATTCGTGCGGCAATGTGATTTTATAACATGTTTAATATTGTGTTATTTGAGCCTGAAATTCCACCTAACACGGGAAATATCATCCGGCTTTGCGCCAATACGGGGAGTCAGCTGCATTTGATAAAACCTTTCGGGTTTACTTGGGATGACAAACGGTTGCGTCGGGCGGGTCTTGATTATCAGGAAGTGGTTAGTGTCAAACATTATGATCATTATCAACTTTTTATTGAAACTGAACAACCTACCCGGCTGCTGGCGTTGACCACCAAAGGCATGCTCGCCCACAGCAAGGTACATTATTGTGCTAATGATTATCTGTTGTTTGGCCCGGAAACGCGGGGTTTACCTGACAGTATTCTGAATACTCTGCCGATACAACTGAAAATCAGAATCCCCATGCAGGCTAACAGTCGCAGTATGAATTTGTCCAATGCAGTTTCTGTGGTGCTCTATGAAGCATGGCGACAGCTGGATTATGTGGGGGCATTATTGCAAAAATAACAGGGTTATCGTGTGGTGCCCCAAGTCTGCTGATTAATCCTCTCGCCTTTCATCTTTTTGGGCTCGGTTTAATAAGTATTTTGCGGCTTCGTGGGCATTTTTATGACAATACAGGATGTGATAGATCTGCTCAGTAATCGGCATTTCGACACCGTAGCGCTGGGCGAGTACCCGCACTTCTTTGGTATTACGATAGCCTTCAACAATCTGACTAATTTTGTCCTGAGCTTCCTGAACAGGGCATCCCTGGCCAAGCATAATACCAAAACGACGGTTTCTGGATTGATCATCCGTACAGGTTAATATCAAATCACCCAGCCCAGCCATGCCCATAAAAGTGGCTGGATCAGCACCTAATGCAACACCCAAACGAGTCATTTCAGCAAGACCGCGAGTAATTAATGCCGTACGTGCATTAGCCCCAAAGCCGATACCATCAGAGATACCTGCACCAATGGCAATAACATTCTTGACGGCTCCACCGAGCTGTACTCCAATAAAATCAGCATTGCTGTATACACGAAAACTTTTACCACAGTGCATCAATTTTTGTAGATCAGCACTGAATGACGGGTCAGTAGAGGACAGTGTGATGGCGGTTGGTAGCCCGGCGGCAAGTTCTCTGGCAAATGTCGGGCCAGATATCACAGCCAGTGGGATGTCTGCTCCCAAAATTTCTCTGGCTACATCCTGTAATAAGCGCCCGGTATTTTCTTCCAGCCCTTTGGTTGCCCAGACGATACGTGCATCTTGACGTAAATGGGGCTTCAATTGGGTAAGAATACTACCAAAAGCGTGGCTGGGAACGACAACAAGAATATTACGGCTGGCTGCCAGTGCCCGCGCTAAGTTAGCTTCCAAGAGTAACGTGTTGGGGAAAGGTACCCCAGGCAAGGCAGTTTGATGGCAGTGGGCATCCTGTAATGCCTGAATATGTTTTGGATCATGGCCCCAGAGCATGACGGAATACCCATTACGTGCCACCGTGATGGCTAATGCGCTACCATAAGACCCGGCACCGATAACCGTCATCGCAACATTGTCAGTACTCATCAGGCGTCCTGATGTTGCCCGATGCCGGCGGCAGACTGTTGTAAGTGATTCATAAACAACGCATCAAAGTTAACAGGTGCCAGATTTAATTGTGGGAAAGTGCCACGTGACACCAGGTTAGTAATGGATTCCCGTGCGTAGGGAAACAAAATATTTGGGCAGTATGCACCCAAACATTGTGCTAATTGGGATCCCTCAATGCCGGTAATCGAGAAAATACCCGCCTGTTGAACTTCACACAGAAATGCGTTTTCTTTTCCTAAAGAGGCTGTAACTGTCACGCGCAGCACAACTTCATAAATGCTTTCTGCCAGCTGATTAGAGGTGGTATCAAGATCCAGTTTTATTTCTGGTTGCCAGGTTTGTTGAAAAATGAGTGGGGCATTGGGGGATTCAAAGGACATATCCTTGATATAAATACGTTGAATCTGGAAAATCATTTCTGTTTTATTGTGTTCTGACATCGTTAAAATCCATCAGTTAAACGCCATCCAGCAACATGTTTGCACTGCAGTTAACGCACGGTTGATAAACACTCGCATTAAACTGAGAGCAGAGGATCCAGTTTACCTTTTTCATCCAGTGCATATAAATCATCACAGCCGCCGATATGATGACCATCGATAAAAATTTGCGGTACCGTCATGCGGCCAGTCCGTGCAATCATGTTTTCGCGTTGTTGTGGATCATTATCAATGAGGATTTCATTAAAGACGGCATTCTTGCTGTTCAGTAATGCCTTGGCGCGTTTGCAGAACGGGCAAGTTGCTTTGGTGAAAATATCAATATTAGCCATTATTAATCCTCAGTGAGATAAATGAGTTAATTACCTCGGGATCGAGATAACGGTAAATTTTCATTATTCCAGCCTGTAATACCATCTTTAAGAACAAATACGTGTTCAAAATTGGCTTTGGATAGATTTTCTGCTGGAGTACGGCAACTGATGCCATTGGCACAAACGATAATAACGGGTTGCTTTCTGTGTGCTTCCAGTTCCTTGAGGTGCTTATTTTTGATATCAATTGCGCTCAGATTAATTGAACTGGCAATATGCCCTTTGCGGTAATCATCAGGATTACGGGTATCAACAATGATGGCGCTTTCTTTGTTGATCAGATGGATGGCTTCATGACGTGTGATTTGTTTTACCTTAGAGAAACGGCTCTTACAGGTCATGATAATCACAGTAACTAATAATAGCACCCAAGTCATGCCAAGTATGGGATGCTGGCTCATGAATTGCGTAATTTCTTGTAGCATGGAGATTAACGTTCCGATAAGTTGGCAGACAAAAATCTGATATTCAGTAGAGTATACCTGCACGTTACAGTAAATACAGCCTGTGGTGAGGTAAAATTATGGCCATCCCGAATAGTTTTAGCGCCTCGCAAGAAGTCTTATGAATTGGGATGGAAAATCTGCCACGGAGACTGGCCAGCTGCTCTTCATCGTGGAATAATCAGTGCCCGGTAGGGTACATTCTGTTTTATGTACAACTAAATTTAGTCAAAGTAGCCAATGGAATTTAATATATTCATATAACTTATAAAAATCTTGTCAAAAAAATAAATAACATGAATAGAATGGTACCTGAGCGGGCATTAGATTGTTTTGTGCAGCGCAAACATTGCCGTAGCTTGATTTTTTTTGCCATACTGGTTCTGACAGGGTATTCATATGCCGTTGATCATGAAGAAAAATTAGAAAATATTCGACAGAGTATTGCAGAAAAAGAGCATATCATTCAGCAACACAAACAACGACAAAATGCACTACAGGATCAGCTTAAACAGCAGGAAAACACGATTGTTCAGGCCAATCAGCGTTTAAATGAAATTCAAACCAGCGTGGCCGAGTTAAACAAAGATGTTACCAATATCACTCATTCAATGCAAAAACTACGGGCTTACCAGCTGGCTCAGCAAGAAGTTCTTGCAAAGCAGCTGGAGGCTGCTTTCAGGCAGGGGCGCTACAATGGCTGGCAGCTCATATTGAATGCGCAAGAAAGCCAGCGCCGTGAACGTATTTTAGTTTGGTTCAGTTACCTCAATCAGGCCAGATACGCATCAATAGAAAAAATAAAACAAACCCAGGCTGAACTGGCAACCCAAAAACAAATACAGCAACAAAAACAGGAGCAACAAAAGCAGCTGTTAGCTGAACAAGAAAAACAAAAAAATAATCTGGAGCATGCGCGGGCTGAGCGTGCAAAAACGTTGGGCACCCTGGAGACTGCGTTAAAAAAGGATCAGCTTGTTCTTGTGCAATTGAAAGAAAATGAAACGGGTCTGCGTGATAAAATTCTGCTTGCGGAACGCGAAGCCAGGGTGCGTGCACAACATGAAGCCAAGCATGAAGCCAGGATGCGTGCAAAGCGTGAAACCAGTATTGATGACACACCACAAGAGGTTTCTGAGGTCAATACCGTCAAACCGCAAGAAACGCAGCAAACCAGAAAAGCGTCTGTTCGTCATTCCGCAGATGAAGGTTTGATGGTACATCCTGGCGGCCTTGGTAAGCCCAATGGTCGGGCTGTCTGGCCGTTGCAGGGCCCTGTACTTCATCATTTTGGCGAAACGGTACAGGGCGAGCCTCGTTGGAAAGGTGTGGTAATTTCTGCACCAGAAGGCACGGAAGTGAAAGCCATTGCCGATGGGAATGTTTTACTGACCGATTGGTTGCAGGGGTACGGTTTAGTGGTCGTCATTGAACATGGTGTCAGTGATATGAGTGTCTATTGCTATAATCAAAATGCATTGGTTGAAGTGGGTGCATCAGTGAAGGCGGGACAGCCTGTTGCGTTAGTCGGTGACAGTGGAGGCCAGGGTTATCCTGCGCTCTATTTGGAAATTCGTCGCCAGGGTCAGGCCGTTAATCCATTGCCCTGGTTAGGCAAATGAATAGGCTTCTTCTGTGGTTATAATGTCCATCCTGTCAGGCATGGTGCCAGCAACAGGAACCTAAAAGGGTAAACTTGATGATTATCGTCACCGGCGGCGCTGGTTTTATTGGCAGTAATGTGGTTCATGCGTTGAATAGTATTGGCTATACAGAGATTCTGGTGGTGGATAACCTGAGTGCGGGTGCTAAATTTTTTAACCTTGTTGATTTGGAATTTATTGATTATATAGATAAAACAGAGTTTCGTGCGGGTATCATGTCGGCCAGGGATATGGGCCAGATCGACGCTATTTTCCATCTGGGTGCCTGTTCTAATACCACTGAATGGGATGGAAAGTACATGATGGATAATAATTATCAGTACTCTAAAGATATCCTGCATTTTTGCCTGGATCGTAAGATCCCCTTTCTGTATGCGTCTTCAGCGGCAGTGTACGGTGATCGTGATCATGATTTCATTGAAGAACGTCAGTATGAAAAACCATTAAATATCTACGGGTACTCTAAATTTTTGTTTGATCAGTATGTGCGTACCCTTCTGCCACAGGTAAGTTCACCTGTTTGTGGTTTGCGTTATTTTAATGTTTATGGGCCACGAGAAAGCCACAAAGGTAGCATGGCCAGTGTGGCTTTCCATCTGAATAGCCAGATAAAGTGTGGAGAAAGTCCCAAGCTATTTATGGGTAGTGAAAATTTTAAGCGTGACTTTATCCATGTGGATGATGTGACTGCAGTAAATGTGTGGTGCTGGCAAAACAGAGTTTCTGGCATATTCAACTGTGGTACTGGTCAGGCGGAGTCTTTTCAGGTTGTTGCGGATACTTTGGTTGATTATTATCAGAGTTTGCCGGTGGAATACGTTACCTTTCCTGATAAATTAAAGGGTTGCTATCAGTCATATACTCAAGCGGATCTCACTAAATTGCGCTCTGCGGGCTATGACAAGCCCTTTAAGTCTGTGGCCATGGGTGTAAAAGCATACCTTGGCTGGCTCAAGCTCACGACCTGACAACATTGATAAACGAGTATGAAAATACTGATTATCGGTCCTGCGTGGATTGGCGATATGATGATGTCGCAGAGTCTTTATCGTACCCTGAAGGCCCAGTATCCCACTGCTGAAATAGATGTCATGGCACCAGAATGGTGCCATTCATTATTGCTAAAAATGCCAGAGGTCAACAAAGCATTACTCATGCCGTTTAGCCATGGCATGTTGGCTATTGGTGAGCGTCGCAGGTTGGGTATCAGTCTGCGTGAGCAGCATTATGATCGTGCTTATGTATTGCCAGGTTCGTTTAAATCTGCCCTGGTACCTTTTTTTGCGGCTATTGGGCAACGCACTGGCTGGCGTGGTGAAATGCGTTATGGTCTGCTCAATGATTTGCGCAGGCTTGATAAGTGCGCCTTTCCGTTAATGGTACAGCGTTATGTCGCGCTGGCTTATGATCCACAACGCGTTCATTCGGCTGATGACTTACCTCAACCTCTACTCCGGCCGCAGTTACAGATAAATGACCGGGAAATTGCCGACACCTGTGCTGTCTTTACTCTGATGGCTGACCGGCCAATGATCGGGTTTTGCCCGGGTGCAGAATTTGGTCCGGCTAAACGTTGGCCAGACTACCACTATGCGGTGCTGGCGCAACAACTCATTGATAAAATGGGGTGTCGGATTGTGTTGTTTGGCTCTGCCCGTGATCAGGATGGAGGTGAACAAATCCGGCAGGCATTAACGGAAAAAAACCGTCACTATTGCCTGAACCTTGCGGGGCAGACCTCATTGGCGCAGGTGATCAATCTGATTGCCGCCTGCCGTGTCATCATAAGTAATGATTCTGGTTTGATGCATATTGCTGCTGCACTTGATAAACCGCTGGTAGCACTCTATGGCCCCAGCAGTCCTGATTTTACGCCACCACTCTCAGATAAAGCCCGAGTGCTCCGTTTGATAACCGGTTATCACAAGGTACGTCAGGGAACAGCTGATAAAGGTTACCATCAAAGTTTGATCGACATTCAGCCGGCCGAGGTCATGGTACTTGTTGACTCCCTGTTGACAGGAGAAGTCTGATGCAGGTTTTAATCGTTAAAATGTCCTCCATGGGTGATGTGATCCATACCTTACCGGCAGTGACAGATGCCATGATGGCTATTCCTGCCATTCGCTTTGCCTGGGTGGTGGAAGAAGCGTTTGTACAAATTCCTGGCTGGCATCCGGCCGTGGTTAACATTATTCCCGTTGCTATGCGTCGTTGGCGTAGACACTGGTGGAGTACCCGCCACGAGCGTCGTGAATTTAAACGCATACTGCAGGAACATCGTTATGATATTGTCATCGATGCTCAGGGCCTGATAAAAAGCGCTGCGTTGGTAACCCGTATGGCCAGAGGTAACAAACATGGTCAGGATTGTAAAAGTGCGCGCGAACCTATAGCAAGCTGGTTCTACCAGTATCCTCATCGGATTGATCGGCAACAGCATGCAGTAGAGCGTACGCGCGAGTTATTCGCACAAAGCTTGGGTTATAATAAACCGCATACTGCCGGTGATTATGCCATTGCCCAACGTTTTCTAAAGCGGTTACCCCTTGATGCGGGCCGGTATCTGGTATTCCTCCATTCCAGTGCTCGTGCTGAAAAACACTGGCCGGAAACGCACTGGCGCCAGTTGCTGATACACGTTCAGTCGACGGGTCTTAATGTTAAGCTTCCATGGGGTACTGAGGAAGAACATCAGCGTGCCTTGCGCCTGGCCACCGGTTTTACTCATGTGGAGGTACTACCGCGTTTGAGCCTGCAACAGCTTGCTGACGTGTTAGCAGGTGCTAAAGTTATTATCTCAATTGATACCGGGCTGAGTCATTTGGCGGCGGCACTGGACAGACCAAACATTACGTTGTTTGGTCCAACTGATCCCCAATTGATTGGGGGGTATGGAGGAAATCAATATGTATGCAGGTCAGAATATGGTCAAAATATGAAGGACATTGCACCCATTAACGTCATGAATCTACTGTCAAATTTGTTTAATTGCCAGGAGACCTCTTGTAAAACCCTATATAACATATTATGAATCAAACAAACATAATATTGAGTATTATTATAGCTGCACATAATGCTGCAGCTTCTATAAAAGAAACCTTTGCCAGCTTACTGGATGCACTGAAAATCAATTTGCACCTCTGTGAAATTATCATTGTTAATGATGCTTCTGTGGATCAGACAGCGGAATGCGTATTAGAATTTATGAATAAATTTCAACACGTTAAATATTATGAGGTGGCTTATCACAATGTAGGTAAGGTACGTAATTATGCGATCACACACAGTTGCGGAACTTACATCACGATGCTGGATGCGGATGATTTGGTAAAAGAAAATTCACTGGATGAGATTATTGATTTTCTGGGTAAAAATAATCCTGATTTACTGCTAACGAAGTTACATGAGGTACATAATCCCACAGGACAGAGTAATCAATGGTGCTCTTTGTTACCTGAAAAAATTAATAAAAAAAAGGCAATAAGGCGATTTTTGATCCATAAAGATATTCAAGGTCACCTTATTGGGCAATTTATTCTCAGAAAATTTTTTATACAATCCCCTGTTCCTTCCTTGATGTGTTATGAGGATTTTTATGTTTTACCTGGTATCTTGATGCAAGCAGAAAGTATTCTTTTTTCAAAAAACAGTCACTATCTGTATGTAAAAAGATCAGGAAGTCTTTCCAGTGCGATTAATGACGAGAAAGTAAAATGTTTAATATGTGTTATTAAACATATGGAACAGATATTTGGTTATCAATATCAGGCTCTCATTTTATGCCATTGGATAGACTGTTACCTTAAATACAAGGCATTAATCACAGATAAAAATGATTTACGCCTGATTATGACTCGATTGTCAGAAACAAAACAATTATCGTTTTTTATAAATTTTGCAGTCAGATTAAGCTATAAAAGAAAGGCAATAATGTTATTATGGAAAATGTAAAAATAAAATATTCCATATATATAATCTGCGTTAGCTTTGCACTGTTATCTCTGTGTTTATCGCTGATCAATACAGGTTATTCTCGTAATTTTTTTTATTTTGCAGTATACCTGAGCGCCATTGGTTTATTCATAGAGAGAAAAAGCATTACAGCGAATATGGAAAATATTGCCTGGACAATTAGTTTATTGGGCATTGTTAAATTATGCTGGTTTTTTATTTATTATGGAAATTCGTTACATTATGATTTTTATAATAGTCAGTTTAGTTCAGGAAAGAAACTACTTTTAGGTGGCATTTTAATTTTTTATATGACGCAATTTTCTGCTTACGTCAATAAAAAATATTTTGCTCGATATGTATTATATATACTGACAGCAACATTGATACTGGCTGCTTTTTATGGTTTAGTGCAGTTTATTCAGGGAACAAAGCGCGTTACTATGTCACTGAATAGGGCAACCATGACGGCATATATATATTCCGGTTTATCTATTTTATTAATGTGTTTCTTATTTTGTCTAAATATTAAAAATAAAAAAAATGTTTTATTGATTCTGATTATTTTTTGTATATCCTATTCTGTCATTTTTCTTGTTGGTACCCGATCAGTGATCATTATGTATCCCGTGATACTATTAATCTCACTGTTATTATTTTATAGTAAAAAAGATATAAAAATGGCATTATCATTATGCGTAGTCACAGTGATAATGATTTTATTTTTTTATAATAGCTTTTTGAAAAATAATATTAATCAAACCATATTTGAGTTAACAACATATGATCAGCAGGCTGAATACGATAATAATTCTCTGGGAACACGTTTTTCCATGTGGAAAATTGGCATAGAATTGTTTATGGAACATCCTTATGGCTCCAGTCTGGAACAACGATTTCAGGCCATCAATGATCTTACGCAAAAGAAAAATGCTTATCAGGTTGTATTGAATACGGTACCCAATTCGCATTTTCATAATGAATTAATAGAAAGTGCTTCGTTGCAGGGTATAGCGGGTATATTGTCAGTGCTAATAATTTATCTATCAATTTTTATCAATGCGCTTAAAAGCAAAAATACTGCTTTGTTTGCGGTAGGGTGTTGTATCATGGTATATGGATTTACTGATGTACTGTTCATTAGCGCTGAGGCTGTTTTATTTTATATGCTGGCCATTGCGTTATCCTCTGTGATATGGGCTCCTGTATCAAAAATAACAGCATAAAATAATAACATTATTTACCATGATATTGTTCCAGGCAATTTATTAAGGCCTGTTTCAAGTCATTAAAATAATTATCAGTATAGAATTTTTCAATGGTTGTTTTTATGATTTTCTGATCAAGCAATGCTTTTCCAACCTGGGTTCAGGATAAGAGTAAATATAACTTATTGAAATAATTATTATATCAAAAAGATGGCCGAAATTAAATGACAAAACTGCCTTTTTGAGTTTTAAATCTTTATCTTTTCACTATCATTAAACAGATATTTTTACTTCATTCATTTGAAAAAATAATTATTAAATTTCTTATCCAGAACTGATGTTTTGTTAACAGTATCATAGTAACAAAAGAAGAAACGGCACAATTTTTTAAATGGAATAAATGTCGTGTATTATTAAATCGGATTTATCTCAACAAACCTTCATGGCCTTAGGAGCCAACCAGAAATTAAATAAATTATTTCTTTCTTCTTCTTACAATATTATTTAAATACCAGGGAAGAATAAGGATTTGTATTTTTCGAGAAATACTAAATTCCTGCATAAACGTCTTTAGAGCTCTTCTTAGTTTTCTCTGTTCTTCAGAAGGGAATTTTGCATCCTTATTTTTAATAAGAGTGTATTTAATAAAATTAAAGACCCGTTGAATTGTTGGAAACAGAATATATTTTATTTTAGGGTTTTCTTTTGCAATATCTGATAGTTTACACGCAACATAAACCAAATCGAGAAAATCTTTCTCTCTAAAAGTCTGTGTGATACTTTTTTTATGAAAGCGATACCAGATAAGTGATTTATTTATTCCATAAATGCATTTGCATTTCAAATATAGCGCAGGGACTGTCGTCATATCTTCGTACAGTTTTCCTGAAGGAAATTCAATATTGTTGTCTCGGAATAATGAGGTTTTATAAATCCTTGCCCACGGATACCATTTGCAGCGCTGAAATACGGGCTTAAGTTTGTCTGGTAAATTAATTTCTGTTTTGCCAATAAAAACTGAGCAATCGATATGTTCGACTATGTTTGATGTTTCAGTTTCGAACTGTTCTGCGTTAAATTCAATGATATCAGCCAAGGATTCATTAAGTATTGGTGAGATTTCCTTCCAGAAGTCATCATGGTAAAAATCATCAGAATCAAGAAATGATATGTATTTACCATCAGCAACACTTAAACCTTTATTTCTTGCTGCAGATAGCCCCAAATTTTCTTGATTAATAATTTGAATATGCTTTTTGGGGTGCTTTTGTGTTGCAAATGTTATTATATCCAAACTGCTATCTGTAGAACCGTCATTAACTATAATGACCTCGATATTTTCATTTATATGAGGAAGAACTGAGCTAAGACATTCCTCGATGTATTCAGACGAGTTGTAGCACGGAATAATGATGCTTAGTTTTATATCATTATGTATCATCAAATTTACCTTAAAATATTGCAGGCGATCCCGGCCATGTCCGCCATTTGCTTGCCGGTATAGCCCGGTTTTCTCTGACAGGGCCAGACCGGAATATCTGATGCTGCTCGCCTGTAAAAATGTCGGTAAAATTCTTGTAAAACGGCTCATTCCTGCTTCTATTATTATTGCCTTTCATGTTATGACAGACTTTTTATCATTTTTCAGCTGAGTGCAAAACTCGTATACATTTTTTTAACGATCGCGCCAGCAGGCCGGGTTTCTTTTCTGTGGCCTGCTCTTTCCATAGCTTAACGTATTGGTATCCCGTACTTTTGGCAGGGAAGCCACTCGGTAATATGCCCCCTTTCGAATAGGTTATTACATACGGTTTCCATACCACTAAAACTACTCAGCGCATAGCCAGCGATGATGATTTCATTGATTCTGGGTTGCAAGTACAGGTTCCTGTGCTGGGGTTGATAAGATCTGAGTTTCCAGAATACTGGTATAAACCTTATTCGGCGTGATGATAGCCAAGGGCTGTCCGGGGTAATGCGTTGAATATATGGCTTTATTATCAGGCAAGTAAAGAATTTTGTGTAAATGGAAATCCTGATAAGGTCCGGTATAACAGGGATGAGAGCTTGAAAACAGGCTGACCGTTCTTACCTGTAATGCTATAGCGAGATGTAAGGGCCCGGTATCGCCAGTCACCATGAGATCCAGGGTATGGATAATCTTCAGTAATTCAGTGAGTGTCGTTTTACCCACATGGTCTTTTACGCGTCTGCGGGCGCTCTTGTCCAAAGTGCATAATAAATCATGGGCTAATTTTTTTTCTGCCTGAGATCCAATCAGTACAATGTCCACATGATCATGTGAGGAGAGTAGCCTTGTTGCCAGAGCGCTAAAGAACGATATAGGCCAGCACCGTTCCAGGCTGGATGCTCCCATTTGAAAACCAATAAGTATGTGTCCTGCTGGCTTTGAAACTTTATTATATGAATCAGGTAGATACAGGGTGGTATTGTCAGAGGTGATACCAAGGGGAGTCAGTAAATTCATTTTGCTTTGTATCAGATGAGCGGGATCCGTGGAAGCGTTGCTAATGATCCATCTGTCCATCATAAGGGGGTCTGTTTTATAGTTAGCGTGTAAAATATACTGACAGCCTGCCATCACCGCACTCATAATGGCATAAGGAAAATGGGCATGGAGTATGATGGCAAGCTCAGGTTTCTTTTTTCTTAATTTTAAAAGAACGGGAATGATATTTTTTATTTTATTGTCCCAATAAATCACGTGGTTTATACAGGCATATTGTTCGACCAAGTCTTTATTTTTACGGCTGGAAATTAACGTAATACAGGCATCAGGATAGCGCTGGCGAACGGCACGAATCGCCGGGGTATTAAACATAAAATCACCCAATGCCGTGGTTGAATAAATGATAATACTATTAAATTCAGTGTGGGGTGAGAGAGAACTTTTTTCTGCCACGTCACCTTGTATTTTTACGTATTGGCTTAAAAACCAGTGCGTGAGTTTTATTTTCCATTTTTTTGACATCATCAGCGCGCTCTGGTTTTATAGTGATAATATTCCGTTAATGTCATTCCTTGCGTTTTTTCTTGTAGCCAACCGAACAGTTGTTCCAGATCTTGATAAAGGATCTCGATGTCCTGCACGGTCTTGAAGGTTGGGCTTCCCGCGGGCATCAGCTCGGAAGAATGGATCATAAACTCGACAAAATCATTACCTTCTTCCAGGGAACGTTGGACCACCTGCTGCATTTGTGTCAAATTTCCTCCTCTGGGGCGTAACCAGTACAGCGAAGAGGGACGTTGTTTTCCACGCAGGTAGTCATAGCGCTGTTTTAACCCATTGATCAGTTTTGTGTGTTTGTAGTGAATGCTCATGGGAACTTCCAGCAGGGAAGAAGTACCTGCACAGGCAATATTCTGTAAATCAATCAGGTAGGCATGAGACGGAAAATGGCGATAATCTGTTCCTCCCTGACCCTGAGGGGCACCGGAAGAAAAGGCCCAGTTCATGCGTGGAGTGACGGAACAGTCGACCTGATAGCCATACTCCAGTAAAATAGCCGCATAATCTTCATTAAATGCCCAACGTCCAGCCCGATGACTCAATATCTTGGTGTGAAATCTGTCTTCCAGCAAGTGAGTGATAAAGCCTACTTTATTGCGCATTTGTTTAAGTGGATATTCAATGAGATAAGGTTTATAACGCATGTCATCATCGGTTAATGGTGTTAAGGGTGGGCTGTTCCAGGCATGCAGATGCATACCTACCTCACCCTGGCCACGGGCAATAACGTCTCTGGCAAATTCTACATATGCTGCATCCATGGCCATTTCGTAGTTAGTTAACCACACGGGTTTAAGAGCGTATTTTTCGCATAATTCCTGAAATCTGGGTAAAAATCGGGTATTTTGCGTCGATATGGTTTTATGGTTTTGCCACAGATTATCGCCTTCCGTGTCAACGGTGATGATAAATGCAGGTTTTAACATAATATAGGATGATGTCTGATTAAAACCGCCATGTTATCTGGCAGTCGACGGTGGAGTAAATAACTTTTGTCAGTCTACATTGGATGATGCTTGGAATTATGCGATTTATTTGATATTTGAGCATAAAAATGACTGTCAATAGGAATAATATCGTTTTAAAAATTAAAAAATGGCAACCCTTGCAGAGCAGGAATGATGAACAGTGCGTTAACTCAGCCTTTGGCTACCACCGTAAAGCGTATTCTGATGATTAAGCTGCGTCATCATGGCGATATGTTGCTGACAACACCGGTGGTTAATACCCTCAAGCAACATTATCCCGGTGCACATATTGATGTGCTGCTCTATCAGGAAACCTCCGCTGTTCTGTCCTGTCATCCCGATATCGCCACTATTTTTGTCATTGATCGTCAATGGAAAAAACGAGGAATCAAAATTCATCTGTATCATGAATGGCATTTAATCCAGCAGTTACGCAGGAGGCGCTATGATTTGGTGCTCAATTTGGCTGATCAGTGGCGCAGTGCCGTGATAACTCTCCTGACTGGGGCGGGCAGACGTCTGGGATTTGACTGGGCCAAACGCCAGACATGGCTGTGGCGTTGCTGTCATTCGCAACTGGTATCGGTGGCAGATCATGGTCAATTACATACGGTTGAGCAGAACCTGTCACTGCTTGCGCCATTGGCTATTGCGTCGATGGTGACTGAAGTGACCATGTATTATGGCACACAGGACTGGCAATACAGCCAGCAATTACTGGCCAGTCATAATACGGATGAACATTATATTGTTATCCATCCCGGTTCACGCTGGCTGTATAAATGCTGGAATGAGGAAAAAATGGCTGAAGCTATCAATTTGTTACAAAGTGAGGGGTACAGCATGGTAATAACAGCCGGCCCAGCTCAACAGGAGCAAATCATGATTGACCGTATTTTGTCCCGCTGTATGCAGGCGCGTGTTATTTCTCTTGCCGGGCAACTGACATTGTGCCAGCTTGCCGCGATCATTGATCATGCCAGATTGTTTATTGGTGTGGATTCAGTGGCGATGCACATGGCTGCTGCACTGAAAACCCCCTGTATTGCGCTGTTTGGCTCATCCAAGCTGAGCTTCTGGCATCCGTGGCAGGCGATCGGAACAACCCTCTGGGCGGGTGATTATGGCGAACTTCCTGATCCTGATACCATTAATACGGATACGGATGAACGTTATCTCAATGCCATACCAGTCAGTGCCGTGGTGTCTGCTGCCAGACATTACCTGTCATGAGCGCTTTTCGTCTGGCGATTGTGCGGCAAAAATACCGTCCGGACGGGGGAGCGGAGCGTTTTATTACGGGCATGCTAGAGGCACTGCAACAGCAAAACCTGGATCTTAGCCTTATTACACGCGAATGGCAGGGTGAAATTAATCCCCACTGGCATATTCATCGCTGCTCCCCACTCAAATGGAGTCGCATCAGTCGAGAAAAGGGTTTTGCACAGGCAGCCCATACCCTCTGGCAACGGGAGCAGTTTGATTTGGTACAAAGCCATGAACGTATTAGTGGTTGCGATATTTATCGTGCCGGTGATGGTGTACATCGTCGCTGGTTACTGCAGCGGGCGCGTTTATTGCCACAATGGCGCAGAAAGTGGCTTTTTTCGAATGGTTACCATCGTTACGTGATGTGCGCAGAACATGCCATGTATAACGCACCAGAGCTAAAAGCCGTTATTTGCAATTCGGCCATGATTAAACGCGAGATTATGGCGGATTTTGGGCTAGCGGCAGAAAAAATCGCCGTGATCTATAATGCCATTGATCATCATTATTTTATTCCACCTGATGAACGTCTGCGTTATCAGTTGCGCCAACAATTTTCTATTCCTCAGCAGGCCACGTGCCTGATTTTTGTCGGCTCGGGATTTGAACGTAAAGGTCTGGCTGCTGCGCTACATGCTTTGGCACCGACCCGGCGTTATTTGATGGTGGTCGGCAAAGATAAGGCTTGGCAGAAATA
Source organism: uncultured Yersinia sp. (assembly GCA_964496225.1). GTDB lineage: Bacteria > Pseudomonadota > Gammaproteobacteria > Enterobacterales > Enterobacteriaceae > CAZROT01. The sequence goes on along the minus strand of CAZBYB010000009.1, from coordinate 4,033 downwards.
CCGTGCATTAGCCCGTTCATTGGGATGCAGTGAGCGCGTAATATTTACTGGCATACAAAAACACATATTACCGCTCTACCAGGCAGCGGATGGTTTACTACTGCCAACGCTCTATGATCCTTTTCCTAATGCCATCCTGGAAGCTATGGCTTGCGGTTTACCTGTCATCACTAGCACGAATTGTGGTGGTGCTGAATTTATTCAGCAGGGCAAGAACGGTTTTGTTTGTGATGCGCTGGATATTAAGGCCTTGACTGAGGCCATTCATGCGTTACCTCATTATGTGTTAACTTCTACCATGTCACAGGCGGCACGGGCTAGCATACTCGGTGTTACCCACACACAGCTTTCGCAACAATTAATGGCGCTTTATGGGCGGTTACTGAATCAGCCATGCGCATTTTAATGATTATTGATGGCCTTCCTGGAGGAGGGGCTGAGAAAGTGGTTTTGACGCTGTCCGAAGGGCTATTGCATCAAGGACATAGTGTCACCCTGTTTTCATTACGTGATGTTTGCCATTATGAATTACCTGAAGGGCTTAATTATCAGGTGGTTGCCGATCACTGTCGTCAACCCTGGCGTAAACTGAACGAATTATCCCGCCGTGCTAAAGCACTGGATGACGCCGTGCGTTTAGCGGAAAAACAGCAGGGTCTTTTTGAGTTAATATGTTCACATTTGCATAAAACAGATCGTATCGTCAGTCGCAGTGCCCTTTTATCTGGCCGTAACCTGTGGTTTTGCCTTCATGGTATGTTATCTATCGCTTATCTTGGGCATCGTCATGGCATCAATCGCTGGTGGAAGAGGTATAAAATTGCACAAGTATATCGGCGCAAAAACATTATTGCGGTCTCCGCCGCAGTGGCAGATGATATGCGCAATACCTTGGCCATTACACCCCGGCAGTGGGCCATCATTAATAATCCATTTGATATGACCGCCATTCGTCAGCAGGCTAATCAGCATTGTGAGCTTGCAGGTCAAGATTATGTTATCCATGTTGGCCGTTTTCATCCTCATAAACGCCATGATCGTTTATTAACAGCCTTTGCAAAAACAACATTGAAGATACCTTTGGTATTGCTGGGAGAGGGTGATAAGCAGGCTATTGATGGATTAAAAATGCTGGCACAAAAACTCAATATTGCCGACCAGGTTAAATTTTTGGGTTTTCATGCCAACCCTTATCCTTATATTAAGCATGCCAAACTGTTGGTATTAAGTTCTGACAGTGAAGGATTTGGTAATGTTTTAATAGAAGCTTTATTATGCGGCACGCCTGTAGTCAGCACCGATTGTCCTGGTGGCCCCGGTGAAATCTTGAGAAATGCAGGATTTTCTCGTGGTTTGTCTGCATTGAACCCTGAATCACTCAGTGAAGTCATTAACAATATCTATCATAACCCACCTGTAATTGATGAAATAAATTTACTACGTTACCGGTTGGTGGTGGCTTGTAATCGCTATTTGTCACTGAAACAATGACAACAGGAAGGATATTTCTTCGCTGACAATGCGGGGTGCAAGCCAAAATACGCATTTTCTCCATGAAGTTGATGTCCTGTTACAGGTAATCTGAGTGATCTCCCTGATTTTTTATTAAAATTTCTTTTCTTATTTTTATTAAAAATAATTAATAGTGAAAGCATAATTCAGAATTTCCTCTTTAATTTAATGTGATAGCACATTAAACCCCCATAGAAATATTCGATTTTTAGATCAATGCCTGTAATGAGTACAGGTGATGCAGTTGAGATCTACAATGGAAATAAAACTTATTCGAACATTAGCGATATGGATCAATATTGCGCTGCAGTTTCTATTACTGTTAAGTGTTGCACTCACTTCAGCGATGGCTGCCAGCCTTTCTCAACAATCTGTTATCTCAACGGTACCTGATGTTTCAGCGGGCGGAAATTTTATTGTTGCAAGCCCAACTGCGGGCTTAAAAAAGCAAAAAACTGCGCTGCCAGAAGGGAAACAACACAAACTTACATTAAAAAAGCTTCAAGAAATGAATGCGTTATGTTCTTTTTTGGCTGCAGAAAAAAAGAAAGGCATTTCTCATTATTGGATTAAGGTGAATGCGGATACAACACATGCAACCGATCCGTCCCAGTTTATTATTCCAACTGTCCCCTATGTCCTGAAAAAGGGGGAATCGTCTCTCTCGGTGGCTCATAAAAATAACCTGACATTGGAAGAATTTAAGCGAATAAACTCCTTACGTATTTTTTCAAAGCCGTTTGTGTCGTTAAGCGAAGGTGATGAGGTTGAAGTTCCTTATTATCCTATTGACTTGCCATCACAGCCCGGTACGACACAACTGATTATTTCAACGACACCGGATGTGACTAAAAAAGGGCAGACGCTGCGGTCAGTAGCGCGTAAAAGTAAGCTGACATTAGCAGAGTTGAACCATATGAATTCATTGTGTACTTATTCAACACCGTTTGTGGTGCCAGATAACACAAAACGTGTTGATCCTTATCGTAATTCAGTGAAATCATCGTCAGCATTCGTCAACACGGACAGGGCAGATATACCACACTTTGCTGACTCAGACATGCAATCACCATCAGCACCCGTAAATACGGATAAAGCAGATATAGCGCAATCTGATGACAAAGAAAAACAACTGGCGCAGCACTTAAGTACTGCAGGCTCAATGTTGCAATCGGATGAGCCTGAAGATGCCATTACTAACGCAGCCCGTTCGGCAGCTATCAGCCATGCCAATAATGCTGTACAACAGTGGCTGAATCAGTTTGGTACTGCCAGAGTACAGGTAACGCCTGATAAAGACTTTAAGTTGAACGGTAGTGCGTTTGACATGCTTATCCCGGTGTATGACAACGAGTCGTTGTTATTATTTACTCAGTTTGGCATACGCCATAAAGACAATCGTACCACCACAAACTTGGGGGGAGGGGTACGCCTGTTACATGATGACTGGATGTACGGTATTAACACATTCTATGATCATGATGTCACAGGGCATAATCGACGGATAGGGACCGGTGTTGAAGCCTGGACAAATTTTGTTAAGTTTTCAGCAAACAGTTATTTCAGGTTGACTGACTGGCATCAGTCGTTGAATTTAACTGACTATGATGAACGTCCGGCTAACGGTTATGAACTGAGATCGGAAAGTTATTTGCCGATGTTTCCACAGTTGGGTGCCTCAGTCATCTATGAAAAGTACCATGGCGATCAGGTTGCATTGTTTGGTGCGGATACACGCCAGAAAGATCCGAATGCGTTAACGCTTGGGATCAATTACACGCCATTCCCGTTGTTGACATTAGGCATGGATCATCGTGTCAGCTCCGGGAATAAAAACGATACCAGTCTTCAGATGCAGATGAATTATCGTTTGGCATCGTCCTGGAAATCACACTTTGACCCCGCCTATGTAGAACAAATACGGACCATACCTGGCAGCCGTGATTCGCTGGTGGAACGTAATAATCTGGTGGTACTGGATTATCAAAAGCAGGAGCTTGTCCGTCTGTCATTGCCTGCTGTGAACGGTAGCTCAGGTGCAAAAGTTCCATTTGCTGCACTGGCAACAGCAAAATATGGTGTAATAAAAATTGAATGGGATGCCGCTGCATTAATTGCAGCGGGCGGTAGTATTAATCAAACTTCTTTGAATACCTTATTGATAACGTTACCTTTATGGCAACCTGGTGGCAGTAATATATACCCTCTCAGTGCCGTTGCCTATGATACAAAGGGAAACTCATCCAACAGGGTGTCAACGTCAGTTGGGGTGAATCCTGCATCCCGGAAAGGGATGATAAGCCGTATTGATATTACAAAAAATAATGCGCTGGCCAACGGCAGCGACGCCAATACCGTAGAAACCAGGGTAACGGACGCTAATGGCAACCCGGTGCCCAACCTGGTGGTGAACTTTGGTGCGACGAATGGTGCCACCATCAATCCGGCCAGCGGCATCACGGATGAGAATGGCCGGCTGATAGCCAGTGTAAGCAGTAAGGTGGCGGGCACCAGTACCGTG
>CAZBYB010000008.1:32158-33227 GCA_964496225.1 uncultured Yersinia sp. | reverse complement strand
GGGCCGCATCTGATCACTATGGGCAGTGCCAGTATTGATGCCACACCTGATATGGCAACGCTGACTATCGAGGTCACTGTATTCGATAATGATGCCACGGCTGCCAAAAAGAAGGTTGACATGCGGGTGACTGAGTATTTTGATTTTCTGAAAAAAAAGGGTCTTGATCACAAGGATATCAATGCTGCTAACTTACGCACTCAACCGGAATATGATTACAAAAAAACCGGTGAAGCAGTGCATCGGGGATATCGTGCTTTGCGTCATGTTCAGGTGACTGTGCATCAACTTGATACGCTGAATGCCCTGCTGGAAGGGGCATTAAAATTGGGTTTGAATGAGATTCGTACTGTGGAATTTGGGGTTGCCGACAGTGCTCTTTATCGCGAGCAGGTGCGTCAAAAAGCCATTGCTGATGCAGTGCAACAGGCTCATTCATTGACGCAGGGTTTCAAGGTCCAATTAGGCCCGGTATTCAGTATCCGTTATCTTCCTGGCAGTCATCAGTCAGTACCCTTGGCACGCATGCATAAAACAGCAGATGTGGCCACCAGTGCGCAACAAACCTATGAGCAACAGACGATTCATTTTGACGATCATGTTGAGGTGGTGTTTGAGCTTCGGCGTTAGCAGATGGTGTCCTGATGTGACATCAATAATCCAGTACACCTTAAAAGGTATCATTGACAATGACACAAAATGAACTGAAAAAAGCAGCAGCTTGGGCCGCGCTGGATTATGTCAGCACGGACAAGATCATTGGGGTAGGGACAGGCTCAACGGTTGAACATTTTATTGATGCGCTGGCTTCAGTAAAGCATCGTATTGAGGCCGTGATTTCCAGCTCTGAGGCTTCCAGTGAGAGACTCAAGCGCTTAGGTATGCGGATAGTTGATTGTAATGAAGTGGATGAGCTGGATATCTATGTGGATGGTGCTGATGAAATTAATGGTCATAAGCAGATGATTAAGGGCGGGGGGGCCGCCCTGACACGGGAAAAGGTGATTGCCGCCATCGCCAGAAAATTTATTTGTATTATCGATGCCTCTAAACAGGTTGATATATTGGG
>CAZBYB010000008.1:14776-32148 GCA_964496225.1 uncultured Yersinia sp. | reverse complement strand
TGGCTTACCTCAATACCGCGAGCATGTGATCACCGATAACGGCAATGTGATTCTGGATGTCCACAATTTGCAGGTGATCAATGCGCTGGCGCTGGAAGATCGCATTAATCATATTGCCGGTGTTGTGACATGCGGCCTGTTTGCACGGCGTGGCGCTGATGTGGTGCTGATAGGCACAGCTCAGGGTGTCAAAACTGTCGAATGAAATCTTCCAATAATTACATGGAATCAGAGCATGGCAAAAGTCTCACTGGAAAAAGAAAAAATTAAATTTTTGTTACTGGAAGCTGTGCATCCAGGTACGATTGATACTCTCCATGCGGCCGGGTATAACAATATTGACTATCACAAGGGTGCACTGGATAGTGAATCACTGAAAGCGTGCATCCATGATGTACACTTTATTGGTATTCGTTCGCGTACCCAGTTAACACAAGAGATTTTTACTGCAGCAAAAAAACTAGTGGCTGTGGGTTGCTTTTGTATTGGTACCAATCAGGTGGATTTAACGGCGGCCACCCGGCGTGGTATCCCGGTGTTCAATGCCCCTTTTTCCAGTACCCGATCGGTGGCTGAAATGGTATTGGGCGAGCTGTTATTGATGTGCCGTGGTATTCCTGCTGTCAATGCTAAAATGCATCTGGGTCAGTGGAATAAGCAGGTTGCTGGAGCTTGTGAGGCCAGAGGGAAAAAATTGGGCATCATTGGTTACGGGCATATCGGTACTCAGCTAGGCATTCTGGCTGAAAATATCGGTATGCAGGTTTTTTTTCACGCACAACAGTCAGGCAGTCTTGCTGACTTACTAAGTCAGGTGGATGTTGTCAGTCTGCATGTTCCTGAAACCAGTGCAACGCGAAATATGATAGGTGCACAACAGTTGGCATTGATGAAGCCTGGCGCGTGCCTGATCAATGCCTCAAGAGGTAGCGTGGTGGATATCCCTGCCTTGTGTGATGCGCTATCACGCCATCATCTGTCGGGCGCGGCGATTGATGTTTTTCCGCAGGAGCCTGCTACCAATCAAGATCCGTTTCATTCTCCCTTATGCCAGTTTGATAATGTGCTGCTGACGCCACATATTGGTGGATCGACTCAAGAGGCGCAGGCGAACATTGGCTATGAAGTGGCGGGTAAGTTGCTAAAGTACTCAGACAATGGCTCGACACTCTCTGCGGTTAATTTTCCTGAGGTCTCTTTACCCGTTCATGGCGGTAATACCCGCCGTCTGCTGCATATTCATGAAAACCGTCCAGGGATCCTGACGGCCATCAACCAGATTTTTGCAAAGCCTGGCATCAATATTGCCGCACAATACTTGCAAACCCATGGAGAAATGGGTTACGTGGTGATTGATGTTGAGATACCTGATACCAGTGATATTGAAAAGGCGTTACAGCTGATGCGAGCTATTCCGGGTACCGTGCGTGCACGTTTGCTTTATTAAAATGGCTTTATTGCAGGGTTTATCTTTTTTATTGTCGTCACGGCTTATGTAGTCTTGTCATTCCTGGTTTTTATTGATACGTATTTTTACGGGTGGTTTGTGGAGAAAAAGGGGATGCAACACGTTAAATCAATTTTTATTTATGGTTTTGCACTTTTTGCCATGTTTTTTGGGTCAGGCAATTTGGTCTTTCCGGTTAAAATTGGACAAATGACAGGCGAGTCCTGGTTATGGGGTTTTTTAGGTCTTTTTATTACCGGTATTATTTTGCCCTTTTTAGGACTGTTTGTTATCAAGCTCCATAAGGGGAGTTATACGGCATTTTTTGCCGAAGCAGGTTTTTTGGCAAAGATAATATTACCTTTGTTTACCTTATCCTTGCTGGGTTCTTTTGGTGTTATCCCCCGATGTATTACGGTAGCTTATGGGGGTATGCACTATGTGGCCACCCAGATATCACTTGAATTTTTTAGCACGTTATTTTGTATTGCCATCTTTTTTTTCTGTCTGAAAAGTCAACGCATGATACATATTATTGGTAAATGGATGAGTCCTGTATTGCTGGTAATTTTATGTATATTAATCACGCGGGGTATGATGAATTCCCTTCCCCTGATACAAACCACCCATATTGAATTTAAAGAAGCGCTTTATAGTGGATTTGTCACAGGTTATCAGACGATGGATTTGTTTGCCGCCTTCTTTTTTTCTGCATTGATCTTTAAGCAAATACAGCGCACGCTGCCACCAAACACAACGCATCAAGAAGCCATTAAATTTGCTATTAAACCGAGTATTATGGGTGCCTTATTACTTGCCGTAATCTACATGGGTTTTATTTTTTTGGGCGCTCATTATTCTGATTTGATCGCTAATACTCAACCAGAGTTTATGTTAGCTACTATCGCAAATCATGTGATGGGTCAATATGCTGCTTTGTTTATTAGTATCGTGATGCTATTTTCATGCTTGACGACGGCAGTTGCACTTAATAACATCTATGCCAGTTATTTATGTTCATTGCTAAAATTAGAAAATAATAAATTTATATTTGTTTTAATGGGAACAACAATAACAGCCTTTTTAATATCATTATTTAATTTTAAGGGAATAGCCGCATTTCTGATGCCTGTACTTGAAGTTTCATATCCGGGTATTATTGCATTAACCCTGTTGAGTTGTTTTGCCAGAAAATTAAAATATTTTAAAATAATTGTGTTTTATGGGGTTTTATTGATTATGATTGGGTTACAATTTGGGCTGAATTTTTTTAACTGAAAATGAGTTATCGCCTGTTTTTTTGAATAAAAACGGTGTAAATATTCTTCTTTAAATTAATACCATGCCCACCCTTTTGTGGGAGTGATGACCTCTGCCAGAGGTACATCCCAGATTTGGGCATGGCAGTCATCGACCTGTTGACAGTCGTAGGCTAAACCCATGGGATAACAGCCGTGCTGTTGCCAGTTTTTCAGGGTGCGATCATAAAACCCTGCTCCCATACCCAGCCGCTGTCCATGGTTGTCAAAGGCCACCATGGGCGTGAGTATGACGTCGATCTGGGCTAGAGGTAGCACTTGTTGTACGTCTAATTCTGGTTCGGGTATTTTCAACCGGTTAATGATTAATGCTGTCATAGCAGTATAGCGAAGAAACAATAAATGCCCACGGCTAAAGGGATGTAATGTGGGCAGGCAGAGCTGTTTCCCCTGTTGCCAGAGTTGTTCAATGAGAGGTTGGGTATTGAGTTCGCCGGCAAAGGATATGAAAACGGCAATGGTCGTAGCGGCCTGGATGCGTGGGTGTGCCGTAACACGCTGGGCTATGCGTAAGGAATCACTTGCCTGTTGGTGAATTGATAACTGCAAGCGGCGCTGAAACACGTCTTTTCTGATACGCTGACGCAGGAGACGGTTGGGTAAAATCGGCATTCTCCCCTGATAAAATAAGGGCTCCAGGATGCCGTCGCAAGTCATAACCCTTGAACCCGAGGTTCAAGGTGAACGCAGCGCCGCACCCTTAAGGCTTCTCGGCAAGCCGAGCATGCACACCGGACTACGGAACACCACATTCTGTCATATACAATATCGGCTCAGGGGACAGACCCGCTGACAAACATCCCAGAGAAATTGATCGTTAGGCCTCTTTTTAGGCTTTACTGCGAGAGAACCAATGTATTGCCGGTACGGGCCGATGCAACAGACACTATTCGAATTGTGTATTTTGACGCTCGGATATCCGGTTCTGTTCTAGCAAAGCTTGCTCAATAGTTTTTTGTAACATTCGAATACGTTGCTCCATATTAGCGGCGTATTCACGGGTTTTCGATTTTTCCTGTGCCAGTTCGTGGCAAATGTTTAGTGCTGCGATAAAAACCAATTGTTCAGTATTGGTAACTTTAGTGCGAATTTTAAGGGCGTGCAACCGCTGATTGAGGTCTTCAGCAGCAAGATTTAACGCATCCTGTTGTTCTGATGGACAGTTTACCCTTAACGAACGACCAAAAATTTGAATATCTACCGGTTGTGCAGACATGTAATGTTATTTTCCTGATTAATCTTTATGCAATCTTTAAACGTTCCAAACGGTATCTAAATTTTTCAAGCAACCACAACCTTAAGACGAGCCTGCAATACAGGTTATAGGTGTTACCTTATCTGGTACAGCGGTTGGCCTTGATGTAGCATAGCATGAATTTTTATGGCGGGTTAAATGGACTGCAGGAAAAAATAATGATTCAGCAGGAATATGTGCGACGGCGCCGTGTATTATTGGCCAAAATGCTGCCCGCTAGCGCGGCAATTTTTTTTGCTGCTCCACAGGTCAGGCGTAATGCGGATTCTCAGTACCCTTATCGCCAAAACAGTGATTTTTACTATCTTACCGGTTTTGATGAACCAAAATCAGCCTTACTTTTGCTCAAACAAAACGAGACTGATAGCCGCAGCATCTTGTTCAACCAGGTTAAAAATGCAAGTGAAGAGATATGGTCTGGCCGTCGTTTGGGGCAGGAGGCGGCGTTAGAAAAATTGGCTGTCGATCAGGCGTTATCTTTTGATGAAATTGAACAGCAGCTTCCTTCGTTGCTCAATGGCCTGCAGGCTATTTATCACGCTCAGCATGGCTATGCTGAGGCGGATAGTCTCCTTTTTAACGTACTGGAAGAATTGCGCGATGGTTCGAGAAAAAATCTACGGGCACCCATAACCTTGATCGACTGGCGGCCATGGCTGCATGACATGCGCCTGTTTAAATCACCGCAGGAAATTGCGCTAATGCGGCGTGCGGGTGAGATCAGTGCAATGGCTCATGCGCGTGCCATGAAACAGTGTCGCGCCGGTATGTCTGAATTTCAGCTGGAAGCAGAAATTCACTACGAATTTATCCGCCACGGTGCACGTTTCCCTGCCTATAACACCATAGTGGGTAGCGGTGAAAATGCCTGTATTCTGCATTACACTGAAAATAATGCAGAATTGCACGATGGGGCTTTGGTATTAGTGGATGCGGGTTGTGAATGGCAGGGTTATGCTGCAGATATTACCCGTACTTTTCCGGTGAACGGTAAATTTACGCCTGTCCAGCGTGCCCTTTACGACATTGTGCTGGCGGTGATGAACCACGCTATCGCTTTATTTGCACCTGGTACCAGTATTAATGCAGTACAAAAACAGGTCATGCATATCATGATAAGCGGCTTGGTTAAGCTGGGTATTTTGCAGGGAAATGTTGAAAAGCTGGTGGCTGAACAGGCTCACAAGGCATTTTTCATGCATGGTTTGAGCCACTGGCTGGGTTTGGATGTGCACGATGTGGGTGACTACGGCATACCCGATGGTAGTCGACTGCTTGAGCCAGGCATGGTGTTGACAGTGGAACCCGGGCTCTATATTGCACCGGATGCAGATGTGCCTGTTCAATGGCGTGGCATAGGGATACGTATCGAAGATAATCTCCTGATTACCGAACAAGGAAATGAAAATCTGACTGTCGGCGTAGTGAAGGCGGCTGATGACATTGAGGCACTGATGGCCGTACCACAGTCACCATGAGCCTGATTATTGTCGGGGGAGGCATGACGGGTGCAATACTGGCTCTTGCCCTGTCCTCACTTGCTCAGGGTAAGATACCTGTTACCCTGATTGAAGCATCACGGCCTGAACCACAACCAAACGGGTTTGATGCCTTTGCCATCGCGCTGTCTCAAGGCACCTGCCAGCAACTGGTACGTCTGGATATCTGGCCTGCGCTGGCAAATTGTGCAACGGCTATAAAACATATCAGAGTGAGTGATCGCGGCCATATCGGTTCTGTTAACTTACGCGCGCAAGATTACGCTGTTGCAGCACTGGGTTATGTTATTGAGCTGAATGATGCCCGGCAGCGGCTGTTTGCGTTACTGGATCACGCAGCGGGTGTCAGTCTGTACTGTCCGGCACGGGTGAGTAATGTAACCCGCACGCCGTGCAGTGTTATCCTTAGGCTTGATACCGGTGAACAGTTACAGAGTCAGCTGATGGTTGCTGCCGATGGTTCGTCTTCATCCCTGGCCCGTGCCTGTCATATTCGCTGGCAGCAACAGGACTATCAGCAGATGGCAGTGACTGCGCATCTGATGACCGCTCAGCATCATGAAGGTTGTGCGTTTGAGCGTTTTACCTCCAGTGGCCCACTGGCCTTGTTGCCAGGCAGACAGGGGAGTAGTTTTCTGGTTTGGTGCCATGGGCAGGCTAACCATCAGGAGGTTGCAGCCTGGGATGACGCGCATTTTCTGTATCAGTTACAGCAAGCATTTGGCTGGCGTTTGGGTAAGATATGGCAAACGGGCAAGCGCCATAATTACCCGCTGCGTCTGATGAAGGCATCAGCGCATATCAGTCATCGTCTGGCGCTGGTGGGTAACGCTGCGCAAACACTGCATCCGGTAGCGGGCCAGGGGTTTAATCTTGCACTGAGGGATGTCATGGTGCTGGCTGAAGTGCTGGCGCAGGCAGCACAACAAGGTGACGATGTGGGGGCTTGGTCAGTACTTGAGCGCTACCAGGCGCGTCGTCGTCGCGATCAACAGACGACCATCAGTATCACCGATGGTTTAATCGATTTATTTGCCAACTGCCATCGGCCCTTGATAGTGGGAAGAAATAGTGCGCTGATGGTGATGGAGCATCTACCGATCATGCGTGATCTTTTTGCACGGCATACGCTGGGTTGGATCAAACATTAGTCAGCACCACAGGAGCTGGAGATGGCAGGAGGTATGCAATCATTTGATGTCGTCATTGCCGGGGGGGGCATGGTGGGGTTGGCGCTGGCCTGTGGGCTTAAAGGTTGTGGGCTGCAGGTTGCCGTGCTGGAGCAACACTTGCCGGAAACGGAATCGGTCCGTGTGCGGGATGATCCATTTTCATTACGTGTTTCTGCCATTAATGCCGCCAGCGAACGTTTGTTGCAATACCTCGGTGTCTGGGATGTCATCCGTGCTGTGCGTGTCAGTAGCTGGGAGGCCATGGAGGTATGGGATCGCGACAGCTTTGGTCGTATCACTTTTTTTGCCGAGGAGTACGGATTCAACCACCTTGGGCACCTCGTTGAAAACGATGTCATACATCGGGCGCTCTGGCAAAGGGCTACCGGTTTGGCGGAGGTGACATTACTGACACCGGCAAGCTTAAAACACGTGGCTATGGGGGAAAATGAAGCCTTCATGACACTGACGGATGAACGCTTACTCAGTGCACGTCTGGTGGTGGGTGCAGATGGTGCTGATTCCTGGTTACGGCGACATGCTGATATCCCGTTGACATTCTGGGATTATGATCAGCATGCACTGGTGGCTACGGTGCGTACTGAAAAACCCCATGGGGGTATGGCACGTCAGGTGTTTCATGGTGGCGGAATTCTGGCGTTTTTGCCTCTTAATCAGGCACATTTCAGTTCGATTGTCTGGTCACTGCCGGTGCAAGAAGCTCTACGCCTGGCTCAAGTGCCTGATGAGCAATTTAATCATCAGCTGAGTATCGCTTTTGATATGTGTCTGGGCCTTTGCTCTATAGAAAGCAGGAGGCAGACATTTCCGTTGGCAGCACGCTATGCCCGCAGTTTTGCTGCGCACCGTCTGGCGTTGGTTGGTGATGCTGCGCATACGGTGCATCCCCTGGCAGGGCAAGGTTTGAACCTGGGATTCGGAGATGTGGTGGAATTGATTACTCAGTTACAATATTTGCAACGTGAGGGTAAGGATATTGGCCAGCATCTTTACCTGCGTCGCTTTGAACGTCGTCGTAAACAGAGTGCGGCACTTATGCTGGCGGGTATGCAAGGTTTTCGCACCCTGTTTGACGGTCATCATCCGGTAAAAATCGGCCTGCGTGGTCTGGGTATGATACTGGCTGATCGTCTTCCTGGTATCAAACCCAGGATAATGCATCAGGCAATGGGGCTGAATGATTTACCCTTGTGGTTAAGATAACAGGGAAAATGAGCCGCAAGCGGCTGTCTGGCTGACGGTAATGAGGTAACAATGAATATACTGAAAGTCGCACCAACGGTGAAGGGCCGGCAATTGCATAAATTTGGCGGCAGCAGCCTTGCTGATGTGAATGCATGGCGGCAGGTAGCAGGTATTATGGCGCGCTATAGCAACCCCGGAGACTTCATGGTGGTATCCGCTGCCGGAAATACCACAAATCAATTGATCCACTGGTTGCAACTTAGCCAGACTGATCTTGTGGCTGCTTATCAGGCACAGCAACATTTATATCATTATCAGCATCAACTGATTTGCGGCTTATTATCCCCTGACATGGCACAGTCAGCGATTGCCTGCCTGATACAGGAAATGGAGGGGCTTGTCGGGCTGCTGAAAGGCAAAATGAGTGATGCTGTGTATGCTGAAGTAGTCGGGAAGGGTGAAATATGGTCTGCACGTCTGATGTCGGCGTTACTGAATAGCATGAACATGGAGTCTGACTGGTTGGATGCCCGACGCTTTTTACGTGTTGGGCGTGGCGTTCAGCCACGGATTGACGAAGCCCGTTCCCGTCCATTGTTACAACAACTGATGGCTGTGCAGAATAACAAACGTGTGGTGGTTACTGGATTTATTGCTGGCAATGATGCCGGGGAAACGGTGTTATTGGGGCGTAATGGCAGTGATTATTCGGCAACCCAGACGGGTGTACTGGCAGGGGTAGAAAGTGTCACGCTCTGGAGTGACGTGGCAGGTGTTTATAGTGCCGATCCGCGCAAGGTAAAAGAGGCTTGGTTGTTAGAGTCGTTGAGTCTGGCTGAAGCCAGCGAGCTGGCACGTCTTTCAGTGCCGGTTTTACACAGCCGTGCTCTACAGCCCGTTGCTGCCAGCAACATTGATTTACGGTTACGTTGCAGTTATCAGCCTGAACAGGGTTCAACACGCATTAAGCGGGCCATGGTATCAGGCAACGGCGCTAAAATAGTGACCAGTCATGATAATGTATGCATGATTGAACTGCGTATTGCTATGGACACTGATTTTTTATTTTTTTTAAATAAAATCAATGAATTGTTGGAATATACACAGCTTCAATCCTTAACGACTGGCGTGCATGCAGATCGTCATTTAGTGCAGCTTTGTTATACCATGGAAGTGGGTAGCAGTGCGCTGGCTGCGCTGGAAGCCATGGCACTGCCGGTTGTCAGCATCACCTTGCATACCGGTCTGGCGATGGTGGCACTGGTGGGAACAGGGATAGCTGGCCACGCCTTGCACAGTGATCATTTTCATCAACACGTGAAGGATCACGCAGTAGAATTTATTTCCCAGACAGCGGGAGGGATCAGTCTGGTTGCGGTTTTACGCACAAACCAAACAGAACGCCTTGTGCAGGATTTACATCAGGCATTATTTTCTGTTTCTCTACACACAAGGGCTTCAGGTTGACCAGGAACGTGGCTGTTGGAAAGCGGCAGCCCAAACCGTCATGGATCTACCCGGTATTGCGCATCCCGGCGGCTATCCCGGCGATGGTAACCATCAATGCCTGTTCCACCTCCGGGTCAGGATTTTCCTGCTGGCGAAAGCGCCACAACAGTTCAGCCTGTAGAACATTCAGTGGATCGGTGTAGATATTACGTAACATAATGGATTCGGCAATCCAGGGTAAATCTGCCATCAGGCGATCACCCTGAGCAATACTCAGGACGAGCTTGATGTCGTGCGCCAGTTGATCGCGCAGTTGCTGACCCAGAGGCCAGAGTTTTTTTTCCACCAGACGTTGATCATAATACTCGGCCAGCCAGAGATCTGCTTTGGCAAAGACCATTTCCAGCATGCCAATACGGGTAGCGAAAAATGGCCAGTCACGGCACATCATGGCTAATTGTTGTTGCTGGCCGGAATTAATGGCTTCCTGCAGACCATGGCCTGCTCCCAGCCAGGCAGGGAGCATCAAACGGTTTTGTGTCCAGGCAAAGATCCATGGAATGGCGCGTAAGCTGTCCATGCCGTCATCAGTCTGGCGTTTTGCCGGGCGAGATCCCAGTGGTAGCCTTGTCAGTTCCTGTTGTGGTGTGGCGGCACGAAAATAAGGCATAAAATCAGGATGTTCCCGGATGTAACTGCGATACCTGTTGCAGGAGGCATCTGATATCAGGTCCATCAGTTCACACCATGCTTTTTTCGGCTCTGGCGGGGGTAAAAGATTAGCTTCAAGTATGGCACTGGTATACAGCGCCAGACTGTTAACGGCGGCCTCAGGCAGACCAAATTTGAAACGGATCATTTCACCCTGCTCAGTGACCCTGAGGCCACCTTTCAGGCTGCCTGGAGGCTGTGATAACAGGGCAGCATGGGCAGGGGCGCCACCGCGCCCAATGGAGCCTCCACGCCCATGGAACAATGTCAATCTGACGCCGGCTTGTGTACAGATTTTGATTAAGGTTTCCTGCGCCCGGTACTGTGCCCAGGATGCTGCCATGACACCGGCATCCTTGGCGGAATCTGAATAACCAATCATCACCATTTGCCTGCCGTGGATAAGATCCTGGTACCCGTCAAGATTGAGTAATTGCGTCATCACTGTACTGGCGTTGTTCAGGTCATCCAGTGTTTCAAACAGGGGAACCACCGGTAGAGTGAGTGAACAGCCTGCTTCCTTTAGTAATAAATACACCGCCAGTACATCGGATGGGACCTTGGCCATTGAAATAATATAAGCAGCGATGGATCCCTGTGGGGCTTTTGCTATTACTCTACAGGTTGCAAGGATTTCGGCGGTATCAGCATCACATTGCCACTGGCGTGGTAACAGCGGGCGTCTGGAACGCAGTTCACGGATCAAAAAAGCCTGTTTTTCTGATTCAGGCCAACTATCATAGTCACCCAAACCGAGATAACGGATCAGAGAAGCGATAGCACGGGTATGGCGTGTGCTTTCCTGGCGGATATCGAGGCGCACCAGCGGTACGCCAAAACAGTGAATACGGTACAGGGTATCGAGCAATGCGCCATTGGCAATGATCTCCATGCCGCAGGTTTTTAAGGACTGCCAGCAGGCGTAAAGGGGCTGCCAGAGTTGTTCGTTACTGAGCAGTAAATTGTCAGGAGCAACCAAATTTTCATTTTGCAGTAGTTCTTTCAGGTAAGCTTGAGTATTTATGAGCTGGGCCCGGACCTTTTTGAGGACCTGACGATAGGGCTCAACGATTTCATTGCCCCCGGCCAGTGCACGTAATTCTGGCGTACAGTCAGACATTGACAGTTCAGAAATGAGCACCTGAATATCGCGCAGGAACAGATCACAGGCTTTCCAACGACCAAGCACCAGGACATGACGTGTTACTTCCGCGGTGACGTTAGGATTGCCATCCCTGTCACCGCCCATCCAAGAGGTAAAGCGAATAGGGACAGCTTCGGGCGCCAGGCCATAATTAAGAGAATGGGTTAGCTGTTCGTTAAATGCGCGCAGGAATGTTGGAACACCTTCCCACAGGCTGTTTTCAACAACAGCAAAGCCCCATTTTGCTTCATCAATGGGTGTTGGGCGCTGCCTGCGGATTTCATCGGTATGCCATGACTGAGCGATTAACTGACGCAGACGACGCATGATTTTAGTGCGTTGATAGTCCGGTAGATCGGTATGATCCAGCTGACCAAGACAAGTATTGACTTCCACCAGCTTATGGATCACGGTGCGACGGGTTATCTCGGTGGGATGAGCAGTTAATACCAGCTCGATCGATAACTCATCTATCGCTCTGCGCAGATCAGTATGGCTCAGCTGGTTATCTTTCAGACGTTGAAAAAGCTGTGCCAACCCCTGTGGATGGCTGGTGGTTTCTTCGTAAGGAGAAAGACTGTGATATTGTTCAGCGGTATTGGTTAGGTTGAGAAACTGGCTGAAGGCTCTGGCCACGGGTAATAGCTGGTCTGTGGAAAGATTGTGTAGCCTTGACAGTAACCGCTGACGATGTGTTTTATTACCCGCCCGTGAGGATTTTGACAACTGACGCAGGGTTTCTACCTGGATGAGAATGTCTTCTCCCTGCACCTTTTTGATACAGTCTCCAAGTAGTTTTCCCAACATACTGACGGTACTGCGCATGGCGTAATATTGTTCGTTCATGATAATCCTGGTGTGCTGAACAGGCAAAGCGCAATTTATAACGGACTGATTTTGACAACGTATTATCTATCATAGTAAACTTCGAACAGACTTGACACCTCGTGCAGGCATAACAGCCAATTTAAAGAAAAGAAAGGAGTCTGCATGTTTTTTTATTACCAACGTGTCATCGGCACGTTTTTTCTGGCTATCATGATGATATTAACCACTCCATCTTTTTCCATGACACCGCCCGTTGCCGGGAAAATACCCTGGCAGG
Source organism: uncultured Yersinia sp. (assembly GCA_964496225.1). Lineage (GTDB taxonomy): Bacteria > Pseudomonadota > Gammaproteobacteria > Enterobacterales > Enterobacteriaceae > CAZROT01. The sequence goes on along the minus strand of CAZBYB010000008.1, from coordinate 19,841 downwards.
AATTGCGCCATGGAGAGACAGTCACTGATGATTATTACTGGCTGCGTAACAAAACCGATCCCAACGTTATGGCTTACCTGAAGGCAGAGAATGCCTGGACTCAGGCAATGACTAAAAATCTTAAGCCGCTCTCAACGACGTTGTACAAAGAAATGAAGGGCCGTATGAAGGAAACCGATTTATCGGTTCCTACCAGGCGCGGTAATTATTATTATTATAATCGCACCGAGGCTGGTCTGCAGTACCCTATTATTTGTCGCCGTCGGGCGCGTGCTGATTTTACTTATGATGCCAATGCTGTGGAAGAAATCCTGCTGGATGAAAATCAACTTGCCAGAGATCAGACTTTTTTCCAGATTGGGAATTTCTCGGTTAGTCACAATGATCGTTACCTGGCTTATTCCACTGATACCACCGGTTATCGCCAGTACCAGCTACACATTAAAGATCTACAGACAGGGCAGTTACTCACCGATTCCATTGAACGAGTCACTTCTCTGGCATGGGCGGCGGACAACCAGACCCTGTTTTTGATACAGGAAGAAGCGACCACCAAACGCCATAGTTTGCTGGTACGCCTTAAGCTGGGCAGCCCACCAGTAGAGTTGTACCATGAGGAAGTGGAACAGTTTGATCTCACTGTGGAGAACAGCAATGATCGTCAATTCATTTTACTTTTTGCAAACAGTACGGATACCAGTGAGGTCAGCCTGCTGGCGGCAGACAGGCCACAGGACAGTTTCCGTTCGGTACTGGGACGTGTAAATGGGCATCGTTACAGTCTGGATCATCGTAACGGTGAGTTATTCATCCTGACTAATAAGGACGCGCAAAACTTTCGTCTGGTACGGGCGCCGCTGCAAACACCGGATCCTGTGTATTGGCAGGAATTGAGCGCTCATGACTCGAATGTTCTGTTGGAAGGTCTGGAATTATTTCGTGATTTTCTTGTGGTCAGTGAAAAATGTAATGCACAGGAACGTACGCGCATTTACAGCTTTGCTGATCAGAGCTGGAAGACGATAAACTTCGACGAACCCGTATACGTTCAATATGCGGGAGGCACCCCGGAATTTACTTCGCAACTCTACCGCCTGGTTTATCAATCGCCGGTGACACCGCCAAGGGTGCTTGATGTTGACATGGCTACCGGTCAGCGTAAGGTACTGAAGCAGGAAGAAGTCCCTGGTTACGATCCGGATCTTTATGAAACCCAACGCTTGTGGGCAACGGTGCGCGATGGTGCCAGGGTGCCATTATGGACGGTATACAAAAAGGGAATTAAACTGGATAGTCAGACCCCTCTGTTGCTGTATGCCTATGGTGCCTATGGCCTCCCTGCTGAGGCTGCATTCTCAAGCAGCATCATCAGCCTGCTTGATCGGGGTGTGGTGTTTGCCGAAGCGCATATCCGTGGTGGTAATGATATGGGTGAGTACTGGCATGAGCAGGGTATGCTAATGCACAAAAAAAACAGCTTTTACGATTTTATCGACAGCGCTGAATACCTTATCCAACAGGGCTGGACCAGCCCGGAACGCTTGATTATCGAAGGCGGTAGTGCCGGAGGCCTGTTGATGGGTGCGGTGATCAATATGCGTCCGGATTTGTTCCATGCAGTACATGCCGCTGTGCCCTTTGTCGATATGATGAATACTATGATGGATGCGAGTTTACCGCTGACCACTGGCGAATACCTGGAATGGGGTGATCCCAACAATAAAGTAGCCTATGATTACATGCGCAGCTATTCACCGTACGACAATATTGAGCGCAAGGCCTATCCATCGATGCTGGTCACCACTGGCCTGAACGATAGCCAGGTGATGTATTGGGAACCGGCAAAATATGTCGCTAAGCTGCGTGCCATGAAGACTGATAAAAACCCGTTGTTGCTTAAAGTTAACATGGGTGCTGGTCACGGGGGAGCGTCTGGGCGTTATAATGCTATGAAAGAACGGGCGTTTGAAATAGCCTGGATGTTATCACAGTGGCATCTCGATTAATCTGGCTGAATTTCAGTGACTTTAACCCAATACCTTCAACCAACCCAGTCAGCGGTGGTTTTATACTTGACTGTCTGAATTAACATGCGCAGATTGCCTTAATAGCTGGCACAAATGACGCCATTCATGCTCAGTCATACTGTCTGATGCCAGCCAAAATGACCGCCTGGTATTGCTTTCTATTTGCCCGAGCAACAATAAAACACCCTGTCGAATCATCCAGGGTTGTCTGACAATACACCATTCCTGATTCTGCCACAGTAGCAAATTACCCTCTTTTAAGGTGATCTGTCCCTGACACAAAGCAATATTTTTTTGACTGCGAATACCGTCATATACCATGACAGGGCACAATACCAACCACAACACGCCATAACCTTGTGGCCAGCAGATAATCCCTGTTAATAACATCAAAATACTGTGAACCAGTAACGCAAAAAATCGGGTTTGCCTTGAAATTTTCAGGTTACATTGCCAATGGATCACGAGCTTGGTTTCGTGTCTGAATTAATTCAACCATTCTTTGAAGGTCGTTATCCTGGGGTTTGCCATGACTCATTAGCCAGTCAAACAGATCAGGATCATGACTCATCAACAACCGTATAAATAAACGTTTATCATTATCACTCAGCATGTCGTATTCATTTTCAAAAAACGGCATAATAGTAATATCAAGTTCACGCATACCACGACGGCATGCCCAGCGAATATGTGCTTTATTATGAATATCCATGCTATGTACTCCAAACATCAGCCCAATAGATAATCCAAGGTAAAGGTAACGATACTTTGGAATTCGATATAATAATTAACATTTTTATAACATAAAAATCAAATATGATGAATTGATAGTTTATGACTGTGTAATTATCTGAACATCAGGCATTTATTAAATAATGGTGATTTTTTGTAACTATATTTTGCTTGAATTGATAGATAATCTGTTCATGTTGTTATAGCCTGATAATGGTTATCAGCTTAAACTAAGCGTAAGCGCAACGCTTTCAGGATCTTTGCACAGGTTATCTCCCGGTAGCATTTTGCAAGAGGTCTATGGGAATAGCAGTCCTTATATACCCGGATTTGCAGGATATAACATGATAGACAAAACGGCTTTTCCTGTGCATCATCTTTTAACCTCTTTTCAGTTACCCCTAATCATAATGTCACTCGACGAGTGGGCCTTAGTCACATTAACGGGATTGGATCGGTTTAAGTATCTGCAGGGGCAGATAACCAGTGATATTAATGAGCTGCAAACAGACCAGCATGTCCTCTGTGCACACTGTGATGGCAGAGGAAAAATGTGGTGCCCCCTGAGGTTATTTCATCGCGGAGAAAGCCTTGCCTTTATTGAACGTCAAAGTCTGGTCAGTACTCAGCTGGCAGAATTAAAGAAATACGCCGTGTTCTCTAAAGTTTCCATTACTCAGGATGAACACGCTGTATTATTAGGTATTGCCGGATATCAGGCACGGACAGTATTGGCATCAGTATTTAACACAGTACCTGATGCCAAACATCCTGTGATACAACATCAGGACAGCACTGTTTTGCATTTTTCCCTGCCATCAGAGCGTTTTTTACTGGTGACCGGACGTGAACAAGCGGAATCATTACGTAGCAAAACAGGGGGTAATGCCGCAGACTACGACAGCCAGCAATGGCTGGCACTGGATATCGCAGCGGGCTATCCAATAATAGACGCCATTAACAGTGGAGTGTTTATCCCTCAAGCAGTCAACCTTCAGGCATTAGCGGGGATCAGCTTCACTAAAGGTTGTTATGTTGGCCAGGAAATGGTGGCACGGGCCAAATATCGTGGTGCTAACAAGCGGGCGCTCTACTGGTTGGTGGGCACTGCCAGCCGCATACCTCAGGCTGGTGAAGATTTAGAATGCCAGCTGGACGCTAACTGGCGGCGTACAGGTAAGGTACTGGCCGCCAGTCAGCTGCAAGATAACAGGCTATGGGTACAGGCAGTACTGAACAATGATCTCCCACCGGATACGGTGCTGCGTGTCCGGGAAGATAACCACAGTACACTAACCATCCAACCGCTGCCCTATACGCTGGAAGAAACGAAATAAATAGTAGCGCCCAGTGGTGCATGTTGCCAGGTGATTTCCCGAAATGACGTATGGGGCGTGCGTATCAAACAGGTGCGCAACGTTTACTTGCCTGGAAAAATATCGGCGACGGTGGAGCTTCTCATGATATCAGAGCAATCAACGCGCTTTTTATAAAATTGTCTGTAACAGGGTATAGTTATGTATTAATCTCCAGATAAGTGAACATTGTGTGCCTATTTTTAGTCAATCCGTTGATAAAAGGGCTAGAATGAAGAATGATCAAATGGGCACCAGGCGACTGATTTCAACCACTTGATCGCTTGGCAAATAATAATAATCGGTAACATGCATGCCGTTACGCACCATCAAGGCAAAAATATTGCGCTGCCACGAAGGCAATGCGCCATGCCCTTCCCGCCTGACAATGGTTTCGTGACCCAGATAGTAAGTCGCGTTATTAAGATTCATCCCACACAGTTGTACCTCCATACAGCGCAATAGTTGCGGGATATTCGGGCGCTCCATAAAGCCGTAATTTGCAATACCACACCAGAATCCCGGCCCCCGTTCTTCTATGATCAAGCGATGAGCATCAGAGATCCATGGCACATTCAGCACCACGATATTTAGAGCAAGCAGATCGGTATGCAATGAACCGTTACGCTTGACGTGCCATTTCATTACTGGTGGTATTCCATCATGAGAACGGGTCAGAAAAATGGCGGTGCCGGGTACGCGTGGAATGGCTTTTTCTTTGATCACTGCCATAAAATCGCGAACCGGGATCACTTTTTCATCCAGCGTCTGCGATACAGCAACCATGCCACGATGCCAGATCAGCATCGCCCCATAGATTGTCACTGCCAGTAACAGGGGTATATATCCACCTTCGAGCACTTTGGTCATGTTAACAATCAGAAAGCTGAGATCAACGATCAAGAAACATCCTGCCACCACCAGGCTGGCAGTCATGCTCCAATGCCAGAT
>CAZBYB010000008.1:9673-14766 GCA_964496225.1 uncultured Yersinia sp. | reverse complement strand
AGACGTCATGAGCATTGTCAGGGAGACCGCAATACCGTAAGCGGCTGCCAGGTTATCCGACGATTTGAAAAATACCGCCAGGAAAATGGTGACTGCCATCAGCAATCCGTTAATGGTACCAATATAGATCTGGCCATAGCTCTGTTCCGTTGTCTGCTTGACGCGCAGGCGCGGTAGCCAACCAAGCTGAATAGCTTGTCGTGTCATAGAAAATGCGCCACTGATAATTGCCTGGCTGGCGATGATCGTTGCCAGCGTGGCGATAATGACCAGCGGGATCTGTAATACGGGTGGGCACAGGTGAAAAAAGAGGTTCTGTGTAACATCAGCGCCGGACAGGATCAGCGCCGTCTGACCTGCATAGTTAAGCAACAGGCTTGGAAACACGATGGCAAACCACGCAAGCCAGACAGGTTGTTTGCCGAAGTGTCCCATGTCGGCATACAATGCTTCGGCACCGGTAACGCATAGAAAAACGCCAGCCAGTACCATAAAACTTACGAAGCCATTTGAAAACAAGAAGGTAATACCGTAGATCGGATTGAGTGCCAATAACACGGCCGGATGCTGCATAATACCCAAAATTCCCAAGGCAGCTAGGGTGAAAAACCACGGTGCCATGATAGGGCCAAACACCTTACCAATACGCGCGGTACCCAACGGTTGGATGGCAAACAGACCGATTAGAATGACGACCGTTGCTGGCAAAATGTAAGGTTTCGATTCCGGTACAACAATGTTCAGCCCTTCAAGCGCGGAAAGTACAGAGATCGCCGGGGTAATTGCGCCATCACTATAAATCAGGGCTGCACCAAATAATCCGGCAAAAAGTACCACGGGCCGGATCTTTTTTTTACTCACCAATAACGACATCAGTGCCAGTATGCCACCTTCACCGTTATTATCGATGCGCATGGCAAGTATTGCGTATTTCACCGAAGTAACAATAATCAGTGTCCAGAAAATCAGCGAAAATAGGCCCATGATCACTGCAGGTGAAGGGGTGTTTACTGAGATAAATTTTAATGTTTTCAATGTGTAAAGCGGGCTGGTGCCGATATCACCAAAAACGATACCCAAAGCACCCCACGTTTGCAGAGTCAAACGGGTTTGTTTATTACTTTTCAAATCATGCATAGCTAACACCATGTCTTCCTCATGCTCGTCGCCCCGCAGCGAGTTCTGCAGCAGGCGATAACCCCCTGATATGGTAAGGTATTATTATTTATTATTTAATTTGATAATTAAATAATAAATTTATATGATTTATTTTTAACTCGAAACCGGAAGATAATATATGAACATCAAAACACCTCTGTTGGCATCAATGATTTGTATGCTAAGTTTGACGTCATTTTCAAGTCATGCCCTTATGACAACAGGCAGTCTACAGTGCCTAGGGACATTCTATGGCAAGATCAGTACGGTAAGCGATAACGTGAGAGCTGCTGCAATGCAGTCTGCAAATTTAACAAGTGGTTGTAAAGAACTGTCAACAGCTTTTAGTGCGGTATCTCAGCTGGTCGTTAATGTGAATGAACTCCTTCAAATCTCAATAAATACAATGGGATATAGCAATTCGAAAAATATCTCATCTGATACATCCATTACTTCCTCCATTAATAAAATAATATCGAGTATAACGAGTATTAATTCATTACTCACTCTCTCGACAGTACAGCCAGTATCCGGTGTAAGCAGTTTTGGCACAACTTTGACTGAACTACAGAAATTGCTGAATGCTATGCTTAGTCAACAAGAGAATCCTGCTTCCTGTTGATATCATGGGAATAATGCATTGAGTTTAGTATTTAAGACTGTGCTGCAGTCTGTTACCAAACAAAAAACAAAATTGATGACTTCATATTACCTGCTATGATTTTTTGATCGCAAACAGGTATATAAGTACCTACAGAGAGAGCATATGAACATACAAACACCACTACTGGTATTACTAATGTGTATGTTAAGTCTGACATCATTTTCAGGCCGTGCACTGCTGACGCAGGATAGTATACAGTGTCTAAATACCATCAGTAACAAACTCAGTTCTGTTACGTCACAAATAACAACGGCGGCTCAGGCAGCAAGTACTCAGTATGGTTGTTGTAGTACCTGTATGGCACTGATAAATACTAACTCGACGTCACTGGGACCAACACTGGTTCGCATTGGATCATTGATAGGTGCAGCAAGAACTGCTCTAGGTTCTGCCAAAACACTGAATGTACAGTCTGCTCCAGCGGTGGTGGTTGCTATAGGTCAGTTGACTGGTGTTAGTATGAACCCAGTGGCTGGTGTGGCAGTGGATCTTCCTCAGCTGGCTGCCCAGTTGAAGGCTTTGCTACAAGATATACAGTCGTCAACTGCTACGCCTTCTTCATGCTAGGATCATGATAATTTTGTTATGGCATTGTTAACAAAGTTACATTTGAGGTAAGCTGATAATTTTGCATCTGAATTTAGTACGATGTTTTCTTTCTCCGCTATTGCCTGCCTTAAGGTCTTTAAACTGCTTTGTTAACAGTGTCATAGTTACTGGCAGGAAAAATGTCTGAAGGAAGCTTGGTACAACAACTGCCTACCAAAGTCCAGACTGTCGCAAGGGAGTATTTTGCGACCCCATGGCAGCCATTATTTATCGAAAGAAATTTCTGCGCCAGATTGCGCTCTAATAGTCTCAGAAAGCAATGCAAAAAACGGTTTCCCGCTACGATCACAAAACCAGTTATTATCTTTAAAATTAAAGTGATAGCCCCCCGTTTTAGCGGCCAGCCACACTTGATGTAAGGGCTCCTGACGGTTGATGACTATCTGACTACTGCCCACTATCAGGCGCATGACGCCTTCATTGATCTCATAATCAATATCGGCATCAACCGCATCCAGCGTCTGTTCAATCCTGGATATAAGCTGGTCAACTAACTGATGAAACTCGCTGTCGTTCATAATCAATTCCTGTTGCTTTTCATCATCCACCTGCGATGATAGAAAACATATCTGGATAATGGACACAATAGCAATGAAAAAAAAACGACCCACGCTGCCTGTCATGATCATGTTGCTGGGAATCGCCGGTTGTGGCCTGAAAGGCCCTCTTTATATCCCCCCCGCTGTGGACAAGCCTGCAATAAAAACGACACAATCAGACGCAGGTAATAAAATAGGTCTCATAAACCATAATGATTAGCGGAATATGATATGCAATTTTCCAAAATGCACGCGCTTGGCAACGATTTTATGGTTGTTGATGCAGTCACACAAAACGTTTACTTTTCTCCTGAACAGATCAGGCGTATGGCTGATCGGCACCGGGGTGTTGGATTTGATCAGATGTTGTTAGTAGAGCCACCTTACGATCCCGAGCTGGATTTTCACTACCGTATTTTCAATGCAGATGGTAGTGAAGTAGCACAATGTGGTAATGGTGCGCGCTGTTTTGCACGTTTTGTCTATATCAAGAGGTTAACGGGTAAACGAAATATTTGTGTCAGTAATCAGACTGGGCGTGTACTCATGTACATGATGGAAGATGATACCGTTTGTGTCAACATGGGGGAACCCAACTTTGAACCACAAGCTATCCCCTTTCATGCACAAAAAAAAGAAAAAACCTATATTTTACGGGCCGCTGAACAAACTATCTTGTGCAGTGTGGTTTCCATGGGCAATCCTCATTGTGTACTACAGGTAGAAGATATTACGGTTGCCAATGTCGCATTTTTGGGGCCATTGCTTGCGCATCATGAACGTTTTCCTGAACAGGCTAATATTGGTTTTATGCAAATTGTCAGTCGCGGACATATACGCTTACGTGTTTATGAACGCGGTACAGGAGAAACGTTAGCCTGTGGTAGTGGCGCAAGTGCTGCCGTCGCGACTGGCATTGTCCTGGGGCTGCTGAACGGACACGTTCAGGTTGAACTGCCTGGCGGGAACTTAAATATCCACTGGAAGGGGCCAGGTCACCCACTTTACATGACGGGACAGGCTCTCCACGTCTATGATGGTTTTATTCATTTATTGTAATCCTCTTATAAAATTTATGATTAACCCTGCACATGCACAGGAGCTGTGAATTGCCCGTATGATGACATTAGACGATGACGCTGTAATACACTACCTGCTGAGGCATCCTGATTTTTTTATTCGTAATGCCAGCCGGGTTGAACAGATGCATATCCCTCATCCTGTAAAGGGCAGTGTTTCCCTGGTGGAATGGCAGTTGGCACGACAGCGTAGTCAAATAAGTCAGTTGGAAGAAGAAATTACCTTGCTAATGGAACAGGCAGGTTTAAATCAAATTTTATTCAAACGCTTATTACAACTTCAGACTGAATTAACGGCGGCCAACCACTTGCAGGATATGATAATGCAGCTTAACCGCTGGGCACAAAGTTTTGGCGTGGCGAGCGTTAATATCCGTCTGTTCAGCGATTGCTGGAAAATAGATGCACTTTCGGATCTCGCCTCTCTGGCCTTGGTACGTGATGCTTTTGAACCACTGAGAATCCAGCGATTAAAACATGAACGTCATTATCTTGGTAGCCTGAATGATGCAGAATTATCGTTACTGTTACCTGCAACCCGGCAAACGGGTTCAGTGGCATTATCATTGCTGGGTGAAGATGAGGCTTTGGGTGTCATGATTTTCAGCAGTCAGGATCACCAGCACTACCAACCTGGCATGGGCACTGCCATGCTTGATTATTTGGCCAGTCTCTTGCCTGTCTTGATGAAACGCTGGATTGAACTCGCATGACTGAAGTAATTTGTGATCTTACTAAACCGATTGAGGCTTTTTTATGTTACCTGAAAATTGAGCGTCAACTCAGCCCACTGACCATTGATAGTTATACCCGCCAACTACAAGCACTGACTCTTATTGCCAGTCAGGCAGGGGTCACGCACTGGCAATATCTTGATGCTGCACAGGTACGTCAGTTGGTTATTATCAGTAAACGCGCAGGCTTGCAGTCAACAAGTCTGGCGCTGCGTCTTTGTGCATTGCGCAGTTTTCTCGACTGGTTGGTACGTCAGGGTATGCTGACAGCGAATCCAGCCAGAGGCATAAGCACTGCGAAGGTGGCGCG
>CAZBYB010000008.1:0-9663 GCA_964496225.1 uncultured Yersinia sp. | reverse complement strand
GCAGACATTCTGGAAAATGCCAGCCATCAGCTTGATGAAGTCAATCGCTTGTTGGATATTAATCTTAAGCACCCGTTAGCCGTACGTGATCGAGCCATGTTAGAAGTGATGTACAGTGGCGGATTGCGGTTATCGGAACTCGTGAATATGGATTGCAGAGATGTGGATTTGGTGGCCGGGCAAGGACGGGTTCTGGGTAAGGGCAGCAAAGAACGTCAGATTTTGCTGGGTCGGATTGCAGTGAATAGGTTAACAGATTGGCTGGCATTACGCGGTGCATTTTCGCCTCAGACAGATGCCCTATTTCTTTCCCAAACCGGCCAGCGCATCTCAATGCGCAACGTGCAAAAACGCTTTGCACAGTGGGGGCTGAAACAGGGCGTGAACAGTCATATCCATCCCCATAAATTACGCCACTCTTTCGCTACACATATGCTGGAATCCAGCGGTGATTTACGTGCCGTGCAAGAGCTGTTGGGTCATGCTAATCTGGCAACCACACAAATCTATACGCATCTTAATTTTCAACATCTGGCTACCGTGTATGATGCTGCACATCCAAGGGCTAAACGGGGAAAATCCTGATGTATTTTTATCGTGCCCTTACTCCTATTGCTGCCATCACTTTCGATTTATCAGGCGGCCAGATGCTTTGGTTTACACCAACAGCCTTGCTCCATGCTGGTGATAGCCTGATTACAGGTGTAGCAGGCGTGTGGAATGCAGGCTTGCTGGATAAATAATAGAAAAATATCATGGCTGTGAATAGTCGTTGTTTACTGCCACATATTGAAATTTCCTGCCTGACTTTCCTGACAGCATTGTTATAATAGGCTGTATAAAATCACAGTGAAATTTCAATGATACAATAAACTTCTTGTAAAAATCGCTCAAAAGTTTAATCAAGGCAAGCCATTTTTTCGTATCAGACAAACGGTGCTTTATGGATATTTCTTTACTATTTGATGGGCTGAATGACAAACAACGAGCAGCCGTTGCTGCACCTGCGGGCAATATGTTAATCCTTGCGGGTGCAGGAAGTGGTAAAACCAGGGTACTCGTGCATCGTATCGCCTGGTTATTATCGTTTGAAAACGTCTCTCCTTATTCAATTATCGCCGTCACCTTTACCAATAAGGCAGCAGCAGAAATGCGTCATCGTATTGAGCAGTTGCTCGGCACTAGCCATGGTAAGATGTGGATCGGTACTTTTCATGGACTGTCACATCGTTTGTTACGTGCGCACCACATGGATGCTGGCTTGCCCGCTGATTTTCAAATCCTCGATACTGATGATCAGCAACGTCTACTGAAACGTATTATTCATTCACTGAATTTGGATGATAAACAATGGTCACCACGTCAGGCCAGCTGGTATATCAATGCTAAAAAAGACGAAGGTTTGCGACCACAGCACATTGATAGCTATGGTAATCCCATAGAAGCAACCTGGTTGCGCATCTACCAGGCTTATCAGGAAGCCTGTGATCGTACAGGTATGGTAGATTTTGCCGAACTGTTATTAAAAGCCCGTGAATTATGGCTAAACAGGCCACATATCCTTCATCATTACCGTGAACGTTTTACCACCATTTTGGTGGATGAGTTTCAGGACACCAATCATATTCAATATGCCTGGCTTCGTCTGCTAGCCGGTGATCTTGCCCGTGTCATGATTGTTGGGGATGATGATCAGTCCATTTATGGCTGGCGTGGTGCTCAGATAGAAAATATTCAACGTTTCCTGAATGATTTTACCGATGTACAAACGCTGCGCCTGGAGCAGAATTATCGTTCCACCCGGACAATCCTGAACGCAGCGAACAGTCTGATAGACCATAATAATGGCCGTATGGGAAAAAATTTATGGACTGAGGGGGCGGCAGGTGAACCTATTTCCTTGTATTGTGCGTTCAACGAGCTGGATGAAGCCCGCTTTGTGGTGAATCGCATCAAGGCTTGGCAGGAAAATGGGGGGGCATTAAACGATTGTGCCATCCTTTATCGCAGTAACGCGCAATCACGTGTACTGGAAGAAGCACTATTGCAAGCTGCCATGCCATACCGTATTTATGGTGGACAGCGCTTTTTTGATCGCCAGGAAATCAAAGATGCCCTCGCTTACCTGCGTCTGATGGTGAGCCGCAATGATGATGTGGCCTTTGAGCGCGTGGTCAATACTCCCGTCAGGGGTATTGGTTCGCGTACTCTGGATATCATGCGTCAGACCGCCCGTGATCGCCAATTGACATTATGGCAGTCAACCCATGCATTATTGCAGGAAACAATCTTGGTGGGCCGCAGCGCATCAGCATTGCAGCGCTTTATCGAATTAGTAGAGGCGTTAGCCCAAGAAACAGCAGAAATGTCATTGCAGGCCCAGACTGAGCGGGTTATACGGGATTCCGGCCTGTGGTCCATGTATCAGCATGAAAAAGGTGAAAAAGGCCAAGCGCGGATAGAAAATTTAGAAGAATTAATCTCCGCAACCGGGCAGTTTGTCCAGGAAGAAAACGATTTACCACCCTTACAAGCTTTTTTATCCCATGCTGTGCTGGAATCGGGAGAAGGTCAGGCTGATACCTTTCAGGATGCCGTGCAATTGATGACATTACATTCAGCGAAAGGCTTGGAGTTCCCTCAAGTGTTTATCGTTGGCATGGAAGAAGGCATGTTTCCCAGTCAGATGTCTCTTCATGAAGCAGGCCGTCTTGAAGAAGAACGGCGTCTGGCTTATGTTGGTATAACCCGGGCCATGCAAAAACTGACCATAAGCTATGCTGAGCACCGTCGACTGTATGGTAAAGACGTTAGTCATCGTCTCTCACGTTTCATTAGGGAGTTACCGCAGGAATCTATTGAGGAAGTCCGGTTACGTGCCAATATTACGCGGTCGTTCGCTGCTCATCAGGTGCAGATGCGTGAAAATGATCATGGTTTTTCCTTAGGCCAACGGGTACGCCATCCAAAATTCGGAGAAGGAACGGTCATTAGCCTGGAAGGGCAGGGTGAACACAGTCGGTTACAAATTGCTTTTCAGGGCGAAGGAATTAAATGGCTGGTGACCGCTTACGCCAGATTAGAAGCACTGAGCGGTTGACAGCCTTTTTCCTGTCAGCGTAACATGCGTTTACCATTATCAGTGAGGGCGTTAGCCTTGAACACACCCAGAAGAGACTGGCTCAACGATCTTTTACACCATTCCTGATGCTACCCTCCGTTGCTGATAGCCCGGGGTTGTCAGCGGCCGCTTTTTTGCGTCGCTCTGAGTCAGATGTTCTTAATGGTCTGAAACATGTTGTGATGCTAAAGCTCCTTTATGTTTCTGTGTTTCAACAGGTTTCCCTGACTGCCATTTTAAGGGAGTTATCGCACATGCTAAGCGCATTTAAGCTAGAAAACAATCGGTTATCCCGTATGGAACTGGATGAGTCCGAAGAGTTGTCTGCATCATTGTGGATTGATCTGGTTGAACCTGAAAAGACTGAACGTGAGAAAATTCAGCATGAACTGGGCCAGGGCCTTGTTACTCAGCCAGAACTGGATGACATCGAAGCTTCTGCACGGTTTTTTGAAGATGAAGATGGTTTACACATTCACTCATTTTTCTATTTTCAAGATGTTGGCGATCATGCCGGTAATGCCACCGTTGCGTTTACGGTCCGTGATGGGCGTCTGTACACGTTACGTGAACGTGAATTACCTGCGTTTCGCCTGTATCGCATGCGGGCACGCAACCAGATGATGATGAATGGTAATGCCTATGAACTGTTACTGGATTTATTTGAAACTAAAATTGAACAATTAGCTGATGAGATCGAAAATATCTACAGTAATCTGGAAGCCTTAAGCCGGGTTATTATGGAAGGACAACAGGGTGATGAATATGATGCTGCATTGTCCCGTTTGGCTGAACAGGAAGATATTGGCTGGAAGGTACGTCTGTGCTTGATGGACACCCAACGTGCAATTAACTTTTTGTTACGTAAAGCGCGCCTACCTGTGAGTGAGCTTGAACAGGCTCGTGAAGTATTGCGTGATATTGAATCTTTATTGCCACACAATGAGTCCCTGTTCCAGAAGGTGAATTTTCTGATGCAGGCAGCAATGGGGCTTATTAACATCGAACAAAACCGTATTATCAAGATATTCTCAGTGGTTTCGGTGATATTCCTACCGCCAACCTTGGTAGCATCCAGTTACGGGATGAATTTTAAGTTTATGCCAGAGTTGCAGTGGTCGTTTGGCTATCCGGGTGCCATCGGTTTAATGATTATTGCCGCTCTTGCACCTTGGCTCTATTTCAGACGAAAAAACTGGTTATAAGCATCTGATGGATGTCGTTGATAAAAAACATCGACCACCGTCCCTTGAATTTTCTGTATTGGCTGCTGATCGTTAATCAGCCCAGCAGCTAACAAAACAAGATTAACCGACCAGATAAGTTGCTGTCGCGCTGGCAATATGAATGTCATCTTGATTATGTAGTTCCACTCTGGCAACGGAAACCTTATTGCCACCCCGTAAGATACGACTGGTAGCGATAAAATGTTCCCCCCGGCCTGGCCGCAGATAATCTACACGTAGATCAATAGTCCCCATCTTCGATAAATCCTGACTCAATCGCTCCTGAGTCAAGGTTTCATAACGCATCAGGCAGTTACCCACACATACCAATCCTGCAGCAACATCCAGTACCGCAGCAATGACACCACCATGCAAAATGCGTTGAGCAAGATTCCCCACCAATTTTTCCTGGTTATTGAATGTTAGTTGCGCATAATCCTGTTCAAAACATTGCAATTGCAAACCGAGTTCCTGATTAAAAGGCATATGGTAAACAAAAATTTTACTGATCAAACGACGGGCGTCTTCTAACGTTAATTCTGTGGCAGGCATTTCTTTGTTCTCTCATGGACATTTAATAAAAAATTTGATTAGAAATGATTTATTTTATTATTGTGGTATGTTATTCCTGCTGTTTCTAAAAATAACAGGATGTTAATGAATAATATATATCTATCGTTTTAATATTTAAAATAATAAATAAAAGTAACCAATAGAAAAATTGGAGAAAAAATGCGTATTATTTTGTTATTAGAGGAATTATTATCATGATCTATTTTGATGAAGCGATAATTAACTATTAACAGAATAGTTTAAAGGCCTTAAGGCAGATAGAAGAAAGAGAAGTAGGCGGAACCCGGTATCGTTACCACGACAAAAAACGGTATATTGTTCTTCTTACAAAAAAGCATCAGGTTGACATCGTTGTTTCATTCATGGTCATACATAACAACAACCCTTCAGAAAGTCACATGACGCCCCGAATACAGCACCAGGCTGAGCGGGTATTACAGAATACCTTTGGTTACCAAAAGTTTCGCCCGGGTCAGGAGAATATTATTAATAGCATTCTGGCCGGTCAGGATTGCCTGGTCGTTATGCCAACGGGTGGCGGAAAGTCACTATGCTATCAAATTCCCGCTCTGGTCATGAAAGGGATAACACTGGTGGTGTCACCCCTCATTGCGTTGATGAAAGATCAAGTCGATCAGCTGACAGCCTGTGGAGTAAAGGCTGCATACCTCAACTCTGCGCAAACAGGGGAACAGCAGCGTGCAGTGATGCATGCCTGCTACAGTGGTCAGATAAAATTACTGTATGTTTCCCCTGAACGCCTGATGATGACTCATTTTCTTAAACAGCTTGCTCACTGGCAACCTTCACTGTTAGCGATTGACGAAGCCCACTGTATTTCCCAGTGGGGACATGATTTTCGCCCGGAGTATCGTACTCTGAGTCAGTTAAAACAGCATTTCTCCTGGTTACCGGTGATGGCACTCACTGCAACAGCCGATGAAACAACCCGTAATGATATTGTGCATCTGCTGAATCTGTCTCAACCTTGCATTCAGATCAGTAGTTTTGATCGTCCCAATATTCGTTACACGTTGATGAATAAGCAGAACCCTATGCATCAACTTTGGTGTTTTATCCAAAGCCAACAGGACAAGAGTGGTATTATCTATTGTAACAGCCGTGCCAGAGCCGAAGAAATTAGCACCCGATTGCACCATCGTGGTCTAAAAGTCGCTGCCTATCATGCCGGGATGGATCATCTACGACGCACACAGATTCAGGAGGAGTTCCAGCGGGATCATGTTCAGATAGTCGTTGCCACTGTTGCATTTGGCATGGGTATTAATAAATCCAATGTTCGTTTTGTCATACATTTTGACATTTCACGTAATATTGAATCCTATTATCAGGAAACCGGACGGGCGGGACGTGATAACCAACCCGCACAAGCCCTGTTGCTTTACGATCCTGCCGATATCGCCTGGCTGGATCACTGTCTGAAAGAAAAATCCCGCAGCTTGCAGTCTGCTACAAGCCCCCCCTGTACAGATCAACAACAGGATATTGCACAGTACAAACTGCAGGCCATGCGTGCCTTTGCCCAAGCGCAAACCTGTCGGCGTTTAGTGCTGCTCAATTATTTTGGTGAAAGCAGACAGCAGATTTGCGGTAATTGCGATATTTGTCTGAACCCGCCCAGATTTTATGATGGGTTGATTGATGGACAGAAAGCGTTGTCCTGTGTCTATCGAGTTGGCCAGTGCTATGGATTAGGATACATTGTTGACCTGTTACGGGGTGTCAGTAACCCACGTATTTGTGCAGCAGGGCATGATACCTTATCTGTCTACGGCATTGGACGAACCCAAAGTAGTGAACACTGGATCAGTGTATTGCACCAATTGATCCATTTGGGATTACTGCGCCAGAGCATGGCCATGCATTCAGCACTGGTGTTAACAGCAGCGGCATTACCCATATTACGCAGTGAGGCTGCATTAAAATTGGCACTACCGCGCCCGCTAAGTCTGAAAAAATACAATAATCATTGCCAAAAATCCCATAAAGGTCATTATGATACCCGACTTTTTTCCAGGTTACGTCGACTGAGGCAAACCATCGCTGATGAAGAAAATATTCCACCCTATGTTGTCGTTCATGATGCAACGCTATTGGAAATGGCAGAGAAAATGCCGGTAACAGCGAGCGAACTCTTACGCATCAATGGCATCGGACAACGTAAACTGGCGCGTTTTGGGGCCCTGTTTCTATCTGCAATATGTGCGCATGCAGATGAATTCTGATATACAGTCAGGTAATAATATGCTAACCATACTATTTCAACCATTGCACAATGTTTGTCTTGCCCCTAATCGTGAGGATGAAACTTACCGCTAATGCCTCTGGAGAGCTCAAATGACAGGTTAACCCGTGAAAAACATTTCACTGACTTTGTAATAGGGCCATTACATGATTTTTGGCACCAACGGGAAGAAGACGTATTCTCTGGTATCGATCAAGTCCCTATCCGCTATGTCCGTTTTTGTCATAGCCATCATACGCAAGTCGTAGTAGTAGTGACCGGCCGTATTGAAAGTTACATTAAATATGCAGAAGTGGCGTATGATCTTTTTTATTCAGGCTTTGATGTCATGATACTGGACCATCGAGGACAGGGCCTGTCAGGCAGAATATTACCTGACAGGCAACGTGGGCATGTTCGCGCTTTTTCAGATTATGTCTATGATTTTTCACAATTTATTCAACTGGAAATCGTTCCACGGGCCTACGCCCGCCGTTTTGCACTGGCTCATTCCATGGGAGGCGCTATTCTTGCCCAATTTATTATTCATTATCCTGAGGTTTTTCAGGCAGTCGTATTTTGTGCGCCGATGTTTGGTATCCATTTTCCCATACCGATATGGCTTACAAAATGGATACTCAATTGGGCAGAGAAGTATCAAAAAATACGTGACAACTATATACCGGGAACCGGTAAATGGCAGCGATCACCTTATACCGGTAATCCTCTGACCCACAGCCATGTGCGTTACCAGCATTATCTGGATTGCTACACGCGTGTGCCTGAATTACAGCTGGGTGGTCCCACTTATCATTGGGTACGCGAAAGTTTTCAGGTAGGGAAAGAGATTATTACTGTGGCAGACCGCATCAGGACACCCTTTTTACTCTTACAGGCAAGTGAAGACCGGATCGTAGATAATCGTTCTCATCGTGCTTTTTGCCAGTCCAACGCACAAAAGGGGCAGGTGGGTAGCGGAACACAACTGCGGGTTGTACAGGGTGCATACCACGAAATTCTGTTTGAGCAGGACAGACTGCGCAATGAAGCGTTGAATAGTATCATTGATTTTTTTATTCAACATCATTAGTTTCAATGGCTATGACAGTGTCAAATGCCACCAAAGATTAGGACCTATCGCCATGTATCATGTTGTTACTTCCGATTTAGACGGCACGCTACTGTCACCCACGCATATTTTAACACCCTATGCCCGACAGACACTTAAGTTACTGGTACAAAAAGGAGTCCATTTTATTTTTGCCACAGGTCGTCATCATATCGATGTCGCACAAATCCGCGATAATCTGGCAATCAGCGCATTTATGATCACCTCCAATGGGGCACGGGTACATAACCCACAAGCTGAATTAATATTCAGTCATAATCTGGATGCAGATATTGTGCATGATTTGTACAGTATGGAGTTTGATAACCCCAATATTATCACCAATGTTTATCGTAATGATGAATGGTTCACAAACCGTGAAAGTCCTGACCAGCAAGCCTATTTTCAGGAATCCATCTTCAATTACCAGCTTTTCCAGCCTGGCCTGCTGGAAACTGACGGCGTCAGCAAAGTCTATTACACCTGCCCGGATCATCGGCAACTGTTGCCTTTGGAAGAAGCCATTAATGCGCGTTGGGGTGATAGAGTCAATGTCACTTTTTCCCTGCCAACCTGTCTGGAAGTGATGGGTGGAGGGGTTTCCAAGGGGCATGCCTTAAAACAAGTGGTTAAAATTATGGGTTATTCATTAAGTGATTGCATTGCTTTTGGTGATGGAATGAATGATCTGGAAATGCTGTCTATGTCTGGCAAAGGCTGCATCATGCAGGATGCACATCCCAGGCTGAAAGACCGGCTACCAGAGCTGGAAGTGATCGGTTCCAATGCCAAAGATGCCGTACCCCATTATCTGCGCAAATTGTTTCTGTCATAACCGGTAATGCTGACACAGGACCCGTTTCATAAACAGGCGGGTCAGTAGCACGTTAGTCATGGGCAACCTTTGCCAGTTCATGGCGCAGGGCATCGATCACCCTGGCATAATCTGGCTGATCAAAGATAGCTGAACCGGCAACAAACATATCTGCCCCCGCAGCAGCAATATCAGCAATGTTATTGATCCTGATACCGCCATCCACTTCAAGACGGATATCATAACCTTGTTCATCAATCAACTGGCGTACGTGACGTAATTTATTGAGGGTGCCGGGAATAAAGGACTGCCCTGAAAAACCGGGATTGACCGACATCAATAAAATCACATCCAGCTTATCCATCACATAATCAAGATAACTCAGCGGCGTCGCCGGATTAAAGACCAAGCCTGCCTTGCACCCCTGTTCTTTAATTAACTGTAACGTACGATCAAGTTGTCTGCTGGCTTCCGGGTGGAATGAGATATAACTGGCCCCAGCTCTGGCGAAATCAGGGATCAGACGATCGACAGGCTGTACCATCAAATGCACGTCAATAGGCGCAGTAATGCCAT
>CAZBYB010000007.1:33350-34412 GCA_964496225.1 uncultured Yersinia sp. | reverse complement strand
AATGCGTTTCCCTGTTGATATTGTCAGGGCCGTACGTCAAGCCACAGGTAAGCAGTTTATTGTGATCTACCGGTTATCGATGCTGGATTTAGTGGAGGGGGGATCAAACTGGCAGGAGATAGAACACTTGGCCTTCGCTGTTGAACAGGCTGGGGCAACTTTGATCAACACGGGTATAGGCTGGCACGAAGCACGTATTCCCACAGTGGCAACCAACGTGCCTCGCGCCGGATTCAGCTGGGTAACCGGTCATTTAATGGGAAAGGTGAATATCCCCCTGATCGCCACTAACCGCATTAATGATCCCGGTGTGGCTGAACAGGTTCTGGCACAAGGCTGTGCTGATATGGTGTCCATGGCGCGGCCGTTTCTGGCCGACCCTGCGTTTATACAAAAAGCAGCCGATGGGCGAACCGATGAAATTAATACCTGCATTGGTTGTAATCAGGCCTGTCTGGATCATGTTTTTGAACAAAAATTAGCCTCTTGTCTGGTTAATCCACGTGCCTGTCGGGAAAGCGAAATGCCCGTACAGGTGACAAAAAACCCCAAGTCTCTGGCTGTCGTTGGCGCAGGACCTGCAGGTATGGCATTTGCCATTACTGCTGCCAGTCGTGGCCACCACATCACCTTATTTGATGAAGCCGTTGATATCGGCGGACAATTTAACCTTGCCATGCAAATTCCAGGTAAAGAAGAATTTCACGAAACTCTGCGTTATTTTAAAAGACAGTTGTCTCTGCATCATGTCACCCTTGTGCTACATAAAACCGTTGATGCGCAGCAATTAGCCAATTTTGATGAAATTATCCTGGCCTGTGGAGTCTTGCCCCGGATACCGGTGATTGCAGGTATCGATCATCCAAAAGTATTAACATATCTGGAAGTACTGCGCGATAAAAAGCCCACAGGCGGGCGTGTTGC
Organism: uncultured Yersinia sp.; assembly: GCA_964496225.1. GTDB lineage: Bacteria > Pseudomonadota > Gammaproteobacteria > Enterobacterales > Enterobacteriaceae > CAZROT01. Next base: position 33,488 of record CAZBYB010000007.1, on the reverse strand, counting down.
CATCATCGGTGCTGGGGGTATTGGTTTTGATATCGCAGGATACCTAACCCAAGTCGGTCCATCGACCAGTCTGGATATCCACCATTTTAACGCGCAATGGGGTATTGATCAGACATTATTGCACTCAGGCGGCTTGTC
>CAZBYB010000007.1:23820-33340 GCA_964496225.1 uncultured Yersinia sp. | reverse complement strand
GCTTGTCACCACACGGGCCACAAACGACCCCTTCACCCCGTCAAGTCTTTTTGCTACAGCGTAAAACCAGTAAAGTCGGAGAAGGGTTAGGGAAAACAACCGGTTGGATTCATCGATCCAGTCTGGTTATGCGCGGTATTAAAATGTTAAATGGTATCAGCTATGAATCCATCGACGATCAAGGCTTACACATGAGCAGAGAAAAACAGAAAAGCTGCCTGGCAGTGGATACGATTGTTATCTGTACAGGACAGGAACCACGGCGCGAATTATATCAGCCACTGGTTAACATGGGAAAAGTCGTACATCTGATTGGTGGCGCTGATAGTGCTGTTAAACTGGATGCTCACCGTGCTATTGAACAGGGCACCCGCTTGGGAATAAGCATTTAAATCATAGGGTAAGTGAAAGCAATGGGAGGGGGGGGGTGTTTTACCTTCTCCGCAACATAGATAGTCATATTTCCTTAAAACGCCAGTGACCTATTGATGCTGTTCTGTCAACTCAACATATTATTATTGTCCGTTAATTAAAATTAGTCCGCAACCATATCATGGTACAATCAAAAACGGATGTGTCGGAGTATAGAAATGATATTCCGTCCTCAGCAGGCGTGCAGAAAAAATAAATCTGTCCTATTTTGCAGTTGTAATAGCATAGTTATGTACTTTAGAGTGCTTTTTTCTACTGTGTGGTCGAAGACCAAAAATAACGATTTTAGGAAGAATCGGATGGATCTTATCCAAGAACTTTTATACGCTTTATGGCAGCAGGACTACGAAACACTGGCTAATCCCTCTCTGGTATGGGTGATTTACATCCTATTATTTTTGATTCTTTTTCTGGAAAACGGGCTACTCCCTGCTGCATTTCTTCCGGGAGACAGTTTACTGGTTTTGGTGGGTGTTCTGGTATCCAAAGGGGCAATGGGCTTTCCGGTAACGTTGATTATTCTTACTATCGCAGCAAGCTTGGGGTGTTGGGTAGGTTATATGCAAGGCAGGCTGTTGGGTAATACCAAGATCGTGCGATTATGGCTCTCTCATCTTCCCGTCCATTATCATCAACGTGCTCATCAGTTGTTTCACCGTCATGGTTTGTCTGCGCTGTTAATAGGACGTTTTCTAGCCTTCATTCGTACTCTTTTACCTACCATGGCCGGTCTTTCTGGCCTGAATAATGCACGATTTCAGTTCTTCAACTGGATAAGCGGATTTCTTTGGGTATTGATTTTAACCTCCATTGGTTTTGCGCTGGGCAAAACACCCGTATTTCTAAAATACGAAGATGAACTCATGTTTGTGTTAATACTGTTGCCATTAGCCTTGCTGGTGACTGGATTATGTGGCTCGCTGTACCTTTTCTGGAAGAAAAAATATACCAAACTCGTTGATAAAAAGGACCCCGATTAACGTGAAATGAGTGCGTCGATCTCTTGACAGGAACGCTTTACATTTGAGGCTAACTATGAAAAAAAACCGTGAACTGTTCTCTCAACCCCGGCGTGCCATGTTAAGAAACATGGCTACATTAAGTACCCTGGCCGTTTTACCTGCTTTTGTGAATCCTGCCAATAGTCTGAATCAGCGCCCCTCGCCGGAAGACAGCAAAATACCCTCTGCAATAAAAAACCCTGTTGAACATACTATTGCCATATTAATTTATCCGGAAATGGTGATGCTTGATATGATTGGCCCACAAATGGTTTTCAATGAAGCCGGCTGCAGGATTGATCTTGTCTGGAAGGATCGTACTGCGGTTAAAACTGATCTGGCCATTCCTCTTACCGCAACAGCCACTTTTGATGAATACACTCTCACACCAGATGTTCTTTTAATTCCAGGTGGATTGATGGGCAGTATCGCATGCATGAATGATCCACGGGTGCTGGATTTTGTAAAAAAGAAAGGTGAGCATGCACGTTGGGTGACCAGTGTCTGTACTGGCTCGCTGGTATTAGCAGGTGCCGGTTTGTTAAATGGCTATAAAGCAACATCACACTGGGGGGTTAAGCATTTATTACCCCTTATGGGAGCCATTGTCACTGAGGAACGAGTAGTTGTAGACAGAAATCGTATAACCGGTGGCGGTGTGACGGCAGGTATCGATTTTGGTCTGACATTGCTGGAAAAATTGCAAGGCAGGGAGGTTGCTGAAGCGGTTGAACTGGTGATCGAGTATACACCACAACCCCCGTTTAATGTAGGTTCGCCTGATTTAGCGGGCCCAAACAGAATGAAGATCGCAATGGAACAACGCAAGGATGTTGATAAACTGGCCCTTGAGGCAGCTGAAATGGCTAGAAAAAGACTGGGAGTGTAATCATTATTGGCGATACCGTGCTATTTTTAGTGAGCAAACGGGTGTTGATAATGGTGATGGAAAATTTCGGAAAAAACCATGTAACATCCGTTACATGGTGTTTGGTGAATTAATAAAAAAGTTGACCGATAAGCCGGGTTCTGTCGTGGACAGCCATTCCTCTAGGCCAGAGCTCGCGCACTGGCTCAAGCAGCCTACCCGGGTTCAGTACGGGCCGTACCATGTGAACCCCTATTTGGCCTTGCTCCGGGTGGAGTTTACCCTGCCACAAACTGTTACCAGTCGTGCGGTGTGCTCTTACCACACCCTTTCACCCTTACCTGATCCCATATTTATGAGCCATTGGCGGTTTGCTCTCTGTTGCACTTGTCGTAGGTTCGCACCTCCCAGGCATTACCTGGCACCCTGCCCTATGGAGCCCGGACTTTCCTCCCCCTCATCGGTTTCCCTCGCAAGGGATAGCAATAAGGCAGCGACTGTCTGGTCAACTTCGCGGGAGATTATAGTGACATTACACTGAAATGTCATTTTTCTGTTGATCCAGCGCATGACGATAAAGGGCATTTTTTTTTACACTATGAATTTCGGCTGTCAAAGCAGCCGCTTTTTTTAATGGTAATTCTTTCTGCAGCAGGGCCAGAGTACGCAGTACCACTGCCGGTAATATATCCTCGACAGGAATTTTATAACCTTCGATAATCAGCACCATCTCACCACGACGCCGCTTTTCATCTTCCTGCACCCAAGCTAACAGTTCACCGACAGGCGCTGCATATATGGATTCCCACGTTTTTGTTAATTCACGAGCCAGGACCACATAACGTTGTTTACCGAGTACGGTTACCATATCCTGCAGGCTTTCCAGTAATCTGTGAGTAGACTCATAAAAAATGAGTGTTCGTGGTTCTTCCCGTAACACCTGCAAGCTGTCTTGGCGGCTTTTCCTTTTAGCTGGCAGAAATCCTTCATAACAAAAACGATTGGCAGCAATACCTGAAGCAGACAAGGCAACAATCGCCGCGCAGGCCCCGGGTAAAGGAACAACACCAATACCTGATTCACGGCAACAGCGTACCAAATGGTATCCCGGATCATTAATCAGGGGCGTTCCTGCATCACAAACCAGTGCTATACTTTGCCCTTCCTGTAACTTCATTAATAACTGATCGGTTTTTTGTTGTTCATTATGATCATGCAACGCAAACAGACGGGCATTAACGGCAAAATGTTGCAATAGCAAACCCGTACGGCGAGTATCTTCCGCTGCAATTAAATCAACGCCTTTTAGTACAGCTAACGCACGCCAAGTTATATCTCCAAAATTACCTATTGGGGTAGGAACCAGGTAAAGCGTAGAAGGAAAAATTGTTACTGTATCATGTTGATTCATTGTGTCATCCACGTTACCGATTTAACATTGAATATATTGAAAACAGACCACTGGATACCGCATGCTTTCCTTAACATTTGTTCATCATACCTGCGTTTTGCTGCCCCCTGTTATTCTGGCAGGGCTTATCCTGACGGGCTGTTCAGGGGGTACGGTACAACCCGCATTACATACACAAAACGAAGCTGTTGCCAGCTCTGAATATTATTTGCGACGGTCGCAACAGGGCAGCGATGCAGACAAAACGGGCTGGCAACTTCTCGCCATTCGTGCACTGTTACTGGAAGGGAAGAATACTCAGGCTGCCGAGGAGTTAAGCAGATTACCGCGAGATCTAAGAGATTTCCAGTATCAAGAACAACAATTATTGGCAGCAGAACTACAAGCGGTACAAAAAAATAATTCGGCAGCTTATAACATCTTCACCAAACTGAAACCTGAATCGCTCTCGGTCAATCAACAGCTACGCTACTGGCAGCTCCAGAGCAGCATTAACCAAGGTAAACCAACACTGGCATTGGTCCGCGCTTATATTGCCCGTCAAGCTCTGCTTAATAATGATGACGAAGAAAACCCAAAGAACATCGATAATACCTGGCAAGCCATGATACAACTCACGCCACAAGAGTTAAAACATGCCGTCATCCATGTCGATGAATATACCTTACAAGGCTGGTTAGATTTGCTTGATACCTGGCAAAACAACAAACAAGACCCCGTTTTACTGAAGGAGGAAATCAAGAACTGGCAAACACGTTATCCGCAAAATCCAGCAGCAAAAACACTACCAACTCAATTAGATGAAGTGAACAAACTCATGCAGGAACCCACCAGGAGTATTGCATTATTATTACCACTGAGTGGTTCAGCAAAAACATTTGGTACCGCCATTCAACAAGGCTTTATTGCCGCTAAAAACGGCGTGCCACCGACCCACATCCGACAGCGTGATATTTTTACCGGTATCGGCAATCAAGAAGACGATATCGACCACCCAGAAGAAGCGTCACATGATAATGCTATGCCTGTCGCAGAGTCTGAGTTATCCACGGGTAATATTCAGATAAAAACCTATGATACCTCATTGCAATCAATATCTTCTTTATTGGATAAAGCACGTCAGGATGGTGCTTTCATGGTGGTGGGCCCGTTACTAAAATCTGATATCGCACAGGTACTCAACGTAACAACGTCATTGCCTATTTTGGCATTGAACCAACCTGAAATGAATAAAAACAACCCTGATATTTGCTATTTTGCGCTCTCCCCTGAAGATGAAGCACGGGATGCTGCTCAGCATATCTGGCGACAACAAAAAAGAACGCCATTACTGCTCCTGCCACGAGGCATGTTCGGTGATCGGATAGCCAGGGCATTTATGGAAAAATGGCATCATCAAGGGGGGTTAACCGTTGCACAGCAAACTTTTGGTTCGATAAGTGAGCTAAAGCAGATGATCAATCATCATACAGGTATTTTGCTAACAGGCAGCCCGGTTTCCGGGGTTCATGGCAAATCTTCTGCACTGGTCAGTAGTGTTATTGATGCTATTTATATAGTGGCAACACCTGATGAACTGACCTTAATAAAACCAATGATTGATATGGCAACAACATCCTCTGTTAAACCGGCATTATTTGCCCATTCCCGGAGCTATCAGGCGGATGCTGGTCCGGGTTATCGTCTGGAAATGGAAGGTATGCAGTTCAGTGATATTCCATTCATGGCAAATATTAGTTCTACATTAATGCAGCAAACAATAGCCAAGCTTAACAATGATTATTCTCTGGTACGCCTGTATGCTATGGGGATGGATGCCTGGATGCTAGCACAGTATTTTGCGCAAATACCGCTGACGGATTTTCGTATGGCAGGATTCACCGGAAAACTGAGTACCACACCCGGTTGTATTGTTCAACGCGAATTGTCCTGGTTTGAGTATCGTAACGGCAGGGTTATTCCAGTAACATCATGATTCAGATCGGTTAATAAAAAATTTCGCTGCAATGTAGCGAAATCTGGCATCAGAAAGACAGCAACAATAGATGAATAAACTCAGCAAACGCGCTGTTGGAACAAACTATGAAGCTATAGCTCGTCGCTACCTTGAACGTGCCGGGCTTATTTATGTTGCTGCCAATGTCATTTTACGCTCTGGTGAAATTGATCTTATTATGCGTTTTCAAAAGACATGGGTATTTGTTGAAGTTCGCTTCCGTCGTAATGATTATTTTGGCAGTGCAGCTGCAAGTATCACTCCTGTGAAAAAACGACGGTTACTACAGACGGCAGCTGTTTGGTTAGCGCAACAGGGAGAAAGTTTTGAAACATCATCTTGCCGTTTTGATGTTTTTGCCATTACCGGCCACCAATTCGAATGGTTTCCGAATGCTTTTAATGATCATTAAAATTGCTTATTTTTTAAGCAAAAATTAACTAATTAATTTTACGAATGGATTAAATTAACGTGCTGGACAGAATTAAAGTTTGTTTTACCGAAAGTATTCAAACCCAAATTGCAGCTGCAGAATCTTTGCCTGATACCATTTCACGAGCAGCTACAGCCATGGTACAGTCTTTGCTGAACGGCAATAAAATCCTCTGTTGTGGTAATGGACGCTCTGCAATAAATACTCAGCATTTTGCAGCCAGTATGATCAACCGTTTTGAAACTGAGCGTCCGAGTTTACCTGCCATTGCTTTAAATGCAGATAATGTTGTATTAACCGCCATTATCAATGATCATTTGCATGATGAAGTTTATGCGAAACAAGTTCGCGCCCTTGGCGATACGGGAGACATACTATTAGCAATTTCTATTCGTGGCAATAGCCGTGATATTGTCAAAGCAGTTGAAGCTGCCGTTACCAGGGACATGACTATTATTGCACTCACCGGTTACGATGGCGGTGAACTGGCTGGATTACTGGGTCAACAAGACGTTGAAATTCGTGTGCCTTCTCATCACAGTGTACGAATTCAGGAAATACACCTGCTCACTGTAAATTGTCTGTGTGATTTAATTGATAACACGTTATTTCCCTATAAGGAAGATTGTTGAAGGAAAACCAATGAAGCGTTGTTCTGTATTGGCATTAGACCTCTTACAAAATTCTATTGCGAGAAAACCAGCACGTTGTTGGTATGGTGCTCGAACCCTTATGTACCGCGCATACACTTCGGTTCTGCGCGCAGTGAAACCCTGCGCTTATTCCTCTGCAGCACGTTTTGCAAAAGGTCTATTATTATTGAGTATCTTGTTATTACAGGGTTGTATCGGAGCAGTTGTTGTTGGTAGTGCTGTGGTTGCCACAAAAAGCACAACTGATCCACGTACTGTAGGAACACAACTCGATGATAATACACTGCAAATAAGAATCGGTAATGCATTGAATAAAGATCAGCAATTGAAAAAACAAACACGCGTTATTGCTACTACTTATCAGGGCAAAGTTTTGCTTACCGGGCAGGCTCCTACCACCGAATTGATTCATCTTGCTAAACAAATCGCAGCAGGTGTGGAAGGTGTGGCTGAAATTTATAATGAAATACGTAAAGGTACCCCGGTTGATTTTAGAACGATATCATCTGATGCTTGGATAACGACTAAGGTACGTTCTCAGTTGCTGGCTGGAGATACCGTTAAATCATCACATATGAAAGTGGCTACTGAGAATGGCGAGGTATTTTTGCTGGGTTTACTTTCTCAACAAGAAGGTCAATCTGCAGCTAAAATAGCCAGTAAAATCAGTGGAGTAAAGAAAGTTATTACCGCTTTTACCTATGTGCAATAAATACCGGGACGGGTTCACTTGAGCTTGCTGTGTACCGGTGATCCTGCGTTAATATCAAGCAGGCTTTGAGCGGATAGAATGTTATAACCTATGTTATTTTTAATCAAAAATGCCATGTTACATCACATATTTCAATAAACACCCTAATACATTGTGGAACATTTGCTATGTTATTGTTCAGTTGATCGGATACGAACTTGTATGAAAGTGTATTTGGTCTCTTCAGCAGCTCACTTATAGAAAATACGTGCAGGTCATCTCTTTTTTCCCTGATGTTGGCGCAGTGTTCGCGCACCCCGGCTCAGGTCGGGGGTTGTTTTTTTTCAGCTTCCGCTATCCATTCACGTAATAGCTGTACCTCAACAAGCCATTCCAGTTTCAATTCATCAATCCAATCCTGTACATTATCCCACCACGCAGGGAGCGAAGGCGTTTGGATCTGCTGAGCTAATTGCTGCAGATGGCGTAATCCTATCGAACCTGTAGCGCCTTTAATTTTATGTGCCTCGTTTGTAATTCCTTTCTGATCCCTTGCGGTCATGTTGGAACTCAAAATAGCCAAATAACCTGGCATCGCCTGTTCAAATAATGCCAAACTTTGATACATCAATTCTGGTCCGATTAATTCCATATATTGATTTAACATTGCTGTATCAAGTAGTAACGCTTTAGTCTGTATTTCATGCATTTTTTGTTTTTTTGTTTCATGAGCAGGCTTTTGCTCCAGAAGTTGCTCAATGACCGCCCTGAGCGCAGGAACTGAAAGCGGTTTACTCAACACGTCATCCATTCCTGCATCAAGATATTCTTTTTTATCTTTTAGTACATTAGCCGTTAAAGCCACCAGACGTGGTAAGGCTCTTTGCCCATAACATCCACGGATTTGACGCGCGATATCCAAACCTGTCATGTCGGGCAATTGAATATCCAGTAAGACTAAATCAAATTTATCGGGATCAAACATGGCTAATGCATCATGACCATTCATTGCGATATCAACACTATTTCCCAGTTTTTCCAGCACGGAACGTGCGACAATCACGTTCAATTCAATGTCTTCCACCAATAGTACACGCAACGCAGGTAGTTTGCCCGGGGCTGGTGTGTTATTTTCCGCTTCTTGTACGTCAGGTGCGATAACCGATAATGTAAAACAGGAACCTTGTCCTTGAATACTTTTAACCGTGATATCCCCTCCCATATTTTGGGCCAAGCGCCTTGAAACCGCTAAACCAATACCGGTACCCGTTGCAGAATGTTCACCATCACTGCCCTCAACCTGATAATACATGGCAAAAATTTTATCTTGCTCGTCCGGGGGAATGCCCATGCCTGAATCTTCAACTTCGAAGATGATACGTTCAGGAACCTCATACTTGACGCGGACAATAATATGTCCTGTTTGAGTAAATTTCACTGCATTACCAATTAAATTCCATAAAATTTGTCGTAACCTAGTACCATCGAGGATTATCTTTTGTGGCAGTATACCTTGTAACTCCATAAAAAATTTTAACCCTTTAGGTTGAGCGAGCAATCCGGATAGATTTTCTAAATCAGCAATAAACTCCATCACATCAATTTGTTGATTATCCAGTTTAATTTTTTGCCGCTCTATCTTATCCATCTCAATGATATCATTAAAAATATTACCCAATGTGATCGCACTGACATGAATGGTTTTAAGGTACTTCAGTTGTTCAGTATTTAATTGCGTATCCAACAGAATGCGGCTTAATCCGACAATACCATTCAGTGGCGTACGCAGCTCATGACTGATGGTAGAAATAAACGTGGTCTTATCCCTGCTGGCATTTTCCAGTGCATCCTGGTAGCGTTTACGTTCAGTAATATCTCGGCCAAACCCCATTAACCCCTGGCGTTTACCCAAGCTGTCATAAAAAGGGACTTTAAGCAATTCAAAACAGGCCTTACGGCCATCGGGATAAACCAGCCACTGTTCGTAAGTCAGAGAAACATTATGACGAAAAACTTTTTCATCTGTTTCGATGAC
>CAZBYB010000007.1:21338-23810 GCA_964496225.1 uncultured Yersinia sp. | reverse complement strand
TTTTTCTGCTATATCAGCGCTGAAGACTTCTCGCGGTGTTAAACCTACCAACTGTTTTTCACTTTTACCGGCCAGCAACTCTGTGGCGCGATTACAGCCAGAAAATTCATTTTTTTCGTTGCGATAATAAACCAGATCGGGAGAAGCATCCAAAAATGAGCGTAACAAAGTCGACTGTTGCATCAGCTCAATTTGAGCCCGCTCACGATGCTTCATTTCTTCTTTCAATTGAAAGACAGCCACCAAATGCGCCTGTTCTACCTTTTCACGATCAGCAATTTCATGATTGAGTTGAGATATGTTGTTTTGTAACTGTTGGTTAAGTTCTAAATCGCGGTAACGCATCACTTCAAGTTTTTCAACCAGACGGGAAAGTCGCTGGCGTGACTCTTCCAACTGTTCAACAACTATCGATAAAAAATAAACCGCCCACGGGGTAATGAGTAAACCAAAAAAAATAGAATGTACCAAATCGATACTTTTAATTTCCCCTCGTAACAAAAGAGTCACCGCCATTTGCACGACAACAGCCAAAAATACCAGCACAAAAGCCAGCAACAATGAAAATTGTACTAACCCTAATTTTACCATTAAATCAACATAATATTGTGCTAATGATTTGATTTTATTCATAATGACTCTTATTGGTCTTGATTTGATGAATCATATGGCATAAACATAAAGCAGTACTGCAGGATGATGCAAAAAATATGAAAGCAGTTATAAATCAATAAAATATACTATTTCGATCTTATCCGGATGGTCATGTATATTAAAAAACATAAATAGTTAGAATTCTATTTTGAAATTACATTCATTATCAGCAGCATGCAATGGTTTCCTTATTAAACTATTGTGATACGATCCTCATTTTTCTCTTACATAAACCGCGCCAGCCTACAGGGTAGGCTGGATTGTTTTAATAATGCTGAAAAGGGAAGAGGGGTAGGATTTCCAGAGAGCGAATGTCTATGGTTCAACCCGATCAGGGTTGTCATTAATCTCACGCCAGATATGCTATCATCCCAAGCAAACCCTATGTATGAATTTGATAAAAAATGTTGCTACGTTTATATCAGGTACTACTGTACCTTATTCAGCCTCTGATTTGGCTGCGTTTACTGTTACGCAGCTACAGAATCCCCGCTTATCGTCAACGTTGGGGTGAACGTTATGGGTTTTGTCATGGTAAAGTTGTTGCGGGTGGCATCATGCTACACTCTGTCTCTGTTGGCGAAACGCTTGCTGCAATCCCTTTGGTAAGGATATTACGCCATCGTTATCCGACGTTGCCTGTTACCGTAACGACCATGACACCAACCGGCTCTGAACGAGTACAATCCGCTTTTGGTACAGATGTCCATCATGTTTATCTTCCTTATGATCTACCAGATGCAGTGAATCGTTTTATAAATCAGATCAATCCAAATCTTGTTATTATTATGGAAACAGAGCTATGGCCTAATTTTATTAATGCGTTATATCGACGAAATATACCTCTGGTGATTGCCAATGCCCGTCTTTCTGAACGTTCAGCGGGGCGCTATAAAAGAATTGCAGGTTTTATGCGCGATATTCTGCAGCATGTCACGCTGATAGCAGCTCAACATCAGGAAGATGGTCAACGATTTATTGAATTAGGATTGAAGCGTTCCCAGCTTGTCATTACCGGCAGCCTGAAATTTGATATTTCGGTGACACCTGAACTGGCAGCACGGGCCATTACCCTGCGCCACCAGTGGGCACCGCATCGACCCGTGTGGATCGCAACAAGCACTCACGAAGGTGAAGAAACCCTCATTTTGGACGCTCACCGCCAACTTTTGTCCTGTCACCCCGATTTGTTACTGATTCTTGTACCCCGCCATCCAGAGCGTTTTGACAAGGCGCAGGAACTGACACAAAAAGCAGGTTTTAGCTATACACGGCGTAGTACCGGCCATGTCCCGCAAACCCATACACAAGTTGTGATCGGTGACACTATGGGGGAATTGATGTTGTTATATGGCATTGCCGATATCGCGTTTATCGGCGGAAGTTTGGTGGAAAAAGGGGGACACAATCCACTTGAAGCAGCTGCACATGCTATTCCCGTAGTCATGGGGCCCCATACCTTTAATTTTAAAAATATTTGCGCCAAACTGGAACAAGCTAATGGGCTTATCATCGTCACTGATACGCCATCCCTGGTCGATAAAGTGAGCCTATTACTTGCCGATAAAGAGAGTCGTCTGAGTTATGGACGCCACGCTGCCGAGGTTCTGCGTGAAAACCAGGGTGCCTTGCAACGATTATTACACTTGCTGGAGCCTTATCTTCCGCCCAGGAGCCATTGAATGCATGCAAGAAAAAGCTTGTCGGTGGTGATGATTACGAAAAATGAGGCCAGTTTATTGCCAGAATGCCTCCTTTACAAATAGATGAAAAAAACAATCATATAGAAAACTTTTTTGCTGAAAATATAAATATTAC
>CAZBYB010000007.1:9260-21328 GCA_964496225.1 uncultured Yersinia sp. | reverse complement strand
GGGCTGATGAAATTCTCGTACTTGATGCCGGTAGTGAGGATGCCACGCAGGAAGTTGCGCGACAATTTGGCGCCAGGGTTTATACCAATACGGTATGGGAGGGATTTGGTAAACAGCGCCAGTTAGCCCAACACTATGCCACCGGTGATTATATTTTTATGATAGATGCCGATGAACGGGTAACACCGGCATTAAAGGCCTCTGTTGAGGCCGTCATGGCCATAGCCAATGATGATGTCGTTTATAGTTGTATCCGACGTAATCTGTTTTTAGGTCGTTTTATGCGTCATAGTGGTTGGTACCCTGACCCTGTTATACGCTTGTATGCCAAAGATCGTTATGATTACCATGATGATTTAGTTCATGAATCCCTGAATACGCGCTCAGCCAAAATCATCCCACTGAATGGCGATTTATTGCATCTGACCTGCCGGGATTTTTGTTCTTTTCAACGCAAGCAGCTCAGTTATGCGCAAGCTTGGGCGATACAACAGCATCAACGGAATCAGCGTTGTCGCTATTTTGCTATTTTTAGCCATTGTATCGGTGCTTTTTTCAAAACCTGGTTATTACGGGCCGGCTTTTTGGATGGTAAGCAGGGGCTATTACTGGCTGTTGTTAATGCACAATATACTTTTAATAAATATTGTGCCCTGTGGGCGTTAGACATCAATAAGAACGAGGAGACAGGGTGACCATTAAGGTAATGTATCCCGGGACTTTTGATCCGATAACTTATGGGCACCTGGACTTAGTCACACGCGCGTCAACACTGTTTGATGAGGTGATCCTGGCCATCGCTAAAAATGACAGAAAAAAAACCCTGTTTAACCTGGATGAGCGTGTTGCTTTAGCGCAGGAAGTGATGATGCCGTTAAACAATGTAAAGGTAATGGCATTTAATGAACTTTTGGTGCATTTTGCCCGCAAACAAAACGTCAATATTGTACTACGGGGTTTACGTTCCGTTGCTGATTTTGAGTATGAGCAGCAACTGGCAGGCATGAATCGTCACTTAATGCCAGCACTGGAAACCCTTTTTCTTGCACCTTCAGAAAAATGGGCCTGTATTTCTTCATCCCTGGTAAAGGAAATTGCATATCACGGGGGTGATATTACCCTGTTTCTCCCGGCCCCCGTCACGGCAGCCTTATTAAAGAAGTTAGCCTGATTGCCGTTAATGCTGGCATCTGCTGCAAAAGAAAGTGCTGCGTTGTCCATGTTTAAGGCTTTCTATCAGTCCACCACATCGGCGACATGGGGAGCCAGCCCGACCATAAACATGTAATTGTTGGGCAAAGTAACCGGGTTTACCATCAGTCTGTAAAAAATCACGTAACGTGGTGCCTCCCAGTGCTATTGCATCGGATAATACCGCCTTAATGGCGCCCGACAGTTTTTCCGTTTCTGTTGCGGTTAATGAATGGGACGGCCGATCTGGCATAATGCCTGCAACAAACAAGGATTCACTGGCGTAAATATTACCAATACCCACCACTACTTTAGCGTCCATTAGCCAGGGTTTAATCTGTATGCGTTTAGCGCGCGATTTTTCAAACAGATATTGACCATTAAATGCATCTTCTAAAGGTTCATGGCCTAAATGAGTCAGCACACACGTTTTTTGAAGATCATGACTCCAAAGCCAGGCACCAAAACGCCGTGGATCACGATAGCGAAGGATTTTTCCGCTGCTGATCATCACATCGATATGGTCGTGTTTTTGTACAATACTGTCTTTTTCCAGTATGCGCAGACTGCCCGACATACCAAGGTGGATAATCAACCAGCCTGTATGCACTTCAATTAATAGATATTTTGCCCGGCGTTGTACACTCACCACTTTTTGATCACGCAGTGACATAATTTCATCGGCCACAGGCCAGCGCAAGCGGGGATTTCTGACGACAGTGTGCAGGATAGTATACCCCACCAGATAAGGTTCTATTCCACGACGGCTGGTTTCTATTTCGGGTAATTCAGGCACCTGTTTTCCTTGTATTGCATGCCTGATATCTTGGCGTTTGTGAAAAACAGCATTATCCATCACAATCACAGCCTAGAAAGGCATCTGAGGTAACAGCTCCTGTGTCACAGTCATGCATTGCTGTTAATTTTTCTCTGAAACAGCCCTACATTAAGCAGCTTGTTGCTGTGATATTGATAACCTGTTTCTTGATAATTTATTTTAAATCAATTTATAACGTGCCTGCTTTTACTGTAACTGGCATACGATGTATACCCAAATATCGTAACTTTTTAGTATGGGTATAGTATCCCTGATACAAAACACGCGATAACCCTCATCCTTTTGATAAAGTTATTAACAATGCCACCAATAGCAACCCAGAACGAGAGAGATAGTAGGTTGGAAAATGATGAAACCAGAATTATTCGCCAAAAACCTACACCTTAATTTGATACTAAAGAGAGCATAACCATTAATTTTTTAGGTAATGCTATATATCACATATAATTAATTTACTGTTTAAAAAATGTCAAAATTCCCAAAATCTTTATGTATAACCTGTTGGATTGTGATATTGCCAACGCCAGTGATCTTCACACATAGCCGCCATATTTCTTGTTGCACGCCAACCGAGTAATTTTTCAGCATAACTAGGATTGGTATAGCAAGAAGCCACATCACCATCACGCCTAGGACAAAAAGTGTGTGCAATAGGGTGATTGCTGGCAATTTCAAAAGCATGCATGACTTGTAATACACTATAACCCTGACCTGTCCCTAAATTAACCGCAATACATTGATCTGTAGATAAATATTCCAATGCTTTACTATGAGCTTGTGCTAGATCGACGACATGAATATAGTCGCGCACCCCCGTACCATCTTTTGTGGGATAATCATTGCCCCAAATATGCAGTTTTTCACGTTTTCCTGCTGCAACTTGTGCAATATAGGGCATCAGATTGTTAGGAGTTCCGCGCGGATCCTCACCAATGAGCCCGCTTTCATGTGCTCCTACCGGATTAAAATAACGCAGTATGGCAATCTTCCAACCAGGGAATGCCCGAAATTGGTCACGCAACATTTCCTCGATAATCAACTTGGTCCTACCATAAGGATTAGTAGCAGAAAGCGGATGGGATTCTGTAATGGGTAACCACTGAGGGGCTCCATAAACAGTCGCCGATGAGCTAAATACCAGTGTACTAAGATGAGTTTTTTGCATGGCTAATAAGAGATTATAGGTACCAATAACGTTGTTTTCATAATAATTCAATGGGTTAGTGACAGATTCTCCTACTGCTTTTAACCCAGCACAATGAATAACAGCAGAACAACCACTTGCTTGTAGTGCTTTAACCAACGCTTCTTTGTCTCTAATATCGCCTTCAATACAGGTAATACGACGTTGCGTTATTTGTTGTATTCTGTTTAATACTTCGGGATGACTATTAATATAATTATCAAAAATGACAACTTCGTAGCCTGCATTTAATAGCGCAATACAGGTATGGGTTCCTATATATCCAGCTCCACCAGTGATAAAAATGGCTGTCATGGGCAAATTTCTCACAATTTCAATTAAGCAAAATAGTTTGCTTTTCTTTAAACAGGTTAACTTTTTTTTGCAATAATTGCTCACTGTTTCTGATCATTTCTAAATATTGTGTATTCGCAAATCCCCACAGTGTTGAATGCTGTTCTTCTGCATGCCCTACCATGAAAGGAAGGGTAGTAACTACTATTAATTCTGGAGTTGATTCAATATAGCGATCGATGGTGTTGGTTGCAGCATCATGATTTTTTTCATTCCATCCACTCATGAGTTGCATACCTCGTTGTGAGTAAATATTCATTACTGTACTACACATTTTATTAATATAAACATAATTTATTCCGTCAATTTTTTCTACAGCGAGCACTGTTGTATCATCATGTAGATCTGCAATCATGCCAGCAAAGATGTGCCAAGCATGTTTTGTTTTACGCAAATGATGAATGGTTTTTTTTAGCTGATTGTCAAAATCCGATGGGAAAAGCACGTCATCTTCACAAATAACTGCCATTTCAACATTATTTTCTGCAAGAATCGTACTAATGTATTTATAACTCAGACCACACCCTATCCAGCCAAGACGATGCCGTATTCCCTCAATTATTTGGAAATTATGTGTGGCTTTATTCAGAAAAGCACGCTGGCGAACAGGTGTTTCTGTAAGAGATAAACAAAGTTTAGGGATATCAACATTTTTAATGTGTGTCATGAAATCAACATTATTTTTATAGGTATCAAAGTCGATAAAATCATTAGCTAAAAGATAACGTTTAAAATAAACAGCAAATTGCTTATCATGGCGTATAAACTCAGCAATTTTTGTACGGCGACGGGTCTGCTCATTGTCATTTAATAGGAATTCAATCCTATCTGCCATAGCATTAATATCACCCAATGGGGTAAAATCAATCAAATTACTCAAAATGTTATGATGATGGATGTCTGTACTTGTTTCACTGATTACTGGTGTTCCAAGAGATAGAGCTTCGTACAAACGTGTTGTTTCCAGCAAGGCGTTCTCATAGTAATGAATGTTAATGACTATTTTTGCTCGTTGTATCAGATGTATTAGATCAGTACCAAAAACTTCAGAAGCAATATAGATATTAAAATTTTGACTTAACTGCTGCAGATAATTGAGACGGCGTTCACAATTTGGATCGCCGTAAAATAATACATCAATCGATGCTTCTTTTTTATTATGCTGCAAATTATATCCATGGTTATTTAAGTACTCGGTATATCGCTGATGTGATGAAATTGGTACATAAAATAATTTCTGATAAGGTATCCCTTGCTGTAAGAGGTATTCAATATTTGTTATTGAATAATCCATAACAGCAATGGCTCTTTTTAAAAGAGCAATATATTTATCGCTAAACCATCTTGGATTAATTGTTTGCTCCATTTGGAAAGCAACAAAATTCTCTGGTAAATTGGAAAAAATCTGTGGGCAGATGACAATGTGTATTTGGCCATCGTCAGTGCTTGTAGAATACATGTGACTGATATTAACTGAAATGTTGATTTCAGTTAATGCTTTCTCAAGACTATGAGCAACATAAAGAGTATGCTTGGGAGTTATAATAGTGATATGCTGCGTACTCTTTAAAGATATTGGGGTATTTATTTTATTTTGTATAAAATGATATATTTTTTGAAAAAATTGACCAAATTGCCTATTAACCAATAAATTAATGGCAGTTTTAATCTTACGTATAAATATATTGTAAGGATGTAAATGATGACAGAGTATGTGCCATTTTTTTGCTAAAAATAATAGTGTATTGGTGTAAAAATCCTTTGCAGCACGCAATGGTGAAGTCAGCCGCCACGAGCGGCTTTGTATAATGGCACGTAATTGTCTATTTATTGCCTGAAATTCAGAGTCAAGATGCGCTATGAGTTCGTTGCAATACATGATTTCACTTTTCAGGCTGCTTATCTGCTCGTCCCGCTCTTCAAGGGCTTGACTGCAGCACATAGTTTCATTTTTCAGATTGTTTATCTGCTCATCCCGCTCTTCAAGAGTTTGATTAAAAAGATCAATGTGTTTGTCACGTTCAGCAATGGTGTGATTCAGACAGTCCATTTGTTCATTACGTTCAACCAGTACCATATGTAAGTTATTAAATTGTAATGGTATATTGAATGGCAAAACCTGATTTAAAGATGCCAGACTAACTTCTGCCTGTATCCGCTGTTCCATATTCCAATAAGAATGCAGTGTTGTTTCATTGATTTCCAGTCCTATTACCTTGTATATTGCCTTCAAAAAACCCAGTTGTGTTTTTGGAAAAATACTCTCTGTATACCCGAAACGCGAAACTGTATTAATTAAACTAAGTAGGCTTCGAAAAATAATATATCCAATTGAAACAGCTTCAGCCAGTTCCCATTCTTCGTCTATTACACGCCAAGAACCATCAGGTGTAATGATGATATTGCGTGGAATAGTATCAAAAAATCTGCCGGGTAAGAGCGTATCCAAGGAGATAACCGGTTTAACCGGCTCATCAGAAAAAGCAAGTGATAACAAGATGTCAAGGTAGCGACAAAAAAAAGTACCAGCATCCTCAATATGCCACCCATCACGTGATACAATTTTTATAAATTCCAGAGACAATACGTAACCTGACACATACTCACCAATATCATGGATCCTGAAGTGCAGGAGTTTTCCTGTCGATTGCTTGGGCGCATCTGGCATAAGCATGCGATATTGCACCTGAATTGAATCGGAATTTGTATGGATGAATTTCGTCTCTTTACAAAATAGAGGAGCACGTTCCGAGCTATAGTGATAAGCTAGAATAGTAGAATCTTCGGATTTAGGTACCCCAAGATTTTCTGCTACGACCAAAAACGAATTAGCTAAATCCAAAGCCATACCATTTTTTATAATATCACGCCAAGCCAATTCAAGAGAAAAAACAGGATAAGTAGGCAACTGTGGATCAAGTCGGGACGACTGCCATAGCAGGGCATCGACGTCAAATTTTTCGCAAGAAAAACCAGTTTCTGTCACAATCGATCGTGCAAATTTATAGTCAGGCATGGGAACAAGAAATTCCGAATTGGCAAAATTTGCTTGGAATAATAAATCGGCTAACACTTTGTGACCGTAGGTTTGGGGTTGGTCTTTTAAATAACGGCCTTCAATACCATACATAGGCTGCCCAATATGATCTTCTGCTGCACCAGCAAAATATTTTAGGCCTAACTGGTTTTCAATCGCCAAGATCAGCTTGCCGTGAGGCTTTAATAAAGTACGGATGGTTTGTAGCATGGCTAAGGCTGGGTGTCTTCCTGATGTAAATAAGTTGGCATATTCTAGTACTCCAACTAGGGTAATTACGTCAAATGGTTGAGCCCATGAAAAATAGTCAAATTTATTGGTGATAACCTCAACATTAGGTAGATCGCGCGTCCGGGAACGAGTAATTGCGGCTCGTCGGTAAGATCCCTCAAGTGCTAACACTTTAGCACCGCATTCACCCAGATAACGGGTGATAGCACCGCACCCTGATCCAATCTCAAGCACATTTGCACCTACCAGCGC
The DNA here is from genome assembly GCA_964496225.1 of uncultured Yersinia sp. Classification (GTDB taxonomy): domain Bacteria; phylum Pseudomonadota; class Gammaproteobacteria; order Enterobacterales; family Enterobacteriaceae; genus CAZROT01. Next base: position 14,242 of record CAZBYB010000007.1, on the reverse strand, counting down.
TGGTTCAAAGGGTCGCATAATGTTGGCACGCATACTACTAAAATGATAATAAGAGGGCCAATCGGTACAATGCTGACGTAATTCTCTTGAAAGAACTGAAGTATCTTGTGCTTGAGCTAAAATAGCGGCAATGCGCTCTTCTGCTTCATCGCCATCGTTGTAGGAAATACTACTATATTCAGGCTGTGACCATACACCATGATAATTCAGATGATAACCTGCTTCGAGCAACAGAGATTTCATGAGGTCATATCCTTTACTGATAATTTAATATCAAGGTCAATCAGCCCAAAAAAATGAGGAGCTGGAAGTACTTGTAAATGAATCGCGTCATAACGTCGATCGTGAGGTATAACATTGTCCCCCTGACGAGTAGCGATACCTAAAGAAATAAAATAATCTCCTGGACCAAGACGACAACAAAAAAGAGCCTTAGCGACAGCGACTTTCCCTTGTTTCCCTAATGAATGAAATTCATCAAGACCTAAGGTTTGCGAATTAGCACCAAAAACTGTAACGCCTTCCTTCGTTTTAATGGTGATCCCCATGATTGGACACAACAAATTGGTAAAAAATCTCAAAGTAGCCATAAGTGTAATGGTTTGTCCAACTATCACAGTTGATGGATAGGGTGTACCATCTGCTGCCAAGTAAAAATCGAGAATTGCTGCCGTACCATCGCCCCAACGATACTCATTTGGATTGTAACCTGTGCGTGTAGAAAATTTGTCTTCAAAATAATTCAATGAATCTGAAGGAATTATTTCTTCTACCTGTGTAGCTTCCTTTTTAATCCATTTATGCGAATTTGTACCAAATAACAGGTCCATGTAACGATTGACGATATGTCGAGGTTCACCGGCTTCTATTGCTATGCCATGATCCAATAAGATTGCATGTGAACAATGTGTAACAATTTGTTCACTAGAATGAGTAACAAGCAGAATGCTTGTACCCCTGTCTTTTAATTGTTTTAGGCGATTGAAACACTTAGCTTGAAACAAGGCATCACCAACCGCCAATGCTTCATCGACAATGAGAATATCAGGGTCAACTTGTGCCTGTACCGAGAAAGCCAGCCTTACTACCATGCCACTAGAATAAGTTTTGACTGGTTGATCAATAAAATCAGCAATGCCAGAAAATTTTTCAATAGATTCATATTTTTCGTCTATTTCCTCTCCAGTTAGACCGAGGACTGCAGCATTCATATAGATATTTTCACGTCCAGTGAATTCAGGATTAAAACCCGAACCCAGTTCCAGAAGTGCTGCTATACGACCATAGGTTTGAACATTACCAGTAGTAGGGTTGAGAGTTCCGCAAATCATCTGTAATAACGTAGACTTACCACTACCATTGTGCCCAATGATACCAACGGTCTCACCTTGTTTGACTTCAAACGAGACATTTTTCAGGGCCCAGAATTCATGAAAATATTGCTTGCGGCCACGCATCAGCATTTGTAACAATCTGTCACGTGATTTATCATAAATATGATAACATTTACCAAGATTTTCTACCTTGATTGCGATTTCAGAGCACATCAGCAAACCCTTTTCTGGTTTTTTGAAACCAAGCGTAGCCCAACCACATAACTGTGAGTGAGATCAAGGCATACATTCCTAAACCACCGAAATCAGGTAGCTGGCCCCAGATGATTATTGCTCGTGCCTGCTCAATGATAAAGGTTAACGGGTTTAACAGGATAACCGTTTTCAATTCAGATGGTAGGGATGAAGCCGGGTAAAAAACTGGGGAAAGAAACAGCATGACAGTCATCAGGATACTGATGGTCTGACCGGTATCACGTAGAAAAACACCCAACGACGCAAGGAACCATGCAAGGCCCAGTGTTAAAAAGAGCAATGGGATAATCACCAAGGGCAAAAACAAGGCCGTCCAGTGAATGAAACCATTAAATATAAAAAAGGCAGTAATCAGTACCATCAAGCTGATAAAACCATGGAAAAGTACCGAACCCAAGGAGATGATAGGAAGTATTTCCAGTGGAAAAACAACTTTTTTGACATAGTTAACATTACTGATAATCAGGCTGGGTGCACGATTAAGTGCTTCAGCAAATAAACTATGTACAATCAAACCAACAAATAGTATCACCGCAAATTCAGTTTTGGATTCACTGTTAATCCCTGCGTTCCATCTGGCCTTGAAGATAACAGAAAAAACCAGTGTATAAATTGTCAGCATCAGAACAGGGTGAAGGAATGACCATAATAAGCCCATCACCGATCCTTTATATCTGCCAATTACGTCACGTTTTGACATCTGATAAATCAGATTGCGCTGGTTCCAAGCATTACCAACCAATGATACTAGCGATGTGGGTTTACTGTGATGCGGATTCATTACCTTTCTCTGATATCAGTGAGTATTTAATTATACTACCAAGCTGCCATACCTGACAACGCTGCCTGCCAGTCACTGGGCTTGATAGTAAACATGCGATCGATTTTGCGGCAGTCTAATCTGGAATTGGCCGGACGTCTGGCGGCTGTCGGGTATTCGCGGGTGGTAATTGTTTTAATAATGGGTTTGTGGGTTAATAACCCGGTTTCACAGGCCCGTTCAAAAATGGTGGCGGCAAATTCAGCCCAACTGACATAAGGCATACCGGAATAATGATAAATACCCCAGACAGGTTGTGCATGCCTTGTTTGGGCGGCTATGTTTAATAAAACCCCGGCAATATCACCGGCATAGGTTGGGCTGCCCCATTGATCCCCCACAACGGATAGCTCGGTTCTTTCCCGGCCCAGATGCAACATGGTTTTGACAAAGTTATTACCCTGCGCACCAAAAATCCAGGAAGTGCGCATAATAATATGTTCAGGGCAGGCTTTTGCTATCGCCATTTCACCCGCCAGTTTACTCTGGCCATAAACACCCGTGGGACCAGTGGTATCATTTTCGTTATAGCAACCTGTTTTGTCCCCTGAGAAAACATAGTCAGTAGAAATATGTAACAATCTGGCACCACAGGTTTTGGCAGCCTGAGCTAAATATTTTGCACCTTCACAGTTAGCAGACCAAGCTTGGGTGGCTTCGCTTTCTGCACGGTCTACTGCTGTGTAGGCGGCAGCATTGATAATGACATCAGGTAAAAAATGATCCACAATTTGCTTAACTTGCAGGTTATCAGCAATATCCAGTTGCTGGCGATTAACCGCTAACACTGTCCAGTCTTTGGGTGCACGCAACACCAGCTCCTTGCCAACCTGCCCTGCACTGCCGGTAATCAACAATTTCATCGGTTATAAACGGCCTTCTCTGCAAAACCTGTAACAGCAGGTGATTAGTGAGAACTGCATAATTACCATCAGAACAACTCAAAAAAGCGCCGACCTGATTGATCCTTCGGTGATAACAACGGTTCAGTTACCGGCCATGGTATGCCAATATCGGGATCATTCCAGATCAGGCAGGCTTCGTTGGTGGGATCGTAGTAATCTGTGCATTTATATTCAAAATCGGCAAATTCTGACAGCACGACAAATCCATGCGCCAAACCCGGTGGGACCCATAACTGGTTTTTATTTTGCTCTGACAGATTCATACCTACCCATTTGCCAAAAGTGGGTGAGGTACGACGAATGTCCACGACAACGTCGTAAACTTTGCCGCATACCACCTGAACCAGCTTACCCTGGGGTTTTGATGTTTGAAAATGCAACCCACGGAGCACGTTTTTCACAGAACGTGAGCGATTATCCTGCACAAAATCAAGGTCAATATTCAGCATTTCCTGGTAACGTTTCTGCTGGAAAGTTTCCAGAAAAAAACCCCGTTGGTCACCGAAAACTTTGGGTTCGATGCATTTAACATCGATAATATCTGTGTCAATGACATTCATGGTATTACCTGATTCATACAAATAGGCAGTAACATAATGGTGCCGGCCTTTTTAATAAGTGATTTCTGGTAATATTGCTGGCAAGTTTCGGCCATAATAGATTTCCTGCATTTCTTTATACAATTGCTGCGTGATGATTTCTTTTTCTTCTGTACTCAATTGCTCTGGTTTAGCGTTAAACAGGTAATGGTTCAGATCAAAATTTTTCAGTAACATCTTAGTATGAAAGATATTTTCCTGATACAGATTAACATCCATCATGTGGTAGAGCGATTTAATATCCTCTGACATAAAGTTTTGAATCGAGTTAATCTGATGATCAATATAATATTTGATACCATTGACGTCACGGGTAAAACCGCGCACTCGGTAATCCATGGTGACGATATCCGATTCCAGCTGATGAATCAGGTAGTTCAGTGCGTTAAGTGGTGAAATAACGCCACAGGTAGAGACTTCAATATCGGCACGAAAAGTACAAATACCCCCTTCAGGGTGGCTTTCCGGATAAGTATGAACACAGATATGGCTTTTATCCAGATGTGCTACTAATGTTTCAGGGAGCGGACCCGGGTGCTCAGAGGTATCAACATCTCTGGGATCGACAGGCTCTTCGCTGATCAACATGGTAACGCTGGCCCCTTGAGGATCATAATCCTGACGGGCGATATTTAAAATATTGGCACCAATGATGGAACAGGTTTCACTTAATATCTCTGTTAATCTATTGGCATTGTACTGTTCATCAATATAGGCGATATAGCCATCACGATCATCGGCTGTTTTAGCATAGCAAATATCGTAGATACAGAAACTCAAACCCTTAGTCAGGTTATTAAACCCATGCAGTTTAAGTTTGTGCAATTTAGTTCACCACTCTGTGGCCAGCAGGCGCGATAGTGACGGCAAGGGTATCCAGTAAATATTGTGGTAAGGCAAAGCTGGCTGCGTGAATGGCAGGATTATAATAACGGCATGTCAGATCAGCGGCAGTAAAACGTGCCTGTAATGTGCTCTGGCTGATTTGCCAGCATGCCGGGTTTTGTGTGGCAAAGGCAAACACCATGATGCCACCATAATAGCTTGGAATGGCCGCCTGATAGAAACC
>CAZBYB010000007.1:937-9250 GCA_964496225.1 uncultured Yersinia sp. | reverse complement strand
GGGCTTCATCCTGCTGCAGAAAGCAGACACCGTTTTGTGCAACAAAAATTCCCCCTTCATTCAGACAGCGGGCGCAACCCTGGTAAAATACACTGCTGAACAGATTTTCACCCGGGCCTGTTGGGTCGGTGCAATCAGAAATGATCACGTCGAATTTTTCTGTAGTCTGATTGACAAAGTTAACGCCGTCATCGATGACTAACGTAAGACGTGGATCGTCATAGGATCCTGCGCTATGACCTGGCAGATACTGCCGGCATAACTGCATCACCTTAACATCGATCTCCACCATGGTAATCTGCTGAATCTGTTGGTGTCGACTGACCTCACGCAATATCCCCCCATCTCCACCGCCAATAATCAGGATTTTTTGCGCCTGGGTATGCGCCAGTAAAGGGACATGAGACAACATTTCATGGTAGATAAATTCATCCCTTTCTGTGGTCTGCACTACACCATCCAGTGTCATCATACGGCCCAAAGCGGGATTTTCAAAAATCATCAGATCATGGTGCCCGGTTTTTTCATGATAGAGCATTTTTTCTACTGAAAAATACTGACCCAAGTCAGCATGGAGTGTTTCACGCCAAATTTTTTCCTGTGACATGTTGGAGATTTCCCTTATGCGATCACAGCCATAAAAACGAGCGCAGTATTATAGGTAACTCTATCTGAGGTTGCACGGTGAAATATCAGAGTTTAGCAAGCAGGTGATGAAATTAATGCTTCCATGCCAGTAATATGAAAGAATCACGCGCCAGAGACTGACATTTTAAGGCAGTTGGCAGGGCAATACCACGCAGGTCATGATAGCTGTCTTTACCTAACGCTTTCATATTGTAGTGACTATAATTATGTAAATCCCAGTGATTTTGCTGTGCAAAAGCAATAATGGCTTGCTTGATTTGTGAATTTAATAATTGGGAGTAACCGCAGTCATTTTTTAGGTAAACAAAAATCGCAGTAATATCAGCCAGATCTTCTGCTTCAGATTCTGTCAGTGCCTGGCTGGCAGCCGGGCATCCGAGAAGGTTAAATAACAACATTACTAACACTGATTTTTTCATATTACAAACATATATATTTATTGTTATAAAAATGTATCATATTTATGTGAAAACTAAATTTTATTTTTAAAAGTCAACATGCCATGCTATGGATTATTGACAGATTCTTTCTGCAAGAAAGACCTTAAGATTGTATTATAAAAAATAATCCTGCAAGGAAAATGGTTATGCAGCGTCGTCAGTTCATCAAATGGATTACCGCCTTTGGTATTGTTGGATCATTACCCTTATGGAGCAAATTTGTACTGGCAGATGATTTCCCAGTATTACCGATTTTGCCGTTGCTCCAACCTGATGGCGATGGGAAAATTCAGCTAAAACTACAAGCCGGAGAAACACACTGGTTACCCGATATAACCACGAAAACGTGGGGAATAAATGGTTCAGTACCCGGTCCCGCCCTACGTTTACAATCAGGTCAGGCTGTCACCATCGAAGTGATTAATCGCTTGCCGGAAAAGACCAACCTCCACTGGCATGGCTTAGAGATACCTGGTGAAGCTGATGGTGGTCCACAGGCTTGGATTGCACCAAACCAGAAAGGCATTATTTCATTTACCCTCGATCAACCTGCAGCCACTGGCTGGTTTCATCCTCATCCCCATGGAAGAACCGGTTACCAAGTATCGATGGGGTTAAGTGGACTGATTATTATTGAAGATGAAAACAGTAGTCAGCTGTCACTACCCCGAAACTGGGGAGTCGATGATATTCCACTGGTCCTGCAGGACAGAAAGTTGTCAAAAACCGGGCAAATTGATTATCAACTGGATGTTATGACTGCGGCTGTGGGCTGGTTTGGCGATATTTTATTAACGAACGGGGTCTGTTATCCACAGCAGGTAATACCACGTGGCTGGATACGCCTGAGATTGCTGAATGCCTGTAATGCGCGTTCATTAAATTTGGCGGTCTCTGATGGTCGCCCATTGTATGTCATTGCCAGTGACGGCGGTTTCCTTGTAGAGCCAGTGAAGTTACATGAATTGCCCTTATTGCCAGGTGAACGCTTTGAAGTACTGGTCGATAGTTCCGATGGTAAGCCTTTTGATATCGTCACGTTACCTGTACAGCAAATCGCGATGACGCTGGCACCCTTTGATCGACCGTTGCCAGTGTTACGTATGCAGCCGTCTGCGCGTAGGGGTAGTAAAGTAATACCGGACAATTTGGCGGTCATACCTGCTGTACCCGCACTGGCAGGCCTGCCAGAACGCTGGTTCCAACTGATGATGGATCCACAACTGGATATGCTGGGTATGCAGGCCCTGATGCAACGTTATGGATCTCAGGCGATGGCCGGTCATATGGGGCATCATGACAGCATAGAACACACTGCCTCTCATGAAAAAACATTCAACTTTAGCCATGCCAACCGCATCAATGGCCAAGCGTTTTCGATGACACAGCCGGTATTTGATGTTAAACGTGGACGCGATGAAAAATGGACCATCTCAGGAGAAGGAGACATGATGTTGCATCCCTTCCATGTGCATGGTACGCAATACCGTATCCTGACGGAAAATGGTAAGCCACCGGAAGTACACCGGCGTGGCTGGAAAGATACGGTCAGAGTAGAGGGTGCGCGTAGTGAAATACTGGTGCGTTTTAAGCATATTGCATCAGCTGATTCCCCTTATATGGCACACTGCCATGTACTGGAACATGAAGATACCGGTATGATGCTGGGCTTTACTGTCAGTGCCTGATAATGTTAAGTACAATGCGTACATTGAAGAGCCTTCCCGCCATAGACTTTCGCAAGAGATTCTGGTGAGTGACTCAAAGGTAGAATTGGTTCATGGCATGGTTATATTTTGCAAAGATTCTGCAGAAATTCTCCCGCCACCATCATTCGCCCAAAGAAAATGGGGGTGAAGGTAGCGGATTGCAGCTTATTTTTGAAGAACTTTTGCAGAAATTCTGTCGCAATCATCAGCTTCCTGAGGAAAGTTTTGGGGCCGATAACTGCTTTCAGCTGAAGGTTGACGGTTATTTACCTGTACTGCTGCATGCTGATGTGGATAATGCACGTTTAAGCTTTTATGGCCCCATACCTTCAAGAATATCGGGTAAAATCTCCCCCGCGGTAATTGATATGATTAAAACACAAGTGCTGGCCACCAACAGTAATATCGGTATGCGCAATAATGGCCCGGATATTGTTCCGCAAATGCCATGGATATTCGGCTATCAGCATTTACCCATAGCTGGCTTGCATGTGGCAGTTCTGGAAAAAGAAATCGATCAATTTGTTATCTGGTTACGTCAGTATAAATAATAAGTTGCAAGAGGTTTAATGAGTCCTGAAATCTCCCCATCAGGGTGACAGCGGAACGTTTTGTCGATTGCTTTGGATAAGATGCCCGTTCGGTGCAAGGTGGGTGCATTGTGAAATATACCGTAGAAGTTATGATCCCTGAACAGCAAGTGAAAGATCGGATTAGGGAATTAGGTTGCCAAATTACGGATCATTATCGCCATAGCGGCAATGAGATGATATTGGTGGGGTTATTGCGGGGTTCGTTTATATTTATGGCCGATTTGTGCCGTGCCATTGAGACGCCTCATGAAGTGGATTTTATGACTGCGTCAAGTTACGGCATGAATATGGCCTCTAACGGAGACGTGAAGATTCTAAAGGATCTTGACGAAGATATCCGCGATAAAGATGTACTGATTGTCGAAGATATTATCGATTCCGGTCACACTTTGAATAAAGTGTGCGAAATTTTGCAATTGCGCCAGCCGAAATCATTGGCAGTGTGTACATTACTGGATAAACCCGAGCGGCGCAAAATCGACCTTAAGGTCAATTGGGTCGGTTTTACCATTTGTGATGAGTTCGTGGTGGGTTATGGCATTGATTATGCTCAGCATTACCGCCATCTTCCCTGGATAGGAAAACTGATTCTGCTGGACCAATAACCTATTTCAGCGGCCCTGTAATAGGGCTGCTATAGCCTGGCGGTAACTCATCTCAAGCGTTTCACCACTGGTAGCAGAGATCTCAAGATCATGCAGGCGCCCGTCCTGGATTCCGTAAGTCCAACCGTGGATCATGATTTTTTTGCCGCGTTTCCAGCAAGACTGCACAATGGTGGAATGCCCCAAATTGTAGACTTGCTCAACAACATTAATTTCGCAAAGTGTATTCAGGCGTTTTTCAGCAGGCAGCTCACCCAGCAGAAAGCTATGCTTATACCAAAGATCACGAATGTGCAGTAACCAGTTGTTGATAAGCCCCAGTTCTGTATTGTTAAGCGCAGCTTCAATACCGCCGCATCCGTAATGACCACAAACAATAATGTGTTCAATCTCCAGAACATCAACGGCATATTGCACAACAGACAGGCAATTAAGATCAGTATGAATAACCAGATTGGCCACGTTACGGTGAACGAAGAGCTCACCCGGTTCCAGGCCAGTTAAGCGTTCGGCGGGCACCCTGCTATCTGAACAGCCAATCCACAAAAACCGGGGTTTTTGTGCCTTGGACAACCGTTCAAAGAAACCGGGATCTTTTTGACTGATTGAGTCTGACCAAGTTTGGTTATTGGCAATAAGTTTTTCAATCTCTTTCATTAAAGTTAATGATTTATGATCAGAATTCACCGTACTATACCATAATGATATTGATCACAATTTTTTAATTTTCACGGTTGTTTTAAATGTGATTTAACCCACAGTTATTGTCCATTATCTGCTGATGTAAATACGACAGGGTGGGTATCCAGCAACAGATTTCATTGAAGGTTATTTTTTTATTTATGACGTATGCACTGGAATTAACACAACTCACTAAAACTTATACCGGTGGTGTAAAGGCGTTACGGGGAATTGATTTGCACGTTGAAGTTGGTGATTTTTATGCCTTGCTTGGGCCTAATGGCGCCGGCAAATCAACCGTGATAGGGATAGTCAGCTCTTTGATCAATAAAACCGCCGGTAAGGTCAGGGTATTTGGTTATGATATTGATAAAGATATCGTTAACGCCAAGAGACAACTGGGTTTAGTCCCCCAAGAGTTCAATTTTAATCCATTTGAACAAGTGTTGCAGATTGTTGTCAATCAAGCAGGATATTATGGTGTAGTACGTAAAGAGGCTCGGATCAGGGCAGAGCGATACCTCAGGCAGCTTGATCTTTGGGATAAGCGCAATGAGCCGGCTATGCATCTGTCAGGTGGGATGAAACGTCGGTTAATGATAGCCCGTGCCTTAATGCATCAGCCAAAGTTGTTGATTCTCGATGAGCCCACTGCAGGGGTTGATATTGAGTTGCGTCGGTCAATGTGGAGTTTTTTGAAAGAATTGAATGCACAGGGCATGACGATCATCCTGACAACACATTACCTGGAAGAAGCAGAAATGCTTTGTCGTAATATCGGTATTATTCAGCATGGTGCATTGGTAGAAAACACCAGCATAAAACAGTTGTTGAGCCAGCTGGAATCTGAAACCTTCATTTTTGATTTAGCAGCGAAAAGCCCACTGCCGGTACTGGATGGCTATGTTCACCGTTTAACCGATACTTCAACGCTGGAAGTGGATGTCAGCAATGAGCAGGGGTTGAATTGTTTATTTAGCCAATTAAGTGCCCAAGGGATTCAAGTACAGAGTATGCGTAACAAAGCCAATCGCCTGGAAGAGCTATTCGTTACTCTGGTTAATACCCGGGGAGGTGAAAAACAATGATGCATTTGTATTGGGTTGCCCTGCAAAGTATCTGGATTAAAGAAATTACCCGCTTTTTCCGTATATGGATACAGACATTGGTGCCACCAGTTATCACCATGTCGCTGTATTTTATTATTTTTGGTCACCTAATTGGTCCACGTATTGGTAATATGGGTGAAGTGGGGTATATGCAGTTTATTGTTCCTGGCGTGATCATGATGGCAGTGATCACCAATTCTTATGGTAACGTTGCGACTTCTTTCTTCGGCGCCAAATTTCAACGTAGCATCGAAGAACTACTGGTGGCTCCTGTGCCAACGCATGTGGTGATCGCCGGTTATGTGGGAGGCGGCGTTGCCAGAGGCGTTTGCGTCGGTTTCCTTGTGACGCTGGTTTCACTGTTTTTTGTACCATTACAGGTACACACTTGGTGGATGGTGGTTCTGACATTGTTATTAACAACGATTCTATTTTCACTGGGTGGATTATTAAATGCTGTTTTTGCCAAAACTTTCGATGATATTGGCATCATTCCTACTTTTATTTTAACCCCCCTGACTTACCTTGGTGGTGTATTTTATTCACTGACATTATTGCCCCCATTCTGGCAAGCTGTCTCCAGATTGAACCCCATTGTTTATATGGTCAGCGGTTTCCGTTATGGCTTTTTAGGTATTACCGATGTTTCTTTGATGATGACTGTTGGCGTGTTGGTGGCATTTATTTGCTTGGCTTATGGTTTATCATGGTATTTCATTGAATGTGGGCGCGGGTTACGCAGTTGATGCCGTTTACCTGGTAACGTTGTTTAACAGCAGGGCAAGCAGGGATTATGCGATAGCATGTCAGGAAAAAACGCAAATCACAAAACTTACGTGCTTTTACATGGGGCATGGCATGCAAGCTGGTGTTGGGAAGTTGTAATACCTTTGCTTACAAAGCATGGACATACTGTTTTTGCCCCCGATTTACCCGGTCATGGTCAAGACACAACGCCTTTTGCCAGTATTACCTTAACTACTTATGTTAACAAGATAATCACCATCGTTGAATCTTGTACAAAGCCCGTCATCTTAGTTGGCCATAGTATGGCGGGGGTTATTATTTCTCAGGTTGCGGAGTATATCCCTGAAAAAATTGCCCAACTGATTTACGTTGCTGCTTTTATTCCTGAAGATCAGGAATCACTGTCACAGACCGCAAAAAAATCCAGATTCCCCGGCATTTCAACAGAAATGAAAATAAATGAAGATAAAAATGAAATTACATTGAAAAAAACTCAACGTCTCAACGAATTGTTTTTCAATACCTGTAGCCAGTTTGATACTGATAAGGCTATTTCGCTTTTACAAAAAGAACCATTTCGTCCTTTTGTTGAACCCATCAGCCTTTCTAAAGATAAATTTGGCAGGGTAAATAAATTATATGCTGCCTGCTTAAGAGATGAAGTGCTAAAACCAGAAGATCAAAAAAGGATGTACGAAAAAGTGGGCGCGAATGTTGTCATGCTGGTCAATGCCGATCATTCTCCTTTCTATTCATCGCCGTTAGAATTGGCTGCAATAATTCGGGGAGAAAAAATAAATCAGTATTAATGGCAGGCATCATGCGACCAGTTTATTAAATTGCATCACAATGAATAATTTTTTATCTGCTAAAAAAGGTAGTCAAGGGATGGAGCACTAAAATTCATGCCAGACTTTCCGGGTATTTGATAGCGTTGGCAATGGGCATAGTAACAACAATTCTCAAAATGAGCAGATTGCAGACAATACGCTTGGTCACGAAAGCACCATGCGTTAACTGAATTTTCGGGGGGGATAGCGCATGCAAAATAATGAACAGCCAGATAAGGCTGCCATACAAGCAGGGATTATCACTCACTGGACCGATTCTGAAGGGCAGCCACAGACTGTTTCATCACAAACCCAACAGCAGCTGGTTGCTCTCATGGCACAAACGCTACCCGACTATCCGCACGCTACCCATCATACAAAAAGACCATTACCCCGAGTCCTGGTGTTCAGGGAAGGCCACAATATAACACTAGCCCTAACCGGTGATCTCCAGTATTACTGGACACTTACCACCACCGGGAACGAAAACTCTATAATAAGCCACCCATATCAGGGGCAGGTAAAAGCACCGCTTCCCCTGATACTTCCTCCCTCATTACTAACTGGCTACTATCGTCTGGTCCTGCGCGATCAGCACCAACAGTGGGACTGTACCATCATCATCACACCTCAACGCTGTTATGAGCCCCAGGCGCTGATAGCTGGCAAAAAACTGTGGGGGGCCTGTATCCAGCTTTATACCCTGCGTTCCGGGCACAACTGGGGGATTGGTGATTTTGGTGATCTGGCCCAGGTTATTAAGCAACTCGGCCGACAGGGTGCAGCATTTGTTGGCCTGAACCCGCTCCATGCCCTGTATCCCGCTCACCCGGAGAGGGCCAGCCCCTACAGCCCTTCATCCCGGCGCTGGTTGAATATCATTTATATTGATATCAATGCCATTGATGAGTTTCAGCGTAGTAACTCGGCTCAACAATGATGTCATCACAC